>JAKSKI010000039.1 GCA_024401865.1 Bacteroidales bacterium
TGCCATTGTTGATGCGCTCGTCAAGCCTTCTTCTCGCACCGCGGAAGCTGCCAATCGCCGATTTGACTTTCTGGGCATCAATTCCATAGCACAGGCAGATGGCGGCGGCGGCCACGCTGTTCTCAACGTTAACCCAACCGAGGGTGCCCACCCTGATGCCTTCAAGTGTTCCTCCGGGGTATACGAGGTCATAGCAGAAATGACCGGTGGCGTCTGCTTTGAGATTGGTGGCGTGGAAGTCGGCCCTTCCATCATTGTAATGATAGGAGTATATTCTGGCTGAAGTGTCTGTGCCGCTTACAGGAAGTCCGTATTTGAGAATGAGGGTCTCCTTGACTTGTGACGCGAAGATTCGGAACGCTTCCTGCACGTGCTCCAGGTCTCCGTAGATGTCCAGGTGGTCGGCATCCATTGCAGTGATGGCGGCGATGTCGGGGTGAAGCTGGTGGAAGGAACGGTCAAACTCGTCAGCCTCCACCACGACGGTGTTGTTCGTGCTGACGATAAGATTGCTGTTGTAGTTTTTGGATATGCCCCCGAGAAACGCGGAGCACCCGGCACCCGATTCGGTGAGGATGTGGGCGACCAGGGTCGAAGTGGTGGTCTTGCCGTGGGTACCCGCCACCGCAAGGCATTTCTGCCCTTTGGTTATTTCTCCCAATATCCTGGACCTCTTTACTACACGGTAGCCGTTCCCGTTGACATAGCGCAGTTCGCCGAAATCGGCCGGGATGGCTGGCGTGTATACCACCAGAGTCTCGCTGGCGTCACGGGGAATCAGGCTGCAATTGTCCTCATAGTGGACGGGAATGCCTTCTTTCTCGAGTTCGCGAGTAAGTTCAGAGGGAGTCCTGTCATAGCCGCTGACCTCGAAACCCTTGAACTTGAAGTATCTGGCTATGGCGCTCATTCCAATACCGCCAATGCCAATGAAATATACCGATTTCATATCATACCAGTTTGTAAACTTCATCTATTATGGTCTGTGCCGCATCCATCCGTGCAAGAGGTGCGACATTCCTTTCCATTTCTTCAATTCCGGCCCTGTCGTGGATGAGGTCCATCGCGGTACGCATCAGATCGCTTTCGGCATTGCAGTCCTTTACCATCATCGCGGCGCCCTTGTTGACCAGAGCCATAGCATTGTGGGTCTGATGGTCTTCGGCCACGTTGGGTGACGGTACGAAGACCGCTGCCTTGCGCGCTGCGCATATCTCCGAGATGGAGGATGCACCGGAGCGGCTTACAATGACGTCGGCGCTGGCATAGGCAAGGTCCATTCTTGCTATGAAATCCGTATGGTGGATGAACGGCAGGTTGCGGTTCTGCATAAACTCGTCCACGCCCTTCCTGTAATACTTGCCGCATTGCCAAAGCACCTCGACGTCATCCCCTCCGGGACATCCGTCTTCTATCCATTTCTTCATAGCCTTGTTGAGGGTGCCGCTTCCCAGACTGCCTCCAACGACGAGAAGATGACGCCGGTCCGGAGAGAGACCATAGAACTGCAGGCCCTGTTTTCTGTCCTCTTCACCATAAGGGTGGATTTCGGAACGTATCGGGTTGCCGCTGAACGTTATTTTGTCTGCAGGGAAGAATTTTTCCATCCCGTCGTACGCCACGCATATGCTTCCGACACGCTTTGCGAGTATCTTGTTGGTGAGCCCGGCGAATCCGTTCTGCTCCTGAATGAGGGCGGGAATGCCTTTGCGGGTGGCGGCCCAAAGCAGGGGAGCGCTGGCATATCCGCCTACGCCGATCGCTATGTCCGGACGGAATCTCTCGATAATCCGTCCCGCTTCGATTATGCTGGCGACAAGCTTGAACGGCACCTGTATGTCGTTCTTGATATTGGACAGGGTAAGTTGTCTCTGAAGCCCCACGATAGGCAGTCCCTTGATCTCATATCCTGCGGCAGGCACTTTCTCCATTTCCATCCTGCCTTCCGCTCCCACAAACAGTATTTCGGTTGCAGGATTGACTTCCTTCAGCTTGTTGGCGATGCTTACCGCAGGGAAAATGTGTCCTCCGGTACCTCCTCCGCTTATGATAACTCTCAATGGTCTGTATTTCATATTTCTTCAAGTATATCAAGGTCCTTTACTACGTCGTGGTCCTCCGCGAGTGGCCTGGCATCCTTCTGGATGATTTCCATCCGCTTGTTGGCCATCCTGCTGATGGACAGAATGATGCCGAATGCAAGACAGAAACACAGGAAGGCTGAGTTGCCGTGGCTTATGATCGGCAGGGTCTGTCCTGTCATCGGGCCGATGTCCGCATTGACAAACATATGCAGGAATGCCTGACCGCTGATCAGCAGGCACAGGCCGCCGACGGTCAGCTTGGCATAGAGGTCTGAGCCGCAGTTCCTGACAATCAATGCTCCTCTTGCCAGCAGGCTGACATACAGGAATATTATGACGATGCCGCCAAATAGGCCGTATTCCTCTATTATGAAGCTGAACATATAGTCCTCGGACATATCAGGCACTACATATCGCTGCGTGCTCTGGCCGGGCCCCTTGCCTATCAGTCCTCCCTCGTGGACCGCTATCCTGGCACTGTACGGCTGCCGTATCTCGTCCAGAGCTTCATAGTATTCCTTCGAACCCTTTTTGGAGTCGCGGACTCTCTGCTCCCAGTCAGTGTCCTCGGTTATTCGGCTCACGGCTGTGCCTATGCGCTGCATATATTTGCCGTCCGAGATTGTGTATATCCCGACGCAGCAGGATACTATCGCTACGGCGACAAGTGCCAGCAGCGCCATATCCTTGAAGTTGCCGCCGCCCAGAAGAATCACAGTGAACATTATGAACCCGATAAACAGGGCTGCGGAATTGCTGCCGGGGATGACCATAAGAATGATGGTTACGAAAGGCGCGTACAGATATATGTATTTCTGGAGTTTCTTGCCCGCAGGCCATTTCAGACTGCCGTTCCGGATTGCGTCAATCGCCCAGGCCATATAGAGGACCATCGCCACCTTGACTACCTCGTAGACGTGAATCTGGAATCCGCTCACTTGCAGAATGCGCCGTGCACCGTTGATTTCGACAGATTTTATGAATGGGGTGTCTATTTGCGAGACAAGCAGCAGGAGCAGTGCCAGAGACAGGGCGAATCCCCATTGCGAGCACCATCTGAATGCTTTGATATCCTTGACATTGTAGCAAGCAATGATGACCGCAAGACCCAGACAGGCCATCAGAGCCTGTCCCTTGACAATGTCCAAGCGGGTCAGATTGCCTGTCAGCAGACGTGAGGTGGAGGAGAAAAGGCAGACTATCGATATCATTATCAGCATAAGCGCGATAATCCAAACGACCTTGTCTCCTTCAAGGCTGTCAAAGAAATTCCAGAATTGTTTCCTGCTCTTTGTCATAGTCTACAGTTTCCTGACCGCTTCCTTGAATTGCCTGCCACGGTCCTCATAGCTGCTGAACAGGTCGAAACTTGCGCAGCACGGGCTCAGAAGCACCACATCGCCCGAGCTGGCCAGTCCTGCCGCCGCCTTCACAGCTTCCTCCGCTGATGAGGTATCCACAATCCTGTCACTGCCTACGATGCTCTCGAACGAGTCGTGTATCTTGGTGTTGTCGACGCCGAGGCAGACTATTGCCTTTACCTTTTCCTTGACCAGGTTGTTCAATACCGAATAGTCGTTGCCTTTGTCCTTGCCTCCCACAATCCACACCACCGGTTTGGTCTGGCATTCGAGGGCGTACCAGGCCGAATCGACGTTGGTGGCTTTGGAATCATTGATGTACAGGACATCCCTTATGCTGAGTACGGGCTCCAGTCTGTGCTCTATGGGCTGGAAACTCTTGAGCGAGTCGCGAATCACCTTGTTGTCGATGCCTGAAGCCTTGGCTGCAAGTGCCGCTGCCATCGAGTTATATATGTTGTGCCTGCCGCCGAGAGCGAGTTCCTTGAGATAAATCTCCGTTTCGTCCTCCTCGTATCTTACAACGATGCTTTCGTCCCTGATGAAGGCTCCCTGGCTGACTTCTTCTTTCTGGGTGAAAGGAAGCATCTTGGCCTGAAGCACAATCTTGTTGAGATGTGCGATGGTTATCTCATCGTCGGAGTCGAATATGAAGCAATCTTCAGGGCGGAGATTCTGCGTGATGCGGAATTTGGCCTTGACATAATTCTCCATCTTGTGGTCATATCTGTCCAGATGATCGGGAGTGATATTCATTATTATGGCGATGTCCGGGCGGAAGTCATAACAGTTGTCAAGCTGGAAACTGCTGATTTCCAGGACATAATAATCGTGGTGCTCGGTGGCTACCTGCATCGCGTAACTCTTGCCGATATTGCCTCCGAGTCCGACGTTCAGGCCTGCATTGGTGAGGAGGTAGTGAATGAGCGTGGTGGTCGTAGTCTTGCCGTTGGATCCCGTAATGCAGATTTTCCTCGCGCTGTCATACCTTGCCGCGAATTCTATCTCCGAAATGATATGGGTGCCCTGGTCGGCAAGTTTGCGGACCATCGGAGCTTCAGAAGGGATGCCGGGACTCTTGACCACCTCGTCCGCATTGAGAATGAGGCTCTCGGTGTGACCGCCCTCTTCGAAAGGGATGTCCCATTTCTTCAGGGTCTGCGCATAATCCTCCCGTATCTTGCCGTTATCTGACAGGAATACGTCGAATCCTTTGACTTTGGCGAGCACTGCGGCCCCGATGCCGCTCTCTGCTCCGCCCAATACTACCAATCTTGCCATATATCTTTATCTGACTTTCATTAATGCCAATGTCGCTACACCAAGTATTATCCCGACAATCCAGAAGCGTGACACGATCCTGGGCTCGGGCACGCCCATTTTCTGGAAATGGTGGTGCAGGGGAGCCATCAGGAACACCCTTCTGCCCGTCCCGTACTTCTTGCGTGTGTATTTGAAATAGAACCTCTGTATCAGGACGGACAGACTCTCCATAAGAAAAATACCGCAGAGGATGGGGAGCAGGAGTTCCTTCCTGATAAGAATGGCGCTCACTCCGATGACGCCACCGATGGTGAGGCTGCCGGTATCGCCCATGAACACCTGGGCCGGGAAGGTGTTGTACCAGAGGAAGCCTATCAGGGCCCCCGCGAATGCCGCCATATAGATGGCGACCTCTCCCGAACCGGGAAGATACATTATGTTGAGGTACTTGGAATCGATGGCGTCACCGCTCATCCAGGCCATTATGCCGATGACCACTCCGATGACGGCGGAAGTGCCGGCGCTCAGTCCGTCCATCCCGTCGGTGAGGTTGGCCCCGTTGGTGCAGGCGAGGATGACGAAAATGATGACCATCATATATACTCCCCAGGTCCAGTATACTCCCATCTGGCCTCTGAATGGAGAGAGCCATCTGTAATCGAATTCGTGGGCCTTGACAAAGGGAATGGTGGTAATGACCGAATCCGTGTGGATGGAGGTGCTCACACACATCATAACTGCAATGAACAGTCCCAGGCCGAACTGGCAAATGAGCTTGTTCCTTTCGCTCAGACCCTCCTTGTTATGCTTGAAAACCTTGATATAGTCATCGGCGAACCCGATAGCACCGCACCAGAGAGTTGTGACGAGAAGCAGGATGGTATATATGCTGGTGAGGTCGCATATCAGCAGTGCCGATACCAAGACTGACAGGATAATGATGACTCCTCCCATTGTGGGAGTACCCTTCTTCTCCATCTGTCCCTCCAGACCAAGGTCGCGGATGGTCTCGCCGATCTGTTTGCGGCGGAGGAAACAGATGATTCTTTTCCCTGCGATGAATGCTATGAGCATGCTGATGATGGCTGCCGCCATTGCCCTGAATGACAGGTAGTTCATCAGACCGGCTCCCGGAAGATGGATGCCGGCTTCAGTGAGCCAATGAACAAGATGATATATCATAAGTCTATCTGCTTGAAAGTCTGTTCTACTATTTCACGCTCGTCGAAATGGTTTGTCTGCGAGCCTATAATCTGGTATGTTTCGTGACCCTTGCCTGCAAGGAGGATGGTCGAGCCTTCCGGTGCCGTGAGTATGGCTGCGCGTATTGCTTCCCTGCGGTCGGATATCCGTATGACACGCGATGCCGATCCGGTGGAGAATCCTTTGCAGATGTCATCCATAATGTCTTCAGTGCGCTCGGTGCGGCTGTTGTCGGATGTTACGAATATGCTGTCCGCCAGTCTTTCCGCCACTTCCGCCATTTCCGGCCTCTTGGTCTTGTCCCGGTCGCCTCCGCAGCCGAACAGGCATATGAGCTTGCGCTCGGGCGCCACGTCCCGGAGTGTGACCAGAACATTCTCCAGAGCATCCGGAGTGTGGGCGTAATCGATGACAACGCTCAGGTCGCGCGGGCCGCGAAGTGTTTCGAGACGTCCGGGAGCGGACTGCAGATTGCTCACAGCGAGGAGAACTTCATCCTTGCTGGCCCCGAGGCACAGCGCAGTGCTGTATACGGCAAGTATGTTGTAGGCATTGTGAGAGCCTATGAGCCTGGTCCAGACTTCAGTCCCGTCAAGTTTGAGCAGCATCCCTTCGAATCCTTCCTCCACTATCCTGCAGGTATGGTCGGCACCGCTGCGGCAGGAGCAGGTAACGACCCGGGCCGCTGTGTTCTGCACCATCACACTGCCGTTGCGGTCATCTATGTTGATGATGGCACTGGCTGTTGCGGGCAGATTGTCGAAGAAGAGTTTCTTGCACCTCAGGTATTCGGCGAATGTGCCGTGATAGTCAAGATGGTCGTGGGTCAGATTGGAGAAAATGCCGGCACTGAACTCTAGCCCGGCCACGCGGTCCTGCTCGATACCTATGGAGCTGACCTCCATAAAGCAGAATTCGCAACCGCATTCGACCATCTCGCTCATCAGGGAATTGATGGTGATGGGGTCTGCCGTGGTGTTGGCGGTCTCCATACGTTTCTCTCCCACATAATTTGCTATTGTAGACAGAAGACCGCATTCGTAGCCAAGGTTCCTGAACAGGTTGTACAACAGTGTGACTGTGGTGGTCTTGCCGTTGGTGCCTGTTATGCCTGCCAGTTTCAGCTTGCCTGAAGGATGGTCATAGAACCTGTCTGCGATAAGGGCCAGGTCTCTGCGCCCGGCGCTGACAACAGCTGCGGCGCCATTTGCCATGGCTGCGTCGGCGAACTGCCTGCCGTCGACGGCACAACCGTTGACGGCGATGAACAGGGAGCCGGGGATGACTCGGCGCGAGTCGTTGAAGATGGCATTCACTTCGCAGTCTCCGGACCCGCGTATCACTTCGGCGTCCAGGCCTTTAATCAATTCTTTCAGTCGCATTGTACAAGTTCCTCCTGCCAGTAAGGGTCAATTATGTATAATTCGTCTATCAGTGCCCTGATGGCTCTGGCGGGGATCCCGCCTCCCTGATAGCTTCTGATTGTCGGATATGAATACACGGTGCTTATTACCGAGTACTGAGGGTCGTCGGCAGGGAAATAACCCACGAACGTCCCCTGATATTTCCTTCTTCCCGAAGGGTCGTGATAAGGATCGGAGCCCCTCTGCCCCTTGGGGAATGTGCCGAATGAGGTTCCGGTCTTCCCGGCCACTGTTACTTTGCAGTTCTGCAGGCTCCATTTTGCGGTTCCGTCTTCTGTCACGGCCTTGAGAGCCCTGGTGAGGGTGTCTGCCACTGCGGCCGGGCATATGGACTTGTCAAGAACGCAAGGTCCGTCCACGAGGTATGGTTTCATCATTCTGCCCTTTCCCGCTATGGCGTTGTAGAATGTCAGCACCTGAAGGGGGGTGAGTTCCGTAGCATAGCCGTAGCCGACCCTGGCCAGGTCGGACAGATGCTCCGGTCTTGGCAGATTTGGGGCCTGCAGGCCGTCAAGGTCGAAATCGAATTTGGAGGTAAGCCCATATTCCTTGAAATGATCCATAAGTTTGTCCACTTTACGGCCTCCGTAATTGTCCAGAGTCAGTTTTGCGAACACATAATTGGATGAAATCTTGAATCCGTCGATTACACTGATGGATGAAGTCCTGTCCTTCGCTTCGTGGTCTCTGATATGCTGGTCATCCACCCGGGCTTCGCTGATTCTGCCGTGATTTGTGGGAATCATCTCGTCAAGACTCTTTATGCAGTGGTCATCAAGCACCGACATCAGCGTCACGGTCTTGAAAACGGAACCCGGCTCGTGACGCCTTCCTATGGCCATATTCTCTATCTCTTCGAATCTTCCGGTCGAACTGTCCTTCTTGAGGTTGACCATTGCCCTTATGGCTCCAGTGCTGACCTCCATCAGTACCAGGCAGGCTCCTTCAATATCTTCATTGCCGTCAATCTGAGCCCTCAGAGCCTTGTCGGCTATTTCCTGATAGTCGATGTCAATGGTGGTCACAATGTCCCTGCCGTCCTCGGCCTTGACATAGACGCTGTCGAAATTGCGCACCACTTTGCCCTTGTCTGTCTGCCTGAACCATTCCTTGCCGTCCTTGCCGTGAAGGATGTCATTGAATTTGCCCTCGATGCCCACAAGATTGTTGCTGACGCCGGGATTGCTCTCGCGCACGAATCCGATAGTCCTTCTTGCAAGCGTCCCGTAGGGGTATCGCCGTGTGTTTTTCTGCTCGACAATCAGACCCCCCTTATTGCGTCCTTCGCTGTAGAGCGGCAGTTGAAGTACCTTGTTAAGTGTCTTATGGTCAATCGGTTTGCCTATTGAAAGGTATCTCTGGCCTTTGCTGCGGGCCTGTCTTATCATCTTGCCGTACTGGGCGGCTGTCATCTCGGGGAATATCCGGTGCAACCCTTCGGCAAGTGCGGGTACCTTTGACTGCCATTCGCTCTCCTTGCCTACGGTGCAGTCCATATGAAGGATATACACAGGATAGCTCATTGCCAGAAGCCTGCCCTTGCGGTCAAGGATGTTCCCTCTCACCGGCTCGAGTACCTTCTTGGTATTCCGTGGGGTCAGGGGGTCATAAATCTTTTCGTCAGGTTGCCAGACAACCTGCATATAGACAATTTTGCCGATCAGGACTATGCTGGCCAACAGCATCGCCAGATAGATCATATAGAGTATCAACCCTATACGGTCATTCTTCCTTTTGGGAGCGGTATCCGTGGCCTGGTTCATTTCTTTACCGTCTTTGCGGGCTTTTCGGGTTCCGTGACCGACGAGCCCATTGTCTTCAGCATCTCCGAAATGGTGGTTCTCCTGCCGAGAGTCGCTACGTCAAATGCTTTCTCGGAATACAGGATTTCCATTTCCTTGAGCGTTTCCTTGTTTTTCTCAACCTTTGCAAGCGTGGTGTCAATCTGCAGACTGGCCCAGATGACTGCGCCAAGTACAAAGAATGTGAATATGACATGGATGAAATACCTGCCGACATTGAGACGCAGAAGAAACTGCCCCTTGACTATGGCCACAAGGCTGTTCTTCAAGAGCGTCCAGACTTTTGCAAGTCTGCGTCCGGGTTGTAATCCTTCCATCATATCTTTACTGCAACGCGCAGTTTGGCGCTGCGCGCACGTGTGTTGCCTGATATCTCGTCCTCTTCAGGGACGACGGGCTTGCGGTTCAGCTGCTCGAGCGGAGTGCTGGCCCTTCCGTAAATGTCCTTTTCGATATGCCCGCTGACATTGCCTGCCTTGATGAAATTCTTCACCATCCTGTCTTCCAGCGAATGGTAGGTGATGACAGCGAGTCGTCCTCCCGGTTTCAGCGACCTGGCGGCTCCGGTGAGGAATTTCTCAAGAGAGCGCATCTCCTGATTGACCTCTATCCTAAGGGCCTGGTAAACCTTTGCGAGGAATTTGTGCCCGGCGAAAGAAGGCAGGGCGGCTGCAATGGCATTGTCGAGGTCGTCGGTGGTGAGAATAGCGGCCTTGGCACGGGCGGAGCAAATAAGCTGCGCAACCTTGCGGGCATTGTCCACTTCACCGTAGATTCTGAGAATATTCTCCAATTCTTCTTGCGTATAAGAATTGACAATATCCGCTGCAGTCGTTGATCCCTGCACATTCATTCGCATGTCGAGCGCGGAGCTGTACCTGAAACTGAATCCCCTCCCGGCGGTGTCGAACTGATGGGAGCTTACCCCCAGATCGGCGAGAATACCGTCGAAGCCGTTCTCAGTCTCAAGTACGGCATAATTGTGTATGAATCTGAAATTGTTGTGTATCAGTGTGAATCTCTCGTCATCGATGGCATTGCCCAGGGCATCCTCATCGCGGTCAAAACTGATGAGCCGCCCCTCGGGGGAGAGCCTCGAGAGAATTTCCCGGCTATGTCCTCCGCCGCCAAACGTGGCGTCGGCATATACGCCGTCAGTCTTTGTGACCAGGGCGTCTACGCTTTCTTTGAGAAGTACCGGATTGTGATATTCTGACATTGCCTCCTACTCCCTGTTTCTGGAGAGGCTTCTGGCAATGGCTATGAAATCCTGATTGGAGAGTCTGGATGCTTCGAACGCTTCCTTCGCCCAAATCTCAATCTTGAAGTCAACACCAAAGAAGACAACCTCTTTGTCGATGCCGATTGCGTCAAGAAGATTATGGGAGATGGATATTCTGCCCAGCTTGGCATCCGGTTCCACGACATCCCTGTCCCGCATGTACTGCTCCCAGAACTTGCTGTGGTCCGGATTGAAAAAGTCGAGAGAGTCTTGAACCTTGCCCGATTGGGACTCCCACTCTTCGTAGGTGTACATGTCGAGGCAGTTGCTGTAAAGGCTCTTCTTGATGACAAACCTCATATCACCCCCTTCGGGCATGGCATTCTTGAACGGCGCGGGGAAGACCAACCTCCCTTTGTCGTCGACTCTGCACTTGTATTCTCCGATGAAAGTGACCATAAATTCTTATACGCAATCGCAAATGTAAGAAGAATTTTCCACTTTCTACCACTTTTTTACAATTTTTTCCACAAAAAATAAAATATATGGATGAAAGCTCTTCCGCGGGATTCCTGAATTCTATTTGTCCTGTGTAAATTGCAGAGTTGTCAAAAAATGGACTATATTTGCAGTCACAACATTCAAGCGAGACCTTTAACACGATACCGGATGTATTGGATTTTTGTAGTAAACGGACGGAAAGACAAGGGCTTTATCGATCAGGAGCTGAATATTCAGCTGGCCGATGCCGGTATTGAATATGAGGTATATCATACCAAAAGCGAAGGGGATGCGACACGGTTTGTCCGCATATATTGTGATTTCCATCCCGATGATGAGGTGTGTTTCGTGGCCTGCGGAGGCAACGGCACTCTCAGCGAAGTTGCCAACGGTGTCGTGGGAACAAGGAACAAGAGCTTGGCAATGCTCGCATACGGTGCGACGTCATCTTTCTCCTGCTATTTCCCGGGCAGGGATTTCCGCAGTGTCAAGGACCTTGTGGCGGGGGAGACGATGAAGTCAGACATCATCAAATGCAATAACGAGTATTCCATCAATGTCGCCAATTTCGGATTCGACTCCATGTGCGGCTATTTCGGGGATCTGTATATCCAGGAAGGCAAGTCAAAGCCATACCTGCGGGGGACTCTCCGTGCCCTGCTGTTCAACAGGGTCAATAATTTCCGGATAATCGTTGACGGCAAGAGAATGTCGAGAGGCCTGACAATGATGTGTGCGGTCGCCAATTCTAAATATTACGGAGAGTTTTACAAATGCGCCCCGAATGCTGTGATTGATGACGGCTATTTTGATGTGGTTGTAGCGAGGTTCTGCCCGCTGATTGTGTTCCTCCTGCTTTTCAACAAGTTCAAGAACGGAACATACGTGGACAGCAAACTGGCCCGTCTGGTTTTCAAGTTCCGCAAGGCGCGCCATATCGAGGCGTCCTCCAAGGACCTTATCTATCTTTGCGTTGACGGCGAGACGACCGCTTCCAGATATTTCGATATCGAGTTGCTGGACAAGGCTGTCACGCTCCGTATCCCTGCATTGAAAACAAAATAAGGGAGACCGCGGTCTCCCTTCGAATGTCTGATTCTGCCGGTTAGACTTTTACCGACATGATTGTTATGTCGTCATTCTGGTCGTTGTCTCCAGTGAATGCCTTCACTGAGGTGATGAGCGCTTCGACGAAGTCTTCGGACGGAGTGTCGACGGGGATGTTCTCCGCAAATTCGAGCAGCCTGTCCTCTCCGTACTGGTTCTTGTCCCGGTCTTCGGCTTCGGTGACACCGTCAGTGTAAATCAACAGGCGTGAACCCTTCTCGATGATGATGCTCTCCTTCTCGTAAGGGAAGGTGTCGAACACGCCGGCCGCCAGATTGGACTTGGCGTGGACATATGAGGCCTTGCCGTCAGGGGAGATAATGATTATGGGGTTGTGACCGGCATTGCAGAACACCAGTTCGCGGGTGTCCAGATCAAGCCTTCCCACAAACATCGTGATGAACATATTGCTCTCGTTGCCCGAGCAGAAAGAACTGTTGATGCAGGATACGATACTGCTGGTACTGAGGGACATCCCTGATACATAGTGGAAGAGGGAACGGGAGATTGCCATATAAAGGGCTGCGGGCACTCCCTTGCCGGAAACGTCACCGACGGCAAAATATACGGTCCTGTCCGCGCGCAGGAAGTCATACATATCTCCACCCACCTCCTTTGCCGGTTTCAGCTTGGCGAAAAGATCGACATCTGCGTCATTGATGAAGTCGGTGCGCAGCATCTGCTGCTGGATATGGCTGGCGATGGCCAGTTCGCTCTCGAATCTTTCGTTGGCGGCAGTGGTTGTCTTGAGCTGGGATATGTAGTCATTTATTGAACGGAGCATATTTCGAAGCGCTTCGTGCAGATGGAACATCTCAGTGGTGCCTTCCACTTGCGGCACGTTGGCCTTGAAGTTGCCCTTGGCGATATTCTTGGCGAGATAGGTGACCTCGGTAATCGGGAGCAGGGTGCGGTTGATGATTGTCTTGGTGACGAAATACAGGACAATAAGATCTCCCAGAGCTATGAGAAGCAACAGGAGCTGGAATTTCACCGAGGCTCCGAACAACTCTTCCATCGGGGTGATGATGGCTGCGTGCCATCCGTTGCTGACAGGGCCGAAAATGGCTGCCGCTTTTTGGGATTTGATGACTGCCACACCGGTACCGCCGTCGAGCATGTTCTTCGCCTGCTCGATGAACTGGGTGTCTTCGCGCTTGTCGGCGAAATCCGTTATGTTGGTCATCATCATGAAGGACAGGGGATGGCTCAGGAAGGTACCCTTGTCACTTACGATGACGGCGTATGAGTTTTCGTAGTAATGCTTGGTGAACAGCTGGTTGGTTATGGACTCGCAGGAGATGTCTACGGCCATGACTGCAAATATCTCCCCTTTGCTGTCAATAAGAGGGACGGAGTATGTCACAACTGCGTCGATGACGTCGCCTGTCCTTGTATACGGCTCGCTCCACACACCTTTGTTGTCGGCTATTGCTCTGACGTACCAGGGTTCGGACTGGAAATCATCCGTGACCCTGGTGACGGTTTTGCCTGAGGCAATATCCCTGAGGGATTGATATGACTTGCCTCCATTACCGGATTTGGCGGACGCGATGGTTACGGATACGGCCATAGGATTGTATTGAAGGACGGCATCTGTAATCACTGAATAATCTGTATTGTCCGTGTTCTCACCCAACTGCCATACTACGAAGGAATGCATGGTCTCGACTTCCTTGACGATGCCCTCGACATTCTCGATGTATGACTCGAGAGTGCTCTCTGCGTTTTTGTTGGCAGCTTCCAAAGAGACACGTCCGGCGAACAATATTATGCCGAAAATGCCTCCGAGTACCAATATGGCGATTGCGAGTATGATTTTTTGAGTAAGCTCGCCTGAAATAGATCTGGAACCCATTTATTTTCCCTCCTTGTTGTTAAGTTTAGGCAATTGAAGTGTGACCGCCTTGTCCATCAGGTCGATGACAAAGTGCCTTGATGCGACCAGCTCGCCGTCCAAGCAAAGGTAAATCAGCGATTTGGACGACAGCTCGACGTGTCTGGCGTTGCGGAATTTCATTCTTTTGCGGCAGAATGCATTGTTGACGTGCTCTCCAATCTTGAAATGAGGGTACATCAGCACGAATGCCAGCAGAGTGGTGCTGCGGACAACTCCCACGTCCAGGTGCCCGTCATCAATCTCGGCATAGGGGGCGCATTTGTAATTCTGACCATAGTGCGAAGCATTGGCTATGGTGCAGAACATTGTGGTCCCTCTGGACAGCCTTTCACCGTCCGCGACAATCCTGTAGTTGTTGAACCTGTTGAAGAACACGGACCTTATGGTGCCGCGCAGATATGGCTTGTCCTTGCCTTTGAGAATATACTGCTGGCCGAAGTGGGCGGCCATTGAATCGAATCCCAGGTTGACCACATTGATGGCGTAGTCGTTGTTGCATTTGATTACGTCGGATTGCTTGACTTCGCCCTCGATAATGTCTTTGAGGGAACGGAAATTCCTTCCGGGGAAATGGAGAGTGAAATTGTTGCCGGCTCCGTAAGCCATTAGGGCCACTCGCTTGTTGGCAAACCCGACCACTCCGTTGACAACTTCACTCAATGTGCCCGTGCCTCCGCAGGCCACGAAACATACCTCGTCTTCAGGGTGGAAGTCGCAATAAATCCTTACGAATCTTGTCGCGTCACCTTCACCTACGGTCTTGTAGATCTCATATTGGATACTGACATCCTTCAACTGGGGGAGCAGGTCATCCATTATGAAGCCTTTGTCGCTTCGTCCGTTAACTACAAAAATATAATTCATACCGTGTGTAGCAGTCCCCGGTTTCCGGGAGCTTATCAACGCGCAAATGTCGTGAAAATCTCTGACAAACGCAAGCTGAATTTTGAAAATCTCAGACTTGCAATTAACTTTGCGGGATGGCGCATAAACTCACGTCTCTGATAATCCTGGCCCTGCTCTCGGCGGGTGGGATGAACTTTGTCTCATCGGCTGCCGATACGGGTTCGTGGCTCTCTGTCCAATTGTCCAAGAAATGGGACGGACCCTATGCGTTCTGTCGGATGGAGCACAGGTCTTTCCATAATTTCAGCGACACAGAAGCGTGGTTCGTCGCGGCCGGAGGAGGATATGGGCTCACACAATGGCTGAATGCTGATTTGAGCTATGAATATTGGAAGGTCAATTCGGCGATATCCGTACACAAGGCTGTTCTGGCTGTCAATGCCACTTTGGCCAGAGGCGGGTTGTCCGCGACCTTGAGGGAAAAGGTTGAATTGTCATTTCTCCCCGATTCCTCTACGGGATGGACGTTCCGCACAAGGTTGCGTGTGCAGTACGCATTCGATAAAGTCCCTTTCAGGCCGTATGTGATGGTGGAATTCTTCAACAACTGTGCGTGGATACGTACACTTCACTATATAGGGACAGACATCGTGATCAACAGGCACCATTCCTTCGATCTGTTCTATATGTACAACCTGCAGGCAGTCGAGCCGTCGCTCAACATAATCGGCGCTGGATATTATTTCAATTTCTGACAATTGAAACTCCAGTAGGCAACAGTCCCTCGGGACTCCCGCAACCCGGCTCGCCCGCTCACGATTGTCTGTAATATACGG
>JAKSKI010000004.1 GCA_024401865.1 Bacteroidales bacterium
GTTTGGTTACGGTCCTGTCTGTTGTATTCATCAGCCCGGACGGGTGGAACGGGATTGCAGTTCGGTGTTGGAAATTGCGATATCGCGCAAAGTACGTTATCTTTGTATTATGGAGAATATGTACCTTACCCGGAATGCCATAAGGAAACTGCCAGGAACCATAATGAAAACGGTTCCTATGCCCGAACCGTTTATGCGGTCTCAGATAATAAGTATTCTTTCTGAAATCAATAAGCAAAAATAATTATGTCATACACAGCTTCCGACATACAGCACATCGTCGATACCCAAAGGGCATTTTTCCGTACAGGAACTACTCTTGACGTAAAATGGCGTCTGCGCCAGCTGCGCAGGTTGCGCGATGCCGTCATCGATTACGAGAAAGAGTTTGAAGAAGCATTACACAAGGATCTTGGCCGTAGTGCCACAGAAGCTTACCTTTGTGATATCGGTCCCATTGTGGTGGAAATCAACGAGATGCTCCGTGGCCTGCGTCGCTGGGCACGTCCAGAGTGTCATTTCAGCGGATTGATGTGCTTTCCGAGCCTCGTTACCAAGGTATATAAAATGCCTTATGGCGTCACGCTCGTGATAAGCCCCTTCAATTTCCCGATACTGCTTACGCTCGGAGTGGTTGCCGCCAGCATATGCGGAGGCAACACGGTTGTAATCAAAGCCAGCGCCAAGTCACGCCATTGTACGGAAGCAATGAAGAAATTCATTGCGGATGTCTTTCCCCCTGAATTCGTTACTTTGATTGACGGCGGGCACGATGTCGCCGATATGTGCCTGGAGCAAAGGTGGGATAAGATTTTCTATACCGGGTCTCCCAAGGTGGGAAAGCACGTCCTCGCCAAGGCTGCGGAGAATCTGACGCCCGTTGCCCTGGAACTTGGAGGGGAAACCGGAAACTGGTGTATCGTCCGTAGGGATGCCGATATCAGGGATGCCGCGCGCAAGATAGCATTCTTCAAACTGTGCAACGCCGGTCAGATATGCATAAACATCAATCAGGTGGCTGTCGCTCAGGAGATAGCGGACGAATTCCTGGAAGCTCTGAAGGCCGCCTTTATCCGCCAGATTGGAGAGAATGCGCAGGACAATGAGGAGTATCCTGAATTGATTACCCGTCAGGCGTATGACAAGTGCGCTTCTCTTGCAGATGAATATCGTGAACGCATTATATTCGGTGGTAAAGGCAATGCCGACGCCCTCCGATATTCGCCGACTGTCATCTATCCGGTTGACATCAACGAAAGCATCGTGCAGAAAGAACTGTTCTGCCCTCTGCTTCCCGTAGTTCCCTTCAGGGACACAGACATAGATGAAGTCCTCGATGTAATCGAGAGCAGGGAGCATCCTCTTGCTATGTATTTGTTTACCAAAGATATAAAGTGGGCTGAGCGGGTAATGCGTTCTCATCAGTACGGCGGTGGTTGCATCAACGAGGTATGCGTGCATATGATGGTGAAGGGCGTGCCGTTCGGAGGCGTGGGCCATTCCGGAATGGGCGCCTATCACGGGGAATGGGGGTTCCGCGAATTTACACATGCCTCTACTGTCCTACGGGGATGTACGCGTTTCAACCTTCCGCTGAGGGAGCACCCGTACAACGGGAGGAAGATCCTTCCCTTGCTCCGTCTTCTCGAAAAATAACTGGCACAGACCTCACAGGAGGATAGGATGAGAAAGAATTGGATTGACAATCTGAGGTGGTTCACGGTACTGCTGGTGATGCTGTACCACGTGTTCTATTTCTATAACAACAAGGGAGTGTTCGGCGGTATCGGCGGTTTCGACCCTGACCCGATGAAACAGCCGCAGGACATCGTGATGTATATCCTGTACCCCTGGTTTATGATGCTGCTTTTCCTGCTTGCGGGCATCAGCGCACGTTGTTCGCTTGAAAAGCGCTCCGCGAAGGAGTTCCGCATATCCCGCACCCTGAAGCTGCTGGTTCCTTCGACGATAGGACTTCTGGTATTCCACTGGACAACCGGATACTTCAACGTCAACTGCGGAGCTGAACACCCTGATCTTTCGCAGGTTCCTGTCATAGCCAGATGGCTGATATACTCGATCAGCGGCAGCGGACCGCTCTGGTTCGCTCAAGAGCTTTGGGTGTTCTCGCTGCTGCTTCTGCTGATAAGAAAGCTGGACTCCAATGATAAGTTCAGAAATCTATGCGCCAAGGCATCGACGCCGACAATCATTCTGATGGGAGCGCTGATATGGTTCGGTTCGCAGTTTATGATAATGAACCCGAGGCTGGAGAGCCTGGACGGTCTGTACAATCTCTACAGGCCAGTGGCATACCTCGTCCCTTTCCTGATGGGATATTTTGTGTTCTGCAATGACAGCGTCCTTGAACGGGTGAAGGCAATGTGCATCCCTATGATGGTGTGCGCCGTGGCGGCAGGCATTGCCCTCTGCATCACGGGATGGGGACAGGACTACACCGCTCCGCAATACCTCTCCGGATGGCTGAACTGTCTGTATGCCTGGCTGATGATTCTTGCTGTGATGGGTATCTTTATGAGATGGTTTGACGGCACGGACCGCTCATGCGCGTATATGAACCGCAGCAGCTACGGCTTCTATGTGCTACACTACAGCATTCTCGTATCATTCGGCTATATGCTCAAAGTCTACACGCAGATGCCCGCGTGGCTCATATACATCGCACTGGCAGCCGCTGTATTCACCCTGACTCCGCTGCTGTATGAACTTCTGCGCCGCATACCGTTTCTTCGCTGGGCGGTACTTGGAGAGAAGCACAAATGAGTATGCAGATTTGCAATATTCCGGCCGTTGGGAGTAGTGTCAAATATCGATTATTTGCTATTTTTGCAATAGTAATATTATGAAATTGACTGCCCTCATACTATCAGCATTCCTGTACGGTCTCTTCTGTAACGGAAATGTCCATTGCGTGGACAGTCAAGGCGGTAATGCCGGTATTGCCGTGGAGTCAGAAGGACAGGATCAAGACAATAACAATCCTGACTGTAATACGTTCGGTATTCTCCCTTCCCGCACCTCAGGGTGCTCCGGTGAGAATAACAATGTCACACCTTCCGTCAGATCCACAAATTCTAGCCGCAGGGTTCAGTCTTCCGTCAAAGATCCCTTCCGTGTCATCAGGGACGGTAAAGTAATCGACAGACACAATTTCCATACATTCCAGACAGATTTGAAACAGTTCCCGTCCGGGATACATTCCACGGACAGGTACATCCATTCTCTCTGTCAGTTGCTGATTTAGCCTGTTCCAAATTTCTCCCCAGGCTGAACAATACAGTATCAACAAATAGGGTAACGGCAATGACGCGGTCATTGCTATCACCCGTAATACTTCAATACAATGGAATACAATTTCAAAAAGGTCCATACCGCAAAGGACCTTGCAATATCAACAATAGTACTTATGGCCGGAATCGGCCTGTTCTTCATCAACAAGGGTCTGGGCATCTGCATCGGAATATGCGGATTGTCTATGTATCTTGTCTATAAAGACGGATACAAGAAAGACGGCGGGGACATTCTGCTGACAAGAAAATCGGAGGACATCTCCAAAGCCTGCAGAACCTCAATAATAGAATTCCTGGAAGGAAAGAATACCGAACCCGAGATAACACAAGGGAACGAAGGCGGCAGCATAAGACTCGACCTGTATTTCAACAGATCCGAAAACGTAGCATACGCACAACTGTATGATTTTTGCAACTATAATTATGAACCGGCAACAGGAGTCGTCGAACTTAAAGGTGATCGGGCAGACAAATTGATCTCACTGATATAAACTTATGGCACTGTACCTTCTGATATTCTCGGCGATTGTCGCCACCTGCGTATTCTTCAACAAGTTTTCCGGAAAGGTCGGGATACCGGTCCTGCTCTTCTTCCTGATGCTCGGTCTTCTGTGCGGCAGTCAGTATGACGAATTCGCATCACAGAGGGGCTGGATAGTTGGAGACATAAGCACCATAGCACTTATCTTCATAATGTTCTATGGCGGCTTCGGGACGAGATGGAAATCTGCCAGACCCATTGCCGTGGAAGCGGGGCTGCTCGCAACCGTAGGAGTTGCCCTTACTGCGGCCTTTGTCGGCCTGTTCTGCCATTTAGCGTTGGGTTGGGCCTGGCTGGAGAGTTTCCTGATGGGTGCAGTGATAAGTTCCACTGATGCGGCGACGGTGTTTTCCATACTCCGTTCACGCAAATTGGGCCTGAAGAACAACACTGCCCCTCTTCTTGAGGTGGAAAGCGGTTCCAACGACCCTATGTCATATATGCTAACGGCCGTAATGCTGTCGCTTTTCAGCGGCGGCATTTCCGCCGGAGGCATAGTATGGCAGATATTCTCTCAGATTGCCTTCGGAGTTGCAGGCGGATTGGTGATATCGACCGCTGCCGTGTTCCTTCTGAAAAGAATCAGCTTTCAGAGCAACGGATTCGATCTGCTGCTGTTCATAGCCATTGCACTTGTATCATACGCTTTGCCTGACTTGATTGGTGGTAACGGGTATCTGAGCGCCTACATTGTGGGCATCGTGCTCGGTAATACGGAATTCCCCGAGAGGAAGCCTCTGGTCTCGTTTTTCGACGCCATCACAAGCCTGATGCAGATTGTCATCTTCTTCCTGCTTGGAATGCTGGCTATTCCTTCCCATCTGCTGCACTCACTGCTTCCAGCCTTGATAATATTCGTATTCCTGACCCTTGCCGCACGCCCGCTTGCAGTATGCAGCGTTCTGGTGCCGTTCAAGAAATATCCGTTCAAGCAGTTGGAACTGATTTCGTTCGTCGGACTCCGTGGAGCAGCATCAATAGTGTTCGCAATCAATATCCTGACTTCGGGTGTGGAGCTGCAGAACGACATATTCAGCATAGTATTCTGCATAGTGCTGGTATCCATCGCACTTCAGGGGTCGCTTATTCCAGCTGTAGCGAAGTCTACAGGTATGACAGACACCGGTGAAGATGTGATGACGACCTTCAGCGATTTCAGCGAAAATGCGGAAATGTCCTTCGGAGCAATACGCATTAAGAGTACAAGCTGTTGGAACAATCGTCAGATCAAGGACCTGGACTTGCCACAAGACTGCCTTATTGCGCTCGTAGTACGTGGAAATCAGCGCATCGTACCGAAGGGAAGCACGTTGCTTCAAACAGGCGATGAGATAGTCCTTTGCACCCGTTCTTTCCAGGATCAAAGCACCAACAGCCTTATCCAGCATCCTCTGTCTGAGAACAGCAAGTGGGCTGGCCATAGGGTAAGTGAATATCCCAAAAAAGACGGAAGCCTTCTCGTGATGATCCAAAGAGGAGACGAAAAGATTATCCCCAATGGGAATACTGTTTTAAGGCAGGGGGATGTATTGGTATTGTTAAAGAGAAAGGATGCTGCAAACTGATGAATGGCACTCCAGTTTTCATGAATGTCAGTAAGGTGCCGGCAAACTTGAATCAGAGAAGCAGCGCACGGGGAATTATCCTTTTGTGATGATGCCGATTCGGAAAATATTCTGTAACTTGCCGCTGTTTATCAATGATGTAGGATGAAAGACATAATAATCGCAGTTCTCGAATCTCTCGGAGTGCGTCACACCAGGGCATTCGTCACGAGAATGTGCGTTCACAATATTCAGGGTAACAACCTGCTCGGGATTATACGGCTCCTCGAGGTGTTCGGTGTAAAGTCGCGTGCAGTCAGGATTGAGGACGCCGATGATTTCAAGGATTTGGAATTACCATACCTCTGCAGCACCGACAAAGACGGATTTGTTCTGGTAACAGGTCGGAACGATACCGGGCTTACATATACTGACGGTAAGAAATCCACAAAATCCGATTCGGATTCGTTCCTGAAAGAGGTCAGGATGCTGGCGGTCATGTTCAGCGCCAAAGCCGATGCATCGGAGCCGGACTACAAGAAACACAGACGCAAGGAACTATATCAGAACATCCTGTGGGGCATCCCTGCTTTATGGATAATATGGCTGCTTGCTATGCAGTTCACCGGAATCCCCGGCTTGTACGCATCGGTGCCGTCTGTCACTTACAGAGTGTTGGCGCTTGTGTTGTCGTCTATGAGTTTGCTACTGTGCATCCTGCTTCACAGGCAGTGGACTGGAGATGGCAGCGCCGTGCAAAAGGTCTGCTCCCTTTTCAAGACCTCCGGCTGCTCATCAGCCCACGAAACCTTCTTCTTCAACAGATGGTTCGACCTGTCCGAGGTCGGGGCATCCTATTTCCTTGCCATCATACTGACTGTACTTGTGACACCGCAGACAGCCTGGTCCGTAGCATGGATGATTCTTCCCGCATTGCCTGCTTCACTCTGGAATCTGGGATATCAGTTCTTCAGGCAGAAGCATTGGTGTCCACTCTGTGTAGCAGTGCAGATCCTCTTCTGGATAACTGCATTGGCATTTCTGCTTTGCGGGGCATACACCGTCACGACCTTCAACCTCTTCGATATTGTCAGCGCGATACTTCTATGGGGGAGCCTTCTGGTCATGATTCTCAAGGTTGTCACTCCTGCCGTCCTGAACAGACGCAAAGCCGAATCGGCTCTGGCTCGCCTGTCATCGATAAAGGGTGAAAAGGATGTACAGAATGCACTTCTCGGGGAGATTGACCCGGGTGTGCGCAATATCACCATTGCCATATCACCAACCTGCCCATTCTGTAGGACTGCCTTGGAGACGATAGAGACTATACTTCTCCCTACCGGTCGCTTCACCCTCGAAAAGAAATATATGGCCATCCACTCCGGGGACAAGGAAAAAATTGAGGAACTTATCGGTGTGGAAGCGGCGCAGGAAAATCAGGAATGGTGCAGGAAACACGATGTGAAGGGGACGCCCGCGGTGTTTTTGAACGGCAGATGCCTGAACAGCATATATTCTGTCGAAGATTTGTTGTATATTTAATGGTTCAAATTGAAAACTGTGATGGCAGAAGAAAGCAAAGACAAATTGTTCAGGGACAAGGCTCTCAAACAGTTGGAACGTCCGGATGTCATCGAAACGGAGATCAGGGTGACCAGACCGTCCACGTATGTCATTATTGCATCAATGGCGATATTGGTGGTTGCCGTATTCGTCTGGTGCATGTTGGGCAGCATATCTGACAGGAGTTCGGTGAGCGGGGTCATTTTCCCTATCGACAGGGTTGTTGATGTTACCTTGCCCAACAGAGGTACGGTGCGAAGCACTTTTGTCTCCAACGGAGATGTTGTGGAAAAGGGTCAGGCCCTCGCCATGGTAAGTGTTGGAGATGCTTATAGTATGATCTCCTCCCCGGCATGCGGTTCCATACTCAACATCAAGAAGGAAAACGAAGATTTCGAATCCCTCGCTCCCATTGTCACCATAGTCAGCGATGAGGAGGAGCAGGGAGGCGCTGCCGTGGCTTTTGTCCCGTTCGAGATTTCCAGAAAACTCAGGAGCGGGATGAGGGTTGAGGTTACTCCCAAGAACCTCACCCGTGAGAAGAACGGATACATCGTCGGTCATATTACCGAAGTGGAGAGATATCCGGTATCAAGGGATGATGCCGTCAAAGTGTTGAAGAATGAGAACTTCATAGGCGATATTTTCCCCGAGCAGGGCGCGGCATTTGTCGTAAAGATGGAACTGCACCGTCAGGATGACGGATCCCTGGTATGGTCATTCAAGCCGGACGAGCCGGTGGATATGGGAACCGGCACGTTCTGTGATATAAGGATTGTCACGAAACGCCGTTCCGTATATGAATACCTGTTCGAATCGGTGCACGAAAAGGCTGTCAAGGGGAGATTGATGTTCGAATGAAAACGGGTGGGAAACATAGGGTTCCGGTAATCATGCAGATGGAAGCTGCCGAGTGCGGGGCTGCCTCGCTTGCTATGATTCTTGCATATTATGGGAAATGGCTGCCTCTCGGACAGGTGCGGTACGACTGCGGTGTGTCCAGAGACGGCAGCAACCTACGCAACGTTTCGCAGGCCGCCAAAAATTACGGGCTCCAGACAAAGGCTTACTCCATCGAGAATCTTGATGAATTAAAGGAACTGCCTCTTCCCTGCATCGCCCATTGGAATTTCGAGCACTTTGTGGTTGTAACCGGGATTGGCAGAGACAAGGTATTCATCAACGACCCTGCCCGCGGTAAGATAAAGGCATCGATACAGGAGGCCGACGAAGCTCTGACCGGGGTTGTGCTGACCTTCGCCCCCGGACCGGATTTCAGACGTGGCGGCCATAGGGCGAGCATAGCCTCTTTTGTGCTGGAAAGACTTCAGGGCGCCAAAGAGGCTCTGTTGTTCACTTTCATTACAGGGATGATTATCGCCTTTGCGGGCGTTGCCGCAAAAATCTTCACACAGGTTTTTGCTGATGATATACTGACTCGCAGGAATCCCGAATGGTTCCCGCTTTTCATGATTCTTTTCGGATGCCTTTTCCTTGTCCAGACCATTACCCGGCTTGTTTCCGACATTTATTCACGCGCATTCCGAATGAAATTGTCCATAATCGGCAATTCTTCTTTCCTCAGGCAGTTGCTCAGACTGCCAATGCGCTTTTTTGAGCAGCATGTTCCCGGAGATCTGTTGATGCGACAGAACAGCGCGGCGACAGTGGCATCCGACCTTGTCAGTAAACTGGCCCCGGTGGTAACAAATGTGGCCCTGTTGGTGATTTACCTGTTTTTCATGATGCGCTACAATCTTGTCCTGGCAGGTGTAGCGGCTCTTTCGACGCTAATCAACCTGCTCATGACCCGTTTCATCGCCGAAAAACAGGTGGACCTGATAAGGGTGTCGGAGCGGAGGAGGGGCAGGATGATGAGCAATACGATGGCCAGTCTGCTCAACATTGAATCGGTCAAGGCCGCAGGAGCGGAGAGGGAGTTTTTCAGGCGCTGGTCCAATGTCTTTGCCGAAAGCTACAATGCCGACGTCAATATTAACAGGACTGTGGCATATCTGGGGACGTTGCCGTCACTGCTGGTCACTGTCAGCAATACTGTCGTACTCGGACTGGGAGCCTGGTATATCATTGCCGGAGAGATGTCTGTGGGTATGCTGATGGCTTTCCAGGGGATAATGGCATCCTTCACGGGGTCATCCGGCTCTATCGTCGGTACATTCAACTCCCTGCTGACGATGCGCTCCAATATGGAACGAATGGAGGATGTGTTCCGCAGCGAAACCGACCCCGCCCTGAATACGGGCCGTCCCGGAAAGGAAATGAAGAGAGTTATCGGTAAACTTGGGGGAGAGGTGGAACTCAGGAACATTTCCTTCGGATACAACAGGCTCGAGCCCCCTTTGGTCGACAATTTCAACCTGACCGTCAAACTTGGCAGGAGTGTGGCTTTGGTCGGCCCCACCGGTTGCGGCAAAAGCACGGTGGCAAACATTATTGCAGGGATAAACCAACCGTGGAGCGGAGAGGTTCTATATGACGGTATCCCGCTCAGCGGTATTGACAGATCGACCTTTGTCAATTCGGTAGCTGTTGTGAGCCAGGGCCACTTCATCTTCAGTGGGACAGTTGCGGACAACATAAAGATGTGGGATGGGACAATAGAGGACTTCGCAATGATTCTTGCATGCTACCAGGCGCAGATACACAAGGATATAGCATCAAGACCCGATGCTTACGAGTCCGAAATGAACGAGGGTGGTTCGAACTTCAGCACAGGCCAGTTGCAGAGGATGGAGATTGCTGCCGCACTGGTCCGAGAACCGATTATTCTGATACTCGACGAGGCTACCAGCGCCCTGGATGCACATACTGAGTCGTTGGTGATGAACGCCGTCAAGGAGATGGGCATTACGCTGATTATCGTTGCCCACCGCCTCAGCACGGTGCGTGACTGCGACGAGATAATCGTGATGGAAAAAGGCAAGGCGGTGGAACGCGGCAACCACGAAGAACTAATGGCTCTCCGCGGAAAGTATTACGGGCTTATGTCCATTAACGCTCAGGGAGGAGGAGACTGATGGAAAACCTATATCTTGACAGGCTTAAGGAGCTTGACCTTATGGACAGGAATTCCATGGAGAGCGCTATGGAAGACCTTTCCTCAATGGTGAACAGGGATGGCGGCGGAAAGAAGGAAAAGCCGCTGATGACAAGGCGTTTCCCCGAAAGAAGCCTGAAACTGCGTGACATCCTGTTGTTCTCAGTTCATTCCCTGACTGCTGCTGACATTGTGTATGTGCTGCTGATAAGCGCGGCTGTCGCCCTCATCAATATGTTGCTCCCGTTTCTTAACAAGGAGATTTTCGACAACATAATACCTTCCGGTGAGACAGGCAACCTGCTTCCCATCGTGATAGTCCTTGCCGCATCAGGGGCGGGAGCGGCACTCTTCTCCGTTACAAGAAGCCTCCTGCTGATGCGCGTAAGGGACAAGGTGAACGTCGATGTCCAGGCCGCAATGATAGACCGCACCTTCAGACTGCCGGCCACTTTCTTCCGCAAATACAGCTCAGGAGAACTCAGCAGCAGGATAATGTCCGTTTCATCGATATGCTCTATGTTGAGCGATACCGTGCTCAGCGGAATGCTTTCGCTGATCTTCTCCCTTGTATATTTCTATCAGGTTTACATCTATGCCCAGTCATTGCTGGGCATATGCATCCTTCTAATGCTGGCAAACGTTGTCCTGTCAGCCGTCACATTCATATGCACGCTTCGTTTCCATAATAAAATCCAACCGAATAACGTTGCCCTGACCGGCTTTATGTTCAGTCTTGTGAATGGAATGCAGAAGATAAAGACAAGCGGATCAGAGCGCAGGGCGTTCGCCAGATGGGCTTCGCTGTTCAAGGATGCAAGTCCCGACAAGGCTGACAAGCCTCTTATAATAACGATTGCACCGACTCTCTCGATGGCCCTTTCTCTTGGAGGCACACTGCTCATATACGGTTTTGCCTTTACATCCAAAGTCCAACTGTCCGATTTCATTGCCTTCAATGCCGCATTCGGAATGGTATCGGGAGCCATCGCTTCATTCAACGGAATACTTCCTACACTGGCCAGGTTGAAGCCCATGTCCGAACTGGTTCGCCCCGTGCTTGATGAAGTGCCGGAACAGGAAGACAGTTTGCCTGAGGTTCGCTCGTTGAGCGGAAGCATTGAAATCAACGAGCTGAAATTCCGTTACGACGAAGAATCCCCGTACCTGTACGACGGACTCAACCTCAAGATAAAGAGGGGAGAGTATGTCGGGATTGTGGGCGAGTCCGGCTGCGGAAAGAGTACGCTCCTGCGGCTTCTGCTCGGTTTTGAAAAACCGGAATCCGGATCCATTTTTTATGACCATTACAATCTGGCAAATGTCAACAAGTCCTCGCTTCGCAGACATATAGGTACCTGTATGCAGGACAAGAACCTGTTTGGCGGTACACTGTTCGACAATATTACCTTGAACGCTCCTCTCAGTTCATACGATGATGCCTGGGAGGCTGCACGGCTTGCCGGAGTCGATGAGGATATTAGGGAAATGCCTATGCAGATGCATACACTCATCAACGACAGCGGTACAGGCATAAGCGGAGGGCAGAAGCAGAGGATACTCATTGCAAGGGCCCTTGCCGGCAGACCCTCGATATTGTTCTTTGACGAGGCTACGAGCGCCCTGGACAACATAACCCAGGAGAAAGTCGCGGAAAATCTCGAAAAGCTCAAGTGCACGAGGCTCTGCATTGCCCACCGTTTGAGCACCGTACGTTCCTGTGACCGTATTCTGGTACTGAAAGGAGGAAAGATAGTCGAGGAGGGTGATTACGACAGCCTTATTGAAAGGCGGGGCTTTTTCTACGAATTGGTAAACAAACAGATATGAAAAGATTGTCCTTTATCCCATATTGCGTGATATGCATTGTCCTTGCGTCCTGTGGCCCGCGCGCGGCAGTTCGAAGTGAGGAATATGCATTGCAGGAGCAGTCAGCTCCACTGCAGAATACGAAACTGCCGGACCGGGATGATGCCACATCTCACTCGGATATTGCCAGGACTGTGAGCAAAGGCAGGATAGAATCCGTGACAGACGTTGCCGTGTACAGTCAGATGCAGGAACAGATAGTGGTGCTCAACATTAAGGATGGTTCCATCGTCCGCAAGGGAGATGTAATAGTTGAACTCAATGACGAGAACCTTATGAATCAGCTGGTCCAGGCCAGGAATGCCTTTGAACAGGCGGAGTTTATGTACCATGAGATTCTGGTCGGCCAGGGCTACAGCATCGAGGAGATGGACAAGGTGCCTGAGTATGTGTTGAAGATATCCAAGGTTAAGAGCGGTTACAACACCAACGAGGCGTCCCTGAGTCAGGCCGAGCGTAATTATGCCAAGAGGAATGTGACGGCTCCTATATCCGGGACTGTCACTGACGTGTCCGTACATCAGTTTGACCTGCCGCAAAGTACCGCGCCACTGTGCCGCATCTTCGATCCCCGCAATATGAAGTTGTCTTCAACATACTGGAGAATGAAAGGGGAAGGATAGAGATAGGGTCTGAAGTGTCAGTCACCACGGTCGCTTATGCCAATGAAATCCACAGTGCCACTGTGAACATCATCAGCCCGCGGGTGGACGAAAACGGAATGATAAGGATTGAAGCAAGGCTTAAGGATTGCAACAACCTTGTCCCGGGAATGACAGCCTTCGTCAATCTGTGAGAGTTATGAGTACCAGTGTGAGAATATTCCTGCTGCTTGCATCCCTTTCCCTCGGGGCTGGTATGCACGCCCAGGACGTGAAGGAATTGAAGTTCTCTCTGGATGAAGTAGTGGATATCGCTATTGCGAATTCAAATATCTCCATCCAGGCAAAAAGTCTGTATGAAACTGAGAAATACAGTTTCGATTCTTTCGTTGCATCGCGCAGATGGCAGTTGGGGTTGAACTTCGGCCCTTCGTATCAGCTCTCGTCTCTCCCGCCCGAGGCTTACTCAGTATCCGCGTTTTCGAACACCAACGCTTTGTCCGCCGGAGCCACTCTCAATTTCAGCAAGCTCATATCGGGCACTGGCGGCTATGCCTATGCCACTTCGAACCTGGCTTGGAGTGAGTACTTCTCAGAATCCGGGGATGCATACAGACAGCTGTACGGAGCTCCGCGTCTTATGGGCACAACTCCGATACGAGTCGGGTACAGGCAGGAACTGATAGGCTACAACGGTCCTAAGTGGGACAAGAAGATAAGGGACAAACAGTATGAGAATGCCGGGAAGGAATATGTTGCCAGGATGGCTGCAATTTCAGAGACAGCCGCCGGCTATTTCTTCTCATATGCCACTTGCAAGGCCTTGTATGATATGTATAAGATCAATGCCGAGAGTGCCGACTCTCTCTATCGCATAGGACTGAAGAAATATGATCTTACCTCCATCCGCAAGGATGAACTGCTGTCACTTCAGCTTCAGCTTATGAACTCCCAGAATGACGTGCGGTCGAGTTACAACTCGATGGAGAAGGCAAGGCGCTCGCTCCTCTCATATCTTAATATGGGATACGAGGACGTATCCGTCGAAGTGGATCTCCCCGACAACCCCGAACATTATATAGCGATAGACCCGCAGCAGGCCATCGAAACAGCAAAGCAGTACAACCCCGAATTCGGGCAGGCGGAGGAAGCCTTGCTGCGGGCCCAGCAGGAACTTGACCGGGCCAAACGGGAGAAAGGACTTCAGGCTAACCTGGACCTGAGCGTCGGCCTTCAGAAATTCGGCTATGATTTCAATACCCTCGGCACTACAAACAAGATGTATTCGATGGCCAATGTCACTTTAGGCATTCCGATAGTCGATCACGGTATGCGTCGCGACAATTATAACGCGGCGAAGACCCGGGCGGATTATTACGATGTGCAAATGGTCGAGACCGAGCGCGTCATCGTCGAATCCATAGTCAATACGGTGAACGAACTCCAAATACAGCAGATGATGCTCGAGGACACGAAAAAGGCGATGGAGCTCGCTGACGAGTCATTCAGGCAGAACCAGTACAACTATGCCCACGGCCTGTCTGACATAAACACTTTCACCTTGTCTCAGAACCGCAAGGACAGTGCGCATATCAACTACATCTCGTCCCTCAGGGATTTCTGGCTCGCCTATTACAGGTTGTGCGCCATTACCCTCTATGACTTCTACAATATGAGGCCGTTGGAATATTCCGGCATATCATATTGATATATCGTGCAAATTCCGGAATTTTCTCGTATTTGCACGACAGAAACCTAAAAAATTCACTATGTTTGCAGGAGAAAAATCGACACGAATATGAAAAAGCAAAATGTACAACTCAGGGAACTCTCCGAAGAGGAACTCAAGAACGTAACGGGCGGTAGTTACCAACAGCTTATCAATTTTGACGAGCTCCTGGCAGGGGAGATGAAACCTGCTTGCCCGGAAGGTCAACATCTTATCGCGAATCTGGATGGGACACTTTCTTGCTCGGCAACAGACCTGGAAATAGAAATCCCCAATCTTTGATGGATTGACGCATTTTCGCCTTAAATATATCCCTTGTTGTTTCGTCGGAACTATCCTCGAAGTTCCGACGAAATTGCTATAACAAAAGAGCTTCGTACCATCAATATCATCTATGTATGAAATATAACCTCCAACTTATCGCTGCCGCAATGACGGTTGTTGTCGGGGCAGGTGTATTTGCAGGATGCAAGAAAGCCGAAGACCAGGATACATCGGGTCCCGCAGACCTTGTGGTCTATGGCAATATCTATACTGCGGTCAATGACATAATCGTAGAAGCGTTTGCCGTGAGGGACGGCAAGTTCGTATATGTTGGAGACAAAGCAGGCGCGGCGGCATTCATCAAGGAGGGGACAAGCAGGATAGTCAACTTCTCCGGGAACGAACTTGTCATCCCGGGTTGTACCGAGGGACACGGGCATTTCATCGGAGTTGAAGGCGTCGCAACTATGCTTCCGGGATTCAAGGCCTCATACGAAGAACTGACCAAAACAATCATTCCTCAAAAGATGCAATCTGATCCCGGCCCCTTCGTGTCATTCGGATGGGCTACAGAGACGGTGCCCCAAGACAACGTGACTGACTATGCCGGAACGCTTGATGCGATTTCAACAGAATATCCTATCATACTTATCGACGGTGGCGGTCACAATGCCCTGTGCAACACAGTCGCGCTGAAGAAAGCCGGACTTCTCAACGAAAGCGGCGAGAAGCTTATGGACATCCGTGGGGGAAGCATACTCACATTGGACAAAACCGGTAAACCTACCGGATATATCACAGACGAAGTCATACCGTATGTCGTCAACAGGGCCGTGGGAGCTCTGCTTGATGATGTCCAGTACCGTCAGGCATGTGTCAATGCGGTAAATGCTCTCAATGAGCGCGGCTTTACCTGTTATCTGGATGCCGCGACCAACTATCTTGACGAAGAGGCCAGAGCATACAAGTATGCCCATGATCTGGACCAGTCGGGAGAATTCACGGTCAATATGATAGGATATTACAACATCCGCAGTTACGACTGGGGCTTCCCCAAAGGCGGCGATATGCCGGAAACCGTGAAAAACAGGCTTGATTATATCGAATCCCTTGTTAACAAATACTCCAGCCGTCACGTCGTCGCCAATGGCGTGAAGTTGTTCGCCGACGGCGTTACTGACACTGAAACGGGATGGATAAGCATACCATACAAGGATCCGGAACTTCCCGCAGATAAAAGGCAGGGCAATCAAATCTGGTTGCAGGAAGAATTGAATGTCATTGTTGCCGCGGCCAATGAGAGAGGCTTCCCTGTCCACACCCATACCTTCGGAGACCTGGCGTGCGAAGCCGTCATCAATGCATATTGCAAGTCCCATACGTCTTCTTCACTTTCGGTGCCCAACTCGCTCGCTCACGTAAGGAACATTAAGGCTGAGGATATTACCCGCTGTGCAGAGAACAACATTCTCATATCATCCAATATCATCTGGCATGCAGGGGATCCCGATTGGGCGATTCCTATTCTGCTTTCGTATTTGCCGGAAGAAATTTATGCAAAGGGATATCCGATGAAATCGCTGCTAGAAGCAGGTGTCATAGTGTCCTCCTCTACCGATTCTCCTGCCGGAACAACTCCCGGTACCGTTCCCAACATCATCGGAGTGGCAGTGAATGGAATATGTCCCGAGTTCCCTAATGCCAAACCGTTCAATCCAACTGAGCTGCTTACTGTCAGCGACGTGCTGAAGTGCCTCACCATCAACGGAGCCATAAGTCTCGGTCTGCAGAAGGAGCGAGGTTCCATCGAGGTCGGGAAATATGCCGATTTCGTAGTGCTGGACAAGAATGTCTTTGAACAGGAGAAGACAAACAAAAAGGATATCTTCAACACAAAAGTGGCAAGTACCTGGTTTGAAGGGCAGATGGTTTATCCGAAGCCTATCTGAGGCATTCTCCGGCCTTCATCGTCCTTCTGATTCCGTAGATGATGATGGCGATGAAGCAGATGAGGGGCAGGCAGAAGCTGACATTGACTGCCGGGTGTCCGCAGACGGTGCCGAGGTCGATGATGGTGCCCTGAAGGGGAGGGAGAATAGAACCGCCCACTATGGCCATCACGAGGAATGCGGCTCCGAGGGTGCTGTCCTCAGCGGAGACGTTCTCAAGCGCAATGCCGTAGATTGTGGGGAACATCAGGCTCATGAAGGCACTTATGGCTACAAGACATCCGAGTCCGAGCGGACCTACGAAAACGATGGCGCCTATGGTACAGACGGCGGCGCCTGTCCCGAAGATTGCCAGCAATTTGCGCGAATTGATATATTTCATCAGATAGGTCGCCACGAATCTGAAACACAGGAACATGGCCATCGCGATGATGTTGTATTTCTGTGCCGTTGCCTTGTCTATGCCGAGATTGTCCGCATACTGGATGATGAAGGTCCAGGTCATTATCTGTGCGCCGACGTAGAACATCTGGGTGAGCACACCTTCGCGATATGCGACATTTTTCCAGAGATTCTTCAGCGTCCTTCTGGTGCTCAGGTTGCTTCTGTCAGCGCCTACTGTGTCGGGCATCTTGGTCAGGGCGAAGATGATAAGTACAGCCACGACTACGACACCGAGAACTACGTATGCATTGCGTATCTGGGCCAGGTCGTGAATCCTGATAGAGGATTTCTCGGCTTCTGACAGAGTGCTGAATATGATTTCACCGGCATCGTTGCGTCGGTCGCTGATAAGGGCGGGCAGAACCACCCAGGATGCCACTGCCATACCTGTAAGCGAGCCCATTGGATTGAATGCCTGGGCGAGGTTGAGCCTTCTGGTGGAGTTCTCCTTGGCTCCCAGGGAGAGGATGAACGGATTGGCCGTTGTCTCGAGGAATGCCAGGCCGAATGTGAGTATATAGAGGGACAGGCAGAAGAAGGTGAAATTCTGCTGAGCCGCCGCAGGGATAAACAGGAAGGCTCCTATTGCATACAATGTGAGACCGAGGATGATGCCGTTCTTGTAACTGTAGCGCCTGATGAACAGCGCGGCGGGAATGGCCATTGTGGCATATCCGCCGTAGAATGCGAACTGAATCAGGGAAGCCTTTGCGGCTGAGAGTTCCATAACGGTCTGGAAAGCCGCCACCATAGGATTGGTGATGTCATTGGCAAAGCCCCAGAGTGCGAAGAGAGATGTGACGAGAATGAATGTCAGCAAATAATTTCTTTCAACCAGTTTCATTATATGATAATCTTTGTTTGAGACAATATTCGGCCCTCGGCGCTGATTTGTATGACAGGGGAGTCCTTCTGCCCGCTTGTGCGGAGTCCGTAGCGCGGACTTAGTTCGACGGCGACGACATCACCCACCCGCAGCCAGCAGTACCGTGTGACCTGAACTATTGCCCGGGTCAGTACGGCTCCCGCATCGGGGATGATGAAATTACGGGACTCGCCGTTTATGTCGACCGTCATCTGAGAGTCGGGTCGGATGGCCTCCTTGCTTGAGAGACCATCCAGATTGATGATGGACGTATGGTCAAGGCAGGATGCGCAGGCGAAGGATTCTTCGCTGCAATCATACAGCAACTCGGAGGGGTACAGAAGAGCACCGAATCCGAAGTTGTCGAAGTATCTTGCCGCAAAGCCGTCACTTACGCTTCTACCTGATTTGCATATTCTTGTGTACAGTACGGGAGTCCACTCCAGAGCCTTGACGAATTCCGGCATATAGGCGTCCTCTCCGTCCTTGACCCTTGTGGTGTCAGGCCTTACTATCACTTTGCCTCCCGAAGTCAGTACAGCGATGTTCATTATGGGAATAGTTTGCCTGAATTGAACTTGGCCGCAAGGCTGTTCAACTCGTCCTTCGATGCGGGTCTGTTGCGCTCTGCCCTGTCCTCTTCGGCGTACTGTCTTGCAAGCCTTTCGAATTGGGCCTTGGTGTCAAGAGCGAAGGATCCTCCCGCTATCCATGCAAAATAGGACCTGTCGGTCCTGTAGACTTCCCGGGCGGTCTTGCCCTTGTGCTTGCCGAAATTGATGACGGCTTCCGAGTCATCATTGCTGATGAGCTGGCCCGCGAAGTCCACATAGCGCTTGCCTACATAGCTGGAGAGATGTTTAACGTCATTCTTGAGTACGTCGGGATATTTGTCCAACTGCCCCTTGAGGACTTCGTATGTGGCGAGCGTGTCGGCTTCTGCGGTGTGTGCCTTGTCGAAATCAGCGCCTCCGCAATAGAATCTGTAGGCAGCCTTCAGGTTGCGGGGCTCCATTGCGTGATATATGTTCTGCACGTCCACCATAAGAGGTTCGTGCAGGTCAATGTCCAGTTTCTTGCCGGCAAGCCGCGCCCTTTCTATCTCTTCTGCCAGCATCGGCAGGTCGAATTTGGCGGAATTGAAGCCTGCGAGGTCGCATCCCTTCAGCCATTCCACAACTTCGTCCGCCACCTCATAGAATGTGGGGCAGCCGACAAGCATATCGTCCGTCACTCCATTGACTTCGGAAGCTTTCGGGTCTATGGGGCGCTGGCATCTCTTCTCATAGTCCCAGGGCTTGATGCGCCAGGTCTTGATGCGCTGCTCTCCTCCCGGCATCACTTTGACGAAACTCAGCTCAATGATGGAGTCTGTCGGGATGTTGAGGCCCGTACTTTCGATGTCAAAGAAGAGCAGGGGCCTTGACAGATTAAGTTCCATAAACAGTTATGATACCATTATCGGCATAAGGATACCGCAGATCTTCTCGTTGGCGGCGTCTTCTTCGGAAGGAACCATCAGCGCGGCTCTGCGTGCATCGGCGAACTTCATCACAATGGTCTCGCAAGTCATGTTGCTGAGAATCTCGATGAGATAGGAGGATTTGAATCCTATGCTCAATTCGCTGCCATTGTATTCGCAAGCCTGCTCCTCATAGGCCGCAATGGCAAATCCGAGGTCCTGGGCGGTGATTACGATCTTCCCGGGCTTGAGGTCGAACTTGATGTGGTTGTTGGCCTTGTTGGCGCAAACTGACACCCTTCGTACGGTGCCGAGCAGTGCAAGACGGTCGATGGTGAGGATGTTGGCGTTGTTCTGGGGAATGACCTCGTTGTATTTGGGATATTTGCCCACGACAAGACGGCATACCATCATCGTGGCCCCGAATGTGAATACCACGGTTGACGAATCGAAGGTGACTGTCACCGTGTCATCTGTCTTGTCGATGGAACCCTTGAGTACTGCCGCCGCTTTTTTGTGAAGTACGAACGACGCTGCCTGCGGAGCTTCGACGTCGGTTGTCGTGTAGCAGATGAGTTTGTGCGAATCGGATGCCACAAGAGTGGTGCGGTCGGGGTTGATGTCGAAGAATATGCCGTTCATGACAGGCCTCATCTCGTCCTCCGATGTGGCGTAGATGGTGCCTGTGATGCCGTCTGCAAGTGATTGTGCGGGGAATTTGACAGTTACGGCCTCTTCTCCTGCTCCCTTGATGGAAGGGAAGTCCTCGGCGGGGAAGAAGGGGAGGGAGGAATGTCCGTTGTTCCAGATGCACTCGAACGAGCTGTCGGATGTCGTCTTGACTGTGACAGGCTGGTCGGGAAGCGTCTTGAAAAGGTCGGTTATCTGTCTGGCGGGAACCGCTATGCTGCCCTCTTCATCAGTCTTGTCCACAGAGACGATGGTGCGCAGGGTGATTTCCTGGTCGGATGCCGTGATTTCGAGCTCGGATCCCTTGAGCACAAACAGGAAGTTCTCGAGAATCGGGAGTCCTGTCTTGGCGGGAATGGCTTTGGAAACGTCAAGAATGCCTTTCAACAGTGAGGCGCTGGATGCTTTGAATTCCATATGATGTCATTGATTATGTTCTTGACAAATGTAGTAAATAATCGTGAGAAGTCTGGCATATTATTTGACAATTTTATGCCCCCGGAAACCATAATTTTTCAGAATATGAACAAAAACATCGTAACAGTAATGGCTGCAGTGCTCTTGAGCGGCATTACGGCTTTCGCAATCGTCAAGGCATCAGTTCCCGACCAGGCTGCAACGACAGTGGTCAGTTCTGACGGCACGACCTACAGGACTGTCAATTTGTCAGCTTCGGATTATCCCGACTTCACCTATGCTGCCGAAAACGCCGTTGACGCGGTGGTGTTTGTCAAGGTCACTGTCAAGACCCAGCAGCAGTATATCGATCCCTTCGGCTATTTCTTCGGCTATGGCAGTCCCCAGACCCGTGAAAGGGTGCAGCAGGGAAGCGGTTCGGGCGTCATAATCCGTCAGGACGGCTACATAGTCACCAACAATCACGTCGTGCAGGGCGCCACCGACGTGGAAGTCACCCTCAACAACAACAAGACATACAAGGCTGAGATAATCGGTACGGACCCCGCAACCGACGTGGCCCTTATCAAGGTCGACGCCTCCGGGCTCCCGGCAATCGAATTCGCCGATTCGGACAAGCTCCGTCTCGGGGAGTGGGTTCTCGCCATCGGCAGCCCTCTGGGTGAGGCCCTGAGGTCCACCATCACCGCCGGTATTGTCAGCGCCAAGGGGCGTCAGATGCCCGAACAGCGTCAGCCCGGCGAAATCAAGATAGAATCCTTCATCCAGACAGATGCCGCCGTCAACCCCGGCAATTCGGGCGGTGCCCTTGTCAACAAGGCAGGACAGCTTGTCGGCATCAACACGATGATAGTGTCCACCACACAGGCATATTCCGGCTATTCGTTTGCCGTTCCTTCCAACATAGTGAAGAAGATTGTGGGCGATCTCATAGATTTCGGTTCCGTCAAACGCGTCGTCCTCGGAATAATGGGCGGTACGGTCAATGGAGAAATTGCCTCCAAATTGAAACTTTCTGAAGTTAGCGGCGTATATATTAGCGAGGTTTCCAAAGGAAGCGCAGCCGACAAGGCCGGACTCAGGAAGGAGGATGTCATCGTGGCCATCGATTCCACAAAGACCGTGAGCATGTCAGAACTTCAGGAGAAGGTCAACGGCTACCGTCCCGGCGACAAGGCAGTCATCACCTATATCCGTGACGGCAAGATCAACAGGGCGGGCGTCACATTCGAGGGAACCGTGGATTCTGCAGGCGTAGCTGACGACGAGGGTACGGTGGCATTCTACGGAGCAAGGCTCAAGGCGGCCGACAAGGGCGTTGAGATAGTATCCGCAGGCAACGGCAAGGTCGCGAGCGCCGGAGGAGAGGACGGCTACATTATCCTCTACGTTAACGACCAGAAGGTCAGCAAGCCGCAGGACGTCATTGACATAGCCAAGAAGTCGAAGAGGTCGGTGTTTATCGAAGGCGTTACCGCCACAGGTCGCCCGTTCTATTTCGGCTTCGGCAAGGACGAATAACGGCAAACAACTAAAATATGCGTCAACTCAAGATTACCAAGTCAATCACCAACCGCGAGAGCGCTTCCCTGGACAAATATCTTCAGGAAATCGGACGCGAGGAACTGGTGTCACCGGAAGAGGAAGTGGAACTTGCCCAGCGTATACGCAAGGGCGACCAGGAAGCACTTGAAAAGCTTACCAGGGCCAATCTGAGATTTGTGGTCTCTGTGGCCAAACAATATCAGAATCAGGGTCTCAGTCTTCCCGACCTTATCAACGAAGGCAATCTCGGACTCATCAAGGCAGCCGAGAAATTCGATGAGACAAGGGGATTCAAGTTCATTTCCTATGCGGTATGGTGGATAAGACAGAGTATCTTGCAGGCATTGGCAGAGCAGAGCCGCATTGTCCGTCTGCCCCTCAATCAGGTGGGCTCTCTGAACAAGATCAACAAGGCTCTCGGCAAGTTCGAGCAGGAGCACGAACGCCAGCCCTCGGCCGATGAGCTGTCCGAGATGATAGACGTGCCCAAGGACAAAATCGCCGACACGATGAGGGTGTCCGGACGTCACGTCAGTGTGGATGCACCGTTTGTGGAGGGAGAGGACAACTCCCTCCTCGACGTGCTCCCCAACGATGACAGTCCTATGGCCGACAAGGGTCTTAACAATGAGTCGCTGAGTACCGAAATCGAGCGCGCCCTCCAGATTCTCACCGTGAGGGAACGTGAAATCATCAAGAGCTTCTTCGGTATCGGATGTCAGGAAATGACTCTGGAAGAAATCGGTGAGCGGCTTGACCTCACGCGCGAACGTGTGAGACAGATCAAGGAGAAGGCCATACGCAAGCTCAAGAAACCTTCGGCATCCAAACTCCTCAAGACTTATCTCGGATAGAAGCATATGACTACAGAACAATTCATTGCCACCAAGGCGTCTGCTGCAGTAAATGCTCTCTACGGTGCCGACATTCCCGAGTCCCGGATGCAGGTGCAGGTAACCCGCAAGGAGTTCGAGGGGGATTTCACACTCGTCGTGTTCCCTCTTCTGAAAATCTCTCACGCTTCACCTGACGCTACAGGCAACGCGATTGGAGAATGGCTTACGTCCAACTGCCCCGAAATCGAGGCTTTCAATTCGGTCAAGGGATTCCTCAACCTGTCGTTGTCCAACATTTACTGGTCAAGACTGTTCGCATCCATCGAATCCGATGCCCGATTCGGGGAACTGCCCTCTACCGGGCGCCGTATTATGGTCGAATTCTCATCCCCCAATACCAACAAACCCCTTCACCTGGGCCATGTCCGCAACAATCTTCTCGGCGCTTCTGTGTCCAATCTGCTCAAGGCCGCAGGCAATGACGTGATCAGGACTACTCTGGTCAATGACCGTGGTGTGCACATCTGCAAGTCAATGTATGCCTGGCAGCAGCGCTTCGACGGAGCCACTCCGGCGAGTACGGGCAAGAAGGGCGACCATCTTGTGGGCGACTGTTATGTCGAATATGCCAGGATGGAGAAGGAGGATCCTTCCGTGCTGGACAAGGTGCACGATATGCTTGTGAAATGGGAGGAGAACGATCCCGAGGTGCGCAGGCTCTGGTCGATGATGAATGAGTGGGTGTTCGAGGGCTTCGAGCAGACATACAAGGCTCTTGGCATTTCCTTTGACAAGACGTATTACGAGCACGAAACATACCTTCTGGGCAAGGAACTTGTCAGGAAAGGTCTGGAGACGGGAGTGTTCGTGAAGGATCCTGACGGGTCTGTGTGGTGTGACCTTACCGCTGACGGGCTTGACCGCAAGCTTCTGCTCCGTTCGGACGGTACTTCCGTTTATATGACCCAGGATCTGGGAACGGCGGAGCGCCGTTTCGCCGAGCACGAGCTCGATTCGCACGTGTATGTGGTCGGGGATGAGCAGAACTATCATTTCCAGGTGCTGAAACTTGTCCTGAAGAAACTGGGATTCGACTGGGCTGATCAGATTTATCACCTTAGTTATGGAATGGTGGAACTTCCCGAAGGCAAGATGAAGAGCCGTGAGGGAACAGTGGTGGATGCGGACGATCTCATCGAGAAGATGTATGAGGAGGCAAAGTCGACGTCCGAGGAATCCGGCAAGCTGGAAGGCGTCTCCGAGGAGGAGAAGGACAGACTCTACCATATGATAGGACTGGGTGCGCTCAAATATTTCATACTGAAGGTCGATCCCAGGAAGAAGATGCTGTTCAATCCCAAGGAGTCGATTGATTTCAACGGCAACACCGGCCCGTTCATTCAGTACACCCACGCCAGGATCAAGTCCATTCTGCGCAAGGCGGACGCTCTGGGCATACGCCCCGCCGTGTCGGAAGACGCCCCTCTCTCTCCCAAGGAGATAAGGCTCGTCAAACTTCTGGCATCATATCCACAGAAGGTTCAGGAGGCCGCGGATGCGTTCTCTCCCGCCCTGATTGCCAATTACTGCTACGACCTGGCAAAGGAGTTCAACCAGTATTATCACGACACCCCCATACTCAAGGAAGAAAATTCTTCAATATTGCGTATGAGGCTTGCCCTGATAGAAACTCTTGCTAATGTGCTAGTTAAGGCTACGGGCATTCTGGGTATGGAACTTCCCGACAGAATGTAGTGTTTGCAGATTCAAAAATTTGTCCTATTATTGCATCGTAATACGATAATATATGGCACCGGACAATAAGAAAAGGCACGTGGTCAGCTATGAAAATATGTCAGCTGAACTGTCTGCAGCTTTCAACGAGAAGTACCCCCGCGGTTTCAATGATTATCTTGATGATCTGGTAAAGTATCCCAAGCCGGACGGCACTTCTTTCTATGCTGTGACGCTTGAGGTCCCCGATGGTATATACCTGGTCAAAATCAAAGTCCAGATAGACGATGCCGAAGATATCGAGCGTTGGCTTGAAGGTGAGGAAGAGGCCAAGGTCGAGCAGGTGGCAGGAGCCATAGGCCCCGATTCTTCCGGAGACGATACATTGCCTGACGACAATATCGCCCAGTATGGCGCCGGTGACGATGATTCCTCAGATAAAGATTAGCGAACGCAACAAGTTATTGCTGCTGAGCCTCGCAACAGGTGTCTGTTCGGGGCTCGCAGCCGTTTTATTGACCTGGTCCATATCTTTCGTCGGCAGTCATCTCGGCAATGTGTTCCCCGGAAGGGATTCCAACTGGATATATCTGCTTCTTCCCGGAATGGGTATGCTGATAGCATATCTTCTTGTGCGCTATGTTATCCGGGACAACATAGGACACGGAGTCACCAGGGTACTGGTTGCCGTTTCGAGAAATGAATCGCGTATCAAACCCCACAATATCTGGAGTTCTGTACTTACCTCCTCCATTACAATAGGATTCGGCGGCTCGGTGGGAGCCGAGGCTCCGATAGTGTATACAGGCGCGGCTATAGGTTCCAACCTCGGCCGCTGGTGCGGTCTTTCGCACAGGAGTGTCACAATCCTGCTTGGATGCGGAGCGGCAGGCGCGGTCGCCGGCATTTTCAAGGCTCCTCTGGCGGGAGTGCTGTTCACAATAGAGATATTGCTGTTCAATGTGTCGATGAGTTCGATGCTGCCTTTGTTGATGTCCACGATATCGGCAACGGTGGTGGCGTATATATTCCGCGGACAGACCCCGATGTTTGCCTGCGACCTGACGGCATTCTCGATGTCGAACATACCGTTCTACCTTATCATGGGTGTCACCATCGGATTCTGTTCTCTGTATTTCACCAAATTCACGCTCTGGCTGGAGGACAGGATAGGCAAGATCGGCAACGGCTACCTGCGCTGGCTGATATGCTCGGCGGGACTGGGCCTGTTGATTTACCTGTTCCCCCCTCTGTATGGTCAGGGCTATGATTCGCTCCATGCTCTGCTGAACGGCGAGTATGCCGGTCTGCCATTGTTCTTCGTGCTGGTATTCCTCTTCAAAGTGGTGGCAATGACCCTTACCAATGCGGGCGGGGGAGTCGGAGGAACGTTCGGACCGACATTGTTCGAGGGAGCCGTGATGGGCTTTGTAGTGGCGAGGTTCATCAATATGGCCGGTGGCGATGTGCCCGAGGCCAATTTTGTGCTTGTCGGTATGGCGGCCATGATGGCCGGCGTGATGCAGGCCCCAATGACGGCAATCTTCCTCATCGCCGAGATATCGGGCGGATACGGCCTTCTGATACCGCTTATCCTGACGTCTACCGTTTCGTTCGGCACGGTAAGGATTTTCGAGAAGTATTCGATTTATACCAAGCGTATTGCCCAGAGCGGAGACCTGCTTACCCACGACAATGACCAGGCCGTGCTGGCTTTGCTTCAGACAAGAGACCTTGTGAGGGATAAATATCCGCGTGTCGGCGTTGACTCCACGTTGGGGGATATAATGAAAACAGTGTCTGAGAGTACTGCTGCCGTATTCCCCGTTCTTGACAGTGACGGACGTTTCCAAGGCGTGCTTGAGATGGATGACCTGCGCAAGTATATGTTCAAGCCGGGCCAGTACAAGTCATTGAGAGTGTACAACCTGATGCACGACGCTCCTGTCTGCATAGAGGAGAACGAAAAGATGGACAGCGTGGTATCCAAGTTCGACGCGACGGACGCCTGGCGTCTGCCCGTGCTGGACACGGACGGCAAATACCTTGGCTTCATCTCCAGGTCCCGTCTGCTTATGGCCTACAGGAGCGAACTCAAGGAAATATCCTCCGAAGACTAGCGCTTGTTGAATTTTCTGAACCTGAGGTTCAATACGCCCCAAAAGGCCTCACCGAAGATGCTCCCTGACATCTTAGACGATCCTTCCAGCCTGTTGATGAAGATGACGGGCACTTCCGCGATGCGGAATCCCAACTTGAATGCAGTGTATTTCATCTCTATCTGGAATCCGTATCCCTTCATCCTGACATCGTCAAGATCGATGGATTGCAGGACTTCACGCTTGTAGCACACAAATCCTGCGGTAGTATCGAATACCTTGAATCCCAGTACGGTGCGGACGTATTTGGATGCAAAATACGATATGAGGATACGTCCCAATGGCCAGTTGACCACGCTGATTCCCTTGCAATACCTGGAGCCTATGGACAAATCAGCTCCGTCGGTACAGGCCTGATACAGCCTGGGCAGGTCGGAAGGGGAATGCGAGAAATCGGCGTCCATCTCGAATATGTAGTCATATCCGTTGTCGAGCGCCCAACGGAAACCGGCGAGGTATGCGGTGCCAAGTCCGAGTTTGCCGCTTCTGCAAATCAGATGAAGCCGGCTCTCACCGGATTCGATTATTGACCTGACGGCATCTGCGGTCCCGTCAGGAGAACCGTCATCGATGACGAGGATGTTGTAGGAGCCCTCCAGTGCAAGCACGGCGGAGATGATGCGCGAGATGTTCTCAATCTCGTTGTAAGTTGGGATTATGACTAACTTTTTGTCCATAGAATACAAATTTAATAAAAATAGGTTTATATTTGAACATTATGATGAATGTTCGTCGTTTCGACATTCCCCTGCGCGTGTCCGGGGATAAAGTAAGGGCCGTTGCCGCTTCTGCGGATGGCGATTATACTCTGATTTATACAAAGCCTACAGACTTGAGATGGGTGTATCTTGGTTTGGAGCGTATGGTGTCGGTTGCTGACCAGACAGGTGCCGCAATGGTATACTCGGACCATTTCTCCAGCGTTGACGGAGTGGATACGCCGACTCCTGTTATCGACTGCCAGAAAGGTGCTCTGCGGGATGACTTCGATTTCGGCGGAGTTATGCTGTTCAGGACGTCTGTGCTGCGCAAATGCGGCGCACAAGTCGGAGACTGGAAGTATGCCGGCTTGTATGACCTCAGGCTGCGCGCGTCGCTGGAAGGGGATATCGTCCATATCAACGAATATCTGTATTACGAGGTGGAACTTGATACACGCAAGAGCGGCGAGAAACTATTCGACTACGTCGATCCCCGCAACCGTGAGGTCCAGATTGAGATGGAGAAGGTCTGTACGGCCCATCTCAAGTCAGTTGGAGCCTGGTTGCCTCCGGTTTTCCGCGACGTCGATCTCAACAAGGGAGAATTCCCCGTGGAAGCGTCTGTCGTAATTCCCTGCCGCAACCGGGTCCGGACGATAGGGGATGCCATCCGCTCCGCACTCTCGCAGGATTGTCCGTTCGCGTATAATGTCATTGTAGTGGATGACAATTCGTCGGACGGTACAGTTGAAGTCATAAGGGGTTTTGATGATGAGAGGCTGATATACATTGCCCAGGATCCGAGCTGGCACGCCATAGGAGGCAATTGGAATGCGGCGATATTCAGTCCCCGCTGCGGCCGTTTCGCTCTGCAGCTTGATTCGGATGACGTGTACTCCGGTCCTGACACCATAAGGCGTTTTGTGGAGGCTTTCTATGAGCAGAATTGCGCGATGGTCATAGGGTCCTACAGAATCACTGATTTCAATCTCAACGAACTCCCTCCCGGAGTCATTGACCATAGGGAATGGACAGATGACAACGGCCGCAACAATGCCTTGCGTATCAACGGACTTGGCGCTCCAAGGGGATTCTGGACACCGCTCCTGCGTGAGATCGGCGGATTCCCCACCGTCAAGTACGGCGAGGATTATGCTGTCGCACTCCGTATCAGCAGGGAGTACCGTATAGGCAGGATATATGATGTGATGTATAATTGCCGCCGTTGGGATGACAATTCGGATGCAGCGCTGGATGTGGAGAAGATGAATGCCAACAACCTGTATAAGGACCGTATCCGCACCTGGGAACTGGCAGCCAGGATGTCCCGCTAAACATTTTTTGCAGTAAAGGATTTTTTTAATATCTTTGCTGTCCCATTGGAAAGATGCTCGAGTGGCTGAAGAGGCACGTCTGGAAAGCGTGTGACCGTCCAAAGCGGTTCCAGGGTTCGAATCCCTGTCTTTCCGCACACTATTTGAATACGCTCATCAGAATGCTTATGGCATTGTCGATGTCCTGCTCGATGGTGGTGTTCTTCAAGTCGGCATCCATATGCTTTACCGGTTTGAAGTCATCTTTATATTTGGGCGCCGCCAATTCGATGCCCAGTTTGTCAAGCGGCCCGGTCAGCTGTACACCTACAGGCAGTGGACGTATCATGGCGATATGGTAATCCACTCCCGTCAGCTTCCCTTCCCTGTCAATCATATTGGTGCCGTCGACGCCTATCAGGCATTTGCTCAACTTGAGCAGGAAGGGGTATACCAATATCGAATCACCCTTCCATACTGCATCCACATTCAGGGATTCGATCAGATTGTCGTCCCGCTTCACAAGCAGGAAATTAGCAATCTTGTTGTATAAATCCGACGGTACCAGCACGAGGTCCTTACCGTCTATGCTCATTGCCGCATTCAAGGTGTTGGGGATTACGTAGTACCCGGAGTCATAACTCGCTTCATATGCCAGGTCAAGGTTGACCTTGCCTGCAAACGTCCGGAGCATAGGCATAAGTGTATCCACCTTTGGAATGATGTCCACGACCTTGACAATGTCCACATCCCTCATTCTGAATCCGAATCCGAGGTGCGTGCTGTCCGGTGCCTGGCCTGACCCGTTATCAGGCGCATGCAGAAGTCCGGTGAAATTCATTTTTGCCGCATCGCATTCAAATCCCACGTCATCCATATATACGGTGCCGTCCTGAATATACATATTGGCATTGAGAGAGTTTGCGTCCTGCCTCAATACCCGGGCCTTGTCGATATGGGCTTCCAGGGCAATGTCGACATCGGTAGGAATTGTCACTTTGATTGGAGAGCGGGCCGTGTCTTCCTGCGTTTTGGCCTGTTTCTTGTCCTCTTCCTTGCTTGCCACGAATCCATAGTCTCTCAGATAATTGGTGAGTCCTGAAGAGAGGCTCAGCAATTCATCCACATCTGTCAATTCGGACTGGAATTTGAGGTGGGCCCGGAGATTGTCCTTCTTCTCGCGCCATCGTCCGAAATTGCAGATATTGCCGGTGAGCGAGAAATCTGACCGGCCAATTATGATTCTGCTCTCGATGATGCTTGCCACTTCATCCTTGACGCTGATGCTGAGGTGCGGCATATCGATTCTGAGGGTGTCGCCATTGTAATTGGTATCATTGTAGAGGTCGTGTATGTCAATTTTCAGCACCGGGTCCCATTTGATAATGTAGTTCGAATCAGACCCTGTGTCCGTCTCCGCAAGGGCTACGTGGACCTGACCTATACTGGAGCATATCTTCTCCAGATAACTGTACACGATATTGTCAACGCATATGTCATAGCACCACCTGTCGTGCCTGCTGTCTGTCACTATGGGATTGTGGAAAATCTTTCCCGAGGGGTGGTCGATGCTGAAGCAGTCCCCGTCCCCGGTTCTCATTTCCAGGCTGTTGAGGACGATTCCGTACAATCCCTGCATGACATCGTCCTTCAGACCTTTTTTCCTGCCGGATATATTGTATGCTTCCATAATCTCCAACTCCCCGCCCGGGATGCTCATGATAAGTTCGGGAGAGTCCAGCAAAATGTCTCCCAGAGTGAGATTGTAAGCGTATTCCCTGTAGGATTCATCATCCGAAGGTGTCAGCTCTTCCAGTTTCTGCCTGGCTTCCAATGTCATCGGGGCGTGCATCACCAGGTCAATCCTGTCGATGTATCCCTTGTATTCATTGGAGAATACGGCGTTTATGTCTTCGATTCTTACAAGGGCACTTCCCTTGATGTCGTCGAGTTTAAGTCCTGTCCAGGCATCGAGCCTGCTGGTGCTATGCATCGAAAGCGCCAGCCTTCCGTCTACCCCCGCTGTCCCCTCAAATGCGGAACCGTCCTCCATCGAAGCCTTGACCCGCTGTGCCGCTGCGCTGCCCGGACCCATTCCGTGCAGAATCTTGTATATAACATCCGGGATGATGTGTGCGGTGGTATCCAGAATGCTTCCGATATAGGGAGTGGCTTCCTTCAGATTCGCTTTTGCGTTGACATTGATGTCAACCAAAGGATTGAAGCTGCTGAAACTGCCGTCCGGGAACAAGTCTGTCAGCCTGCCTTGGGCTTTGATGGAATTGGAACCCCTCAGTTCGGGGAAGTGCCCGGACGTGACCAGCCCGTGGAAATCTTTTATTTCGACGGTGCTTTTGTGCAGGTCAGTAAGGTCTGCGTGGGCTTCCAAGCATATATTGCCGTCTTCCAAGTTGTACGGTATGTCTCCGTAATGACCTTCCAACCTGTCCAGACATAGTTTGATGTCCCCTTCGGGAAGCGAACCGCCGCAAATTTTCCCTCCGGCGTGGATTTCGGCGCTGACCTCCGTTTCAAGACTCAGCTGCCCGGGGATGAGAGACGGTATGCCGTTCATCGTTTTCTCGAGAGATGGGAGGAAAGACCATATCGGAGACTTGAACAGGGCGATGATGTCCGAATATGACCAGCCGTTAAGTTCAAGGTCGACGTCGGGAAGGACGCAGGAGGTTTCCGGAATCACGGCAACGGAATTGACCGTTCCGTCAAGATGCAGCCCTCCCAGATCGGCGGACAGGCGGGGGAGGGTGGCCGAAATCGTGTCATCCACAGTGACGCTGCCTTCCGTGTCGAAATGAAGGTCTTCCCAACAGGCCTCGAGGCGGTTCAGATTTACGTCTATGGGGAAAATGTCTTTGGACATCTTGCCTTCGAGGTCAAGTTCGCATTGGACGTCATTGAATCTGATCCCGCTGGATGCAATCATCAGGGAAGCGTTCAGGCCGGATGCCCTGAAAGAGCCGATGTCAATGGAGAAGGGAAGTGATGCGCTGATGGGCTCCTCGCTGACTTCTCCTTGCTCTTCATCGTCAGGGGAAGTCTTTACGAACAGAAAATTGGAGTTGCCCCCTTCTCCGATATACACATTGACGGAGGCATCCTTCAGTATGACTTCCGTTACTTCGAGGCTGCCTTCGCTCAGGAGTTTCCAGGTGTCCACTCCGAGAATGAGGGATGAAGCCGAAAGAAATTCATCATACGGTGAGCCTTCCGTGCTGTCTCCGATGTTCAGATTCCTGACTTTGAGCCCAAGTCCCGGGAAAGTGCCTTCCATGGTAAGTTCGACTTTGTCGAGCCGGTGAGGGACGATGAAGAGCGAGTCGATAATACGGTTTGCTATCGGAGTGATTTTGCCGGGAGAGAATATGATGCCCAGCGCTATGCCGATGATGACAAGAGCCAGCGCGAAGATTCCCGACAAAGCCAGGAGCGGGATCCTGACAACTTCCCGGATAGCCATCTAGAATTTCTTTACTATGCCGATACCGTAATCGTACAATCCCTGGATGAGACCGTCGAATCCGCCCTTGCGGAAGTCCCAGACGTTTCTTGAGACAGTCTTGTTGTCATAGATGCTTGTCTCGCCCATATATCCGAGAGACAATATGCCGAGATGGAGTTGCAGGGACAGGGTCTCTGTGATGTCGAAATCGATGACGGGTACAATCTGTACGCCGTACTGTGTGGATTTGTTCCACTCGAGTTCGGGGAAGGTTTTGGCTCCGACGTTGTAGAGCTGGCCGGCTATGGCATTGGCTTCCACCCATATGCCGATGAAATTCCAGCTGAGCAGTTTGTATCCGAAGAACGGAGAGAAGCTCCAGCCCAGTGCTCTGTTGATATATGCCTCGCTGTCCTCGATGGCGCTGATGTCTTCTGTAGTGAGGAGAGCGGAAGCCGCCATGGTACCATAGGCAAAGCCAACCCGAAAGCCTGTTCTGACCTTTTCACTCAAATTCCAGTATATCTTGGGATTGAGGCTTATGATAAACGAGTTCTCCTTGTTGTTTTCGGTACCGGAGTTGCGTTTGGTGTTCTCTGTGTCGATATTGACGTTGAAACTGCCTCCAAAGCGAATCTGGGCTCCGGCAGAAATCGATAGGAGGATAAATGACAGGACGAAGATGGCTCTTTTCATATGTCGTATCATTTGAGATTCCCGTAATAGCGCATAGTGGACCTGGACGGACTGGTGCAAGTGAGATCGGCAGTGTCGTCTGGCCAGATTTCGAGAATGAAATATACCTTGCTCGAAGAGGTCGTGGCGGCGGCAAACTTGAGGACGCTGCTTTTTCTGCTCTGGCTGACGGATATTTCGACAGGACAGTCCTTGACCCTGATACCGTTGTCTTCGTTGCCGTACAGGGCGCGGTCCGACGTACCTATGAATGGCAGGTCGCAGTTAAGGACACCATCCTTGAGGGCCAGTGTATAGCCGTCGGAAGAATGGAAAGAAGGCGTTGATATGGGATTGACGAACGTGACTTCAAAAGTAAAATCCACGTCTTTCGCGTCCTTCTCGAGCAGAGCGGAGGCAATCGCCCCGCTGACCTCTTCTTCAGACTCCGCGTTCTTTGTGACGCCACAGGCCGACAGAATCATCACTGCGGCCAGAATTGGAATAATGCGTGTAATCTTCATAATTCTACAAATTTACACAATTATTGACAAGAACACAATTGCCGGTAATAAACCTTGAGATGTGCCGGGACGCTGGCGGGAGATCTCCCATCCACATAAAGTCCGCATTTTGTGGATGGAATCTATATAAAAAAGAGGTTAACTTGTTTGCTTGCAACTCGTTAACCTCTTTGTGGGAGATGACGGATTCGAACCGCCGACCCTCTGCTTGTAAGGCAGACGCTCTGAACCAACTGAGCTAATCTCCCTCTTTTGGGACTGCAAAGGTACGATTCTTTTTTGAAAGTGCAAATTATTGTTGGCTCTCGAACCAAATTAATTTGACCGGACCCTGAAGGCCTGAGGGCTGCAGAGGGGATTCGGGCGAGTAGAACTGCCAGGGAGTGTATGTGATTCTCTGACCTGCGGGTTTGGAAGAATCGCCTATGAGTCTGTTGGCCCAGTCATTCGTGACCTCGATCTCCAGGTGGTTGGTACCGGACTTCAATGCCCCGTCAGTATCCAACACATAAGGGCTGTGCCAGGAAAGGCCGAGATTCCTGCCGTTGAGATACACTCTTGCCATATGGTATACGTCTCCCAAATCCAGAACAGCCGTTCCTTCAATGCTCTTGATCTCGAAATCCGTGCTGTAGACCGCCGTGCCCGAATAATGTCTGATGCCTTCATCCTCATTGCAGTCAAGCCTCTCAAGTGAAGTCATCCGGGTCGAAGCCGGAGCCCCAAGCCCCTCCTTGAATGCGACTTCCCAAGGGCCGCCGATTATCGTTTCTCCGCATTCAACCTTCCTGCCGGGGATTGCGGATGCCTTGCCGCTATGGTCCACCACCACAAACCCGGCACCGTCCTGATCCAGATGAAGTCTGCATTCAAGCCTTCCGTCGTGGAATTCCGCTCCCAGGGGAGTCCTGGTGCCGCTTTCGGCATCCCAATAACTTACACTTCCATCCGATGTGCGCAGAGACAGCGGGAATTCGCCTCCTTCCGGTGAGATGTTGCCTATCCAATAGATGTCTGCACCCGGCAGAGCTCTGTGCAGGAAGCGGAAACGACCGTCATCTCCGGGCCTGTCCCTGACAATCAGGTCGGGCTCTATGCCAACCCTCCTCAGAGCACTCAGACAAGTCTTGCCCACGTCTTTTCCACGGGCGTCGCAGACGGTAACACCCGCTCTCCGCAACTCTTCGATACGTGACTCCAGAGCAGGCGTCATCACGTCAATACGATTGTCTATCAGCAATATGCTGTATTCCATTCCGCCGGGACTGACAAGATGCCCGTCCTTCACTTCGAGGACATTTTGGAGGATGTCGGAATTGACGAAATCATAGCTGTATCCGAACGGGATGTCCGGGCGGGCTTCCCTGAACCTTGCGGTGATATTCGTGTCCTCGCCATAAAGATAGGCGATATCGGCCACGTAACGTCCCTGCTGAAGCATATAGCAGCTGCGGCGGAGGTAGTCGTGCCACGGACGGGCCTCTTCCGCCCAGGTTTCGTGCCGGTTGAACCAGTTGCCGAACGAACCGAGTCCCAATCCGGGGAAAAGGCTGTCGCAGGGCTGGTGCGGTGAACAGTGGAGTATGAATCTGTTGAGTCCTTCGGACATTGCCGCGTCAGCCAGGCGTTTGAGATTGGCCGGGTGACATTGATAGGCGGGGAAATGGCCCGCCACCGTAGGCCTGCTGTTGACCGAGAACGACTCGGCGGCGCAGACGTTGCCCCCATATATGTGTGCAACTGAAGCTGACTCGTGAATGTCGGCATCGGCTGTGGGGTTGGATGCATACCATCCGTTGTTGAAATTGACCCAGATGGCACCCATAGGCACGGCAGCCCTGCGCTTGGGCATCATTCCGTCACCCATAAATGCAGTCGCCTGCTCGTGGGATTCGACGTGGGTGCGCATTCCGTATCGTGCCAGAATAGAATCGGCCAGATCGTAATGATATTCGGTAATCATCTCTCCCAGAGTGAGTTTCCAGTCGAACAGGAAGTCATCGCTTTGAGAGGCGCTTCCTACCGGGATGCCGGCCAGGACGGGGAGCCAGGGAATGAGGTCGTACCCGCGCCTTGCCTTGAACTCTTCGGGCATAAGAGGAGTCCAGCTGCCCTTCCCGGCCTCGTAACTGTCAATCATTACGTATTTTATGACAGAACCCAGACGATGTCCGCCGGTTTTGTCCATAATGGACAGGTAGTCATCATAATAGCGGGTCATAGCCTCCCGGCTGAGTTTGTCGGCCTCCAGACCTTTACCTGCCTTCTCCACGGGGCCGTTCTGCTTGCCGAGAAGATTGTATCCGAAACGCATTATCTTCCATTCGCCCCGGGGAGCTTTCCAGTGCAGGACCCCGTTCCTGACTTTGCCGCTTATGTCAAGCACTTCCCTGGCGGCATGAACCGCTGTCGTAGCGGGGAAGTGGCTTCTCACCCTCCAGTCGGGAATGAACCCGGCCTTGTTGATCCATGCGGCGACAGTGTCTTCCGGCTCCATTCCATCCATCCTGACAGCCAGGACTGCGATGTCTCTGTAGAAACGGAATCTGTATATGTCATCGGGGTATAGCGGCTTGTCCTGAAACGGCCCGCTGAATTCGTATGGCTCGGGCAGACTGATATCAAGCCTTCTGCCGCCTTTGACGTCCAGGCTGCGCCAGGTGAGCTTTTTCTGCGCATCCTCTTCCTTGACCCAGGGCCCCCCGGTAGCGCTCCATCCAGGAGAACTGGCTATGCTGACTTCCAGTCCGAGGGAATCCGCCACGTCAAGAGCATAGGAGAACATATCGTCCCATTCGGGGGAGAAGAGCTCTATGCGTTTGTCCACTATCACGTGGGTCGGAGCCAGCTGTGCGTTGAACTGGTGGAAACCGCCGATGCCGGCCCTGTCCATCCATTCGAGATCCTTGCGGATACCGTCCCTGGTGACGTTGCCGTGCATCCAGTGCCACCACACCCGCGGGGCATATTCCTTGGAAGGGTTGGCGAATCCGAGGAAGAGACTGTCATTTACAGCACATCGGGCGCTGGCGGAAAGCGCCGCCCCTGCAAGGCAGAGAACTGCGGCGAAGAATCTGAGATGGTTGTTCATATACTTCGCAAGATACGATTTTTTCCATATATTTGCACTGCAATTAGGGGTACCGGACTTCCGGTTGAGATATACCCTTCGAACTTGATGCGGGTAATTCCGCCGTAAGGAAATGAATGTTTTTATTGTTCTTGCGCTTCTGTCAGCGCTGTCGGATCCGTCGGAGGTTACGGACAGAATAGACAGTACCGTAGTTGTTGCTTCCCGCGCGGGCAGAGACACTCCCATCCCCAACGTTACGATTGACAAGGAAGAGCTTCGTCTGCCCAATCCATCCTATTCCCTGCCCTTGTCCATATCAGGGCTGCCTTCAGTCGTGTCTGCAGGCGAAGGCGGGACGGGAATCGGATATACCAGTCTCCGCATCAGGGGCGTGCCCGGCTCCCAGACCATCGTAAGCCTCAATGGCATAGCTCTCAATGATGCCGAAGACCAGGAGGTGTTCTGGGCCAACATACCGTCCCTGTCCAATTATCTCGGAAGCGTGCAGGTACAGAGGGGGTTGGGTACAACGGTCTCAGGACCGGGAGCCTTCGGCGCGGCGGTGAATATGCTTACCGATTCCGCCACGGACAGACCTTCCGGCGGCGCCTCGCTCTCATATGGAGCGTTCCACACTTTCACCTCATCGGTCAGGGCATCTACAGGTGTGCTCAAATGCGGATTCTATGCGGATGCGGCGTTCTCTTACAACAGTACCGACGGTTACAGGTATGGAGCTTTCGGCAATGTATATTCGGTATTTGCAAATCTGGGTTGGAAAGGGGCAAGGGATGAGGTCAGGGCGACCTTCCTTCACGGCAATCAGCGTACCGGCATCACCTGGGAAGGCATAAGTCAGGAGCAATATGAGCGTGACAGAAGATTCAATCCGGCTGAAGGGAATACAGACAACTACCGCCAAAGCCACTTCCAACTCAATTGGAAGCACCGTTTCCTCCCGTCCCTTGACAGTGACGTGACGCTCAATTACACTGACGGATACGGTTATTATGAATATTCGCCCAGAAGAGATATCCAGGACAACGGACTGTGGGTGCTTCGTGCCGAACTGAAGTACAAGACCCGCGCGCTGTCAATGTCCGGAGGGGTGTACCTGTCCAGTTATGAAGGTGATCATATCGGACGATCCGGAGAGAGTGAACTGTACTCGAACAAAGGCGCAAAGCGTGAAGCCGACGCCTGGGTCAGGGCGGAATGGGCTCCCTGGTATTTCAGGGGTTCCAGCCTTTATGCCGATTTGCAGTACAGGGGACTCGTACATCGGATGAACGGCCCAGACGAATACGGTCAGGTGCTAGCATACGACAGGACCAACTCATTCTTCAATCCGCGAGTGGGCGCCAATGTCAAGCTCTCTGCAAAGAACAATTTGTTCGTATCCGCCGCTCTGGGCCACAGGGAACCGTCCAGGTCTGATATCCAGTCGTCTCTCCTTGCTGCCGGCTCATCCGGCCTCAAGCCCGAGAAAATGCTTGATTTCGAGCTCGGCCACAGGTTCGAAGGATACATATGGAAGGCCTCAGCCACCGTGTTTGCAATGGAGTATTTCGATATGCTGGTCGAGACAGGGTATGTGGATATGGGAGGATATGCCATCAAACGCAATGTGGACAATGCTTTCAGAAGGGGAGTGGAACTTGCCGGGGAACTGGATTGCAGACTGTTTAAGATAGAAGGCAACATATCCCTTAGCTCCAATAAGATACGTGATGTGGGCGATATCATTATGAGCCCTGCGGTGGTGGGTATGTTGCGCTGGACACAACTGCTCTGGACCAACGGGAAACTGTCATTGGGAGGCAAACTTGTAGGAGACCAGTATTGGCAGAACGGAGGCTCTTCCGATTGCCGGATACCTGCCTACTGTGTCTTCGATTTCATGCTCAGGCACGACTTCATATTCGTTCCCGGTCTGTCGGCCGCTTTATATGTGGACAATCTGTTCAATCACAGATACTATGCGTATGCCAATATGACGGGCGTCTTTGCCCAACCGCCCATCAACTGTATGTTCAGGCTTGAATACTCATTCTGACGGGCATTTGTTGGAGCGTTGGATAATATTGCGTACATTTGAAAAATCTATATCTGATATATGGAATACAAGGAACTTTTGCGGACCCGGCACAGTGTCAGGAATTTTACTGAAAGGGAGATTGAACGTCCCGTTCTGGATGAGATCATAGAAGAGGCCGGAATGGCCCCTTCCTCGAAGAATTCCAGAAGCAGCGGATTTATGATAATCGAGGACAGATCCACGCTCGAGGCCATTTCGCAGATGCGTCAGCACGGCTCCGGCCTCATTGCGCACGCCGCTGCGGCCATCGTTGTACTGGGTGATGTGGAAGCGACTGACCTGTGGCTGGACAATGCCGCCATCAGCGCCACATATATCCTGCTGTCCGCTGTCGACAAGGGTCTGGGTGCCTGCTGGGTCCACGTCAACGGCCGTCCCCGCGTCAAGGACGATCCCTCTATGGGGACAGCGGAGGAATACCTTCGCGAACTGCTCGGCATCAAGGACAATATGAAGCCTCTGTGCGTTGTCGCGCTGGGGTATGAGGCCAAGTGATGCGGAAACTGATTTGCATACTGCTATTTGCTCTCGTCCTGACACCTGTGTGCCGGTCAAAGGTTCCGGTAAATTATAAGCTGCGGGTCGTTGGCGAATACAACCACGATGTCAAGGCCTATACCCAGGGTCTGTTCTTCGACGGAGGAGTGCTGTATGAGAGTACCGGACAGTGGGGAGAGTCTTCTTTCCGCAAGGTCGACCTTGCTTCCGGCAAAGTGCTCGAACGCCTGCAGTTCGGCCGCAAGTATTTCGTGGAGGGCAGTGTGATGCTGGGTGGGGAGTTGTTTGTACTTACCTGGACCAACAAGGTGGCGTTTGTCTACGGTGCCGGCGATCTCAAATACCGCAAGACCTATTCGTATCCCCGCGAAGGATGGGGCCTTACCACTGACGGCAGAAGCCTGATAGCATCGGACGGCTCATCCAAACTATATTTCATGGATACGCACTTTGCGCTGGAACGCAGCGTCAATGTCACTATGAACGGCAGGCCGGTAAGGTATCTCAACGAACTGGAGTGGATTGACGGTAAGGTCTGGGCCAACATATATATGACGGATGTCATCGTGATCATCAATCCATCGGACGGTGTGGTGGAGGCTGTCATCAATTGTGAGGGTCTGCTTCCGGATTCTCTCCGCAAGGCGGACACGGATGTGCTCAACGGCATAGCCTGCCTGGACGGCCGCATTTTCCTCACGGGAAAGAACTGGCCTCGGATGTATGAGGTTAAGCTTGTGCATTGAACCCCTTTCACCATATGAAAAGCGTAATGTTCCGGATATCGTTGCTCTGGCTGTTACTGGAGGTCCTGTGCTCCTGCGACTGCGTCAGAGGCCGCGCATTGTATTCGATGGAGGAGTTCGAGTCTCCCGCAATGAAATGGAGGCCGATTCCGCTTTGGTTCTGGAATGATGCGCGTGTGACGGAGCAGGATATGGAATACCAGCTCCGGTCGATGATCGAAAAGGATCTGTACGGAGGCTGCGCCATTCTCCCGTTCGGCCCGGGGTTCGGGCCCGAATATCTTTCGGAGGAGTATTTCAGACTATATGGCAAGGCAATCTCCATTGCGGAGTCATACGGGGCAAGGATGTCCCTTTATGACGAATACGGATTCCCCAGCGGCAGTATGGGCGCAAAGCACGGTGACGGCAAGGCCCGATTCGCGGAGAAACACCCTGGGATGACACTCAAGCGCCTTGACAAGGACGAATATCACTGTGCTCCGGGGGATACGGTGAGAATCGATTTGTCGGAAGCTCAGGGCAGGATAATGGCTGTGACCGCTTATGACCGGCGCAGCGGTGAAGTGACGGATTTGCGTGACTGTATCCATGAGCGCGTTTTGTCCTGGGCACCGGCCGACACGGCCGAGACCGTGATGGTGTTCCGATGCGTTACGGACTCGGACCCCAATGTCGACTATCTCAGCGCCGAAGCCGTGTCCTGTTTCGTGCAGGATACGCACGGGGCGTACTTTGAACGTTTCCCGGAGGCGTTCGGCAATGTCATTGAGTCCACATTCTTTGATGAGCCGACGATGTACCGCTGCTCCGGCAGGGTCTGGACAGACAATTTCAACGAGAAGTTCATCGAACGCTACGGATTCGAACCGGACTGTCTGTACCCTGCGTTGTGGTACGACATAGGGGAAGGTACAACTCTGGCCCGTTGCCGTATGTACTCTCTCCGCTCCCAACTCTATGCCGAGGGATTCATGAAGACGATAGGGGACTGGAGCCGGGCCCACGGCATCGAATCGACCGGACATCAGGATCAGGAAGAGATACTCAATACCACATCCCTCTCGGGGGACCTCATGCTTTGCGGCAAGTATATGACCATGCCAGGCATAGACAAGATAGGAGGCGACCGTCCCGCGGAGAATTTCTACAAGGTCGTGTCATCATCAGCCCGGAACTGGGACCACCCGTATGTGATGTCGGAGACTTTCGGGGCAATGGGCAACATTCCCGTCGATTCGCTGTATCTTACGGCTGTCGAACAATACACAAAGGGCATAACGGACCTTATATGTCACGCCGTATGGTATGATGACTCGAATGTGACTTTCCCTCCCGAACTCTCCTGGCGCAATCCCCTGTATCGCGACTCTCTTCCCGCATTCAATACTTTTCTGGCCAGGTTGAGGTATATTCTGGCCCGACCCGGAAGACACGTTGCCGATGTGGCTGTCCTCTACCCGGTGCAAACCCAGTACGCAGGACACTATATGGACGGACCTCTGGGCAGATTTGCCGGAGGTGTAGCTGTCGAAGGGTCAGATTATGACCGGCTTTCGGCGATTCTGACCGATTCTCTCGGTATTGATTTCACATATATTCATCCCGAAGTCCTGAACGGGCGATGCAGCGTCGTAAATGGCGGACGCATTGTGCTTGACAATGACATCGACCGCGAATCATACAGCGTCATAATCCTTCCGGCGGTCAGGGTTATCGACATTGACAATCTGCGCAAGATAGATAAGGCTGCGCGAAGAGGTGCTAAAGTGATATTCACGACTCTTCTGCCCGAACAGTCGGCTACGGATGAGGCAACGGATGCCGAGGTCGCCGACAAGGTCGAGTCGATGCTCCGTTCGGGCCGGGCTTCCTATCTTCCCGAACTCTCGCCGGCAACCATATCGGGGGCGCTTGACGGCTTTGTGCCCGATGTCTCATTCGACGGCCCCGGAGTGTTCAATAACATCCATAAAGTGATCGGAGGCAGGGACGTCTATTATCTGGGCAATATCGGCGGGGACAGCCTGACTCTGACAGTGAGCCTCAGAGGTGCCTTCAAATCCCTTTGCGCCCTGGATCCCCGGACCGGTGCCAGGACGGCCCTCAGGAGCGGATGCCATCGGGGACGAACAGTATTTGAACTCACCTTGGAGCCCTCTCATAGCCGGATAATACTGGCCGAAGACTGCCTTGCCCGTCCCGAATAGACATTTTGTCATATTATCTGACAATAGTTTGCAATTGGAACGGAATTTGCGATATTTGCAGTCGCTAACCCGGGGATGTTTTGGTTTTGACAGCATCGATCGCGGGGAGTAAGCACGCCGGGAGTCGGAGGCCCTCCCGTTAATCTCAGTCTTCAACCAATTTAGTTGGCAACAACTCTTATGCACTCGCTGCCTAATCGACCAAGTCGAACGGCTTAATCCAGACCGCCAAGGTCGCGGTCGGACGAGTATCCCACAGCCTTTAAGCCGGTTATGTGCTGAGTCTGGGGTATCATTCAAACCGGATGCGCGGGACGGACGCCTCTATGTCCCGTCAAGATTCAGAGGATAAGAGAGGGGTCAGCCCGTCTTCCGGCGTCCCTGATCCGACAATCAAAGGAAGAATAAGCGTGTAGAAAGCTTTTCGGGGCGTTGTTTGGACGCGGGTTCGAGTCCCGCCATCTCCACTCCCGCTGTCCCGGTTGAGGACGGTTATTCGAAGGTCCGGTCTGTCCGGGCCTTTTTTGTGGCCGAAAAAGGCCCGAAAAATAGGAAATCCGCAGATTAATGACTAAATTTCGAGGTTAAATGTGGATTCTCTGAGATGAAAGGCATAATACTCGCCGGAGGCGCCGGCACAAGGCTTTATCCCATCACGAAAGGCATCAGCAAGCAGCTCCTGCCCATATATGACAAGCCTATGGTCTATTATCCCCTGAGCGTACTGATGCTCGCCGGGATACGCGACATACTGCTTGTTTCGACGCCTGATGACCTGCCCGGCTTCAAGAGACTGCTTGGGGATGGTTCCGATTTCGGAATCAGGTTCTGCTATGCCGAACAACCTCGTCCCGAAGGTCTTGCCCAGGCCTTTACGATAGGCGCCGATTTCATCGGTGATGACTGCGCCTGCCTCGTCCTGGGAGACAATATCTTCTACGGTGCCGGATTCTGCGATATGCTTAAGGATGCTGTACGGTCAGCTGAACGTGACGGTCTCGCGACGGTATTCGGCTATCGCGTCGATGATCCGCAGAGATACGGCGTTGCTGAAATCGGGCCTGGGGGCAAGTGCCTCTCCATCGAGGAGAAGCCTGTGTCTCCCAAGAGCAATTATGCTGTCACGGGCCTTTATTTCTATCCCAACAAGGTCGTCGGTGTGGCCCGGGGGCTCAAGCCGTCAGCACGAGGGGAGTATGAAATCACGTCAGTCAACCAGGTATTCCTGGAAGAGGGTGAACTGTCTGTCAAACTGCTTGGACGCGGGTTCGCCTGGCTTGATACGGGCACACACGATTCGCTATCGGAAGCTTCCACCTTTGTGGAGGTCATAGAGAAGCGCCAGGGCCAGAAAATCGCCTGCCCTGAAGAAATCGCATTCGACAACGGCTGGATTACCGCGGACCAGCTACGCCGTCTGGCTCAGCCTATGAGTAACAATCAGTACGGACAGTATCTTCTCAAACTAGTCGACAGGATATGAATGTGCTTGTGACAGGAGCCGGAGGGCAGCTTGGTACCGCCATGCGGGGAGTATCAGGTGGAAGTGAGGACAATTATGTCTTCACCGATATCAGTGAGGCGCGCGGCATTTCGGCTCTCGACATTACGGATATCGGTGCCGTAAGACGCTGCTGCAAGGCCAACGGCACGGATATTATTGTCAACTGCGCAGCCTATACCGATGTCGATGCTGCTGAGAACGATTATGACGGGGCCGAAAGGCTCAATGCCTACGCTCCCGCCTGTCTTGCGGAGGTGATGCGCGAATCCGGCGGATTGCTCATCCATATTTCCACGGATTATGTGTTTGGAGACAGTCCCTGCGATACGCCCTGCCGCGAGGACCTTCCTGCGGCCCCTGCCGGAGTGTACGGTCTGACCAAGCTGCACGGTGAGCAGCGTATACTTGAGAGCGGCTGCAACAGCGTGATAGTGCGCACGGCGTGGTTATACGGCGAGACAGGGAGGAATTTCTGCCGCACGGTGATAAATCTCACTTCGTCCAGACCTTCCCTCAAGGTGGTGGCTGACCAGGTTGGAACTCCCACATATGCCGGAGACCTTGCGTCTGCCATAGCGGCCGTCATCGACGATTACCGGAAGCACGGCAACTCCCACAACGGCATATATCATTACAGCAACGAGGGATCCTGCAGCTGGTACGAATTCGCGTGCAGAATAAGGGATCTGTGGGGGAATGACGGATGCGAAATCCGTCCCTGTACCAGTGCCGAGTACCCCAGTCCCGTCCGGAGACCGGCGTACAGCGTGCTGGACAAGACAAAAATCAAGCGAACCTTCGGACTCGAAATCCCGTCGTGGGACACGAGTCTGCGCAAATGCATAGACAATATCAGGAATGAAACTGCTTAGGACTGACATAGATGACGTGCTGATAATCGAACCTGAGTTGCACGACGACTCAAGAGGATATTTCGTCGAAAGTTTCAATCAGAGGGAATTCGATGCCGCCGTGTCCTCCGTAACCGGTCTGGAACTGCGTTTCGTGCAGGATAACGAGAGCCTGTCCTCCTTTGGCGTGATGAGGGGACTCCATTTCCAACTGCCACCCTTCGCCCAGTCCAAATTGGTCCGCTGTGTGATGGGATGTGTGGTGGATGTGGCTGTGGATATCCGCAGGGGTTCTCCCACATACGGCAGGTACGTCGCAGTCGAACTATCCCAGTCCAATCACCGCCAGATTCTCATTCCCAAGGGATTTGCACACGGATTTGCGGTGATGAGCAGGGAAGCCCTGTTCCAATACAAATGTGACGAATACTATCATCCCGAAGCCGAATGCGGGCTTGACCTTCTGGACCCGGTCCTTGGAATTGACTGGAAAATGCCGATACAGGATGCCGTCCTGAGTGACAAGGACCGCAAATGGAAGTCCTTCGCGGATTTCGATACTCCGTTCGAATACAAAAAGACAGACATACGATGAACAACGAACTCCAAATTTCGCAACGCGGCCTTGAAATGCCCGCTTCGCCTATCCGTAAACTTGCTCCCCTGGCTTATGACGCCGAGGACAAGGGGACGAAGATATACAGGCTTAACATCGGCCAGCCCGACCTTCCCACGCCCCAAAAGGCTTTGGATGCACTCAAGACAGTGGAACGCTCGACCCTTGAATACAGTCCCTCGCAGGGCTACAGGTCCCTTCGCAAGAAACTGGTCGACTATTACGAGCGCTACCAGATCAAACTGAATGCCGATGAGATCATCATCACCACAGGAGGTTCCGAAGCCGTGCTCTTCGCTTTCCTGAGCTGTCTTAATCCGGGTGACGAAATCATAGTCCCAGAGCCGGCCTATGCCAATTATATGGCCTTCGCCATTTCGGCAGGCGCCGTAATACGCACGATTACGACAACCATAGACGAAGGATTCTGCCTGCCCAAGGTGGAGAAGTTCGAGGAACTTATCAATGAGCGTACCAAGGCCATTCTGATATGCAATCCCAACAATCCTACGGGCTACCTTTATACCCAGAAGGAGATGAACCGCATACGTGACCTTGTAAGGAAGCACAATCTGTATCTCTTCTCCGACGAGGTTTACCGCGAGTATATATATACGGGTTCACCTTATATCTCCGCTATGCATCTCGAGGGTATAGAGCAGAACGTAGTGCTAATCGATTCAGTCTCCAAGAGGTATTCTGAATGCGGTATCCGCATAGGAGCCCTGATTACCCACAACGAGGCTGTCCGCAAGACTGTAATGAAGTTCTGCCAGGCCCGTCTGAGCCCGCCCCTTCTCGGGCAGATTGTCGCGGAAGCATCCATCGAAGGCACTGAGGAGTATTCCCGTGACGTGTATGAGGAGTACGTGGAGAGGCGCAAATGCCTCATAGATGGAGTCAACAGGATTGAAGGATGTTACACCCCGCTCCCGATGGGCGCGTTCTATACCGTGGCCAAACTGCCGGTGGCGGATGCCGAGGATTTCTGCGCCTGGTGCCTCAGGGATTTCTGTTGGAAGGACGAACTCACTCCGAAGACAATGACGGTTGCCGGGCAGGAACAGCCCTGCAAAGGCGAGACCATAATGATGGCCCCCGCAGCCGGATTCTATACGACACCCGGGCTGGGACGCGATGAGGTGCGTCTGGCCTACGTACTTTGCAAACAGGATATCAGAAGAGCCCTCTTCCTGCTGGAGAAGGCATTGGAAACATACAAACTTACACATAGATAATGGACAAACTTTCAGATCGTTTGCTCTCGATGGCGCCGTCGGCGACGCTGGCGATGTCCGCTAAGAGCGCGGAACTCAAGGCTCAGGGGATTGATGTAATCAATATGTCGGTAGGTGAGCCTGATTTCAATACACCCGACGCAATCAAAGATGCTGCCAAGAAGGCTATCGATGACAATATTACCCGATATTCTCCCGTTCCTGGCTATGCCGACCTCAAGAAGGCGATAGCCGCAAAACTCCTCAGGGAGAACTCCCTCGAGTATGCTCCGTCCCAAATCGTAGTGTCCTCCGGAGCCAAGCATTGCATCGCCAACGCCATAATGGCACTGGTCAATCCTGGTGACGAGGTTATCATTCCCGCTCCCTACTGGGTGAGTTATCCTCAGCTGGCGACACTTGCAGGAGGTGTCCCCGTACACATTCCCGCAACTATTGACAATGATTTCAAGATCACTCCCGCCCAGCTCGAGGCTGCTATCACTCCGCGCACCAGACTGATAATCCTGTGCTCTCCCTGCAATCCCACGGGTTCCATATATTCACGTGAAGAATTGAATGCACTTGCCGAAGTCATTCTTGCACACGAGCGCATAATTGTCATCTCTGACGAGATATATGAACACCTCAATTATTCCGGAGCCCACGCTTCCATTGCAACCTGCCCCGGCATGAAGGAGCGCACCGCCATCGTGAACGGAGTGTCCAAGGCTTATGCGATGACGGGATGGAGAATCGGTTTCATAGCCGCTCCCGAATGGATAGCCAAAGGATGCTCGCTGCTTCAGGGTCAGTTCACCAGCGGACCCTGCTCGGTCAGTCAGATGGCTGCCATTGCCGCGTGGAACGGAGACCAGCAGTGCGTGGAGACAATGCGCAGGGCATTCCAGCGCAGGCGCGACCTTATTGTCAAGCTTGCCCGCGAAATACCAGGCTTGGAGGTCAATGTGCCTCAGGGTGCATTCTACCTCTTCCCCAAATGCTCATCATACTTTGGACGCAAATGCGCTGAATGTGAAACTGCAGGGCCCTGGAGCGGCAGGACGATAGAGAATTCCACTGACTTTGCAATGTTCCTTCTCGAGGTCGGTCACGTCGCCACTGTCAGCGGAGACGCTTTCGGCTCTCCCGAGTGTTTCCGCATGTCCTATGCCCTCTCCGATGATAATATCACCGAGGCACTCAAGAGGATATCCAAGGCTCTCGAATTGCTTTCGTAAGCTATGATAGGATTTGGTAAACCATTGACTCTCTGCGAGAAGATACTCTACTCGCATTTCTACCACGGCGTTCCGGACAAGCCGCTGGAGCGCAAGAAGGATTATGCGTTCTTCCGCCCGGACAGGGTGGCAATGCAGGATGCGACCGCTCAGATGGCTGTCCTGCAGTTTATGAATGCGGGACGCGACCGTGTGGCAGTGCCCACGTCCATACACTGCGACCATCTCATCTGTGCCCGTGACGGAGTGGAGAAGGACCTGCCTGCCGCCGTCCAGGCCAATGCGGAGGTATATGAATTCCTTCGCAGCGCCGCTTCCCGCTACGGCATAGGTTTCTGGAAGCCCGGAGCCGGTATCATCCATCAGGTGGTGCTTGAGAATTATGCTTTCCCGGGTGGAATGATGGTGGGCACAGACTCGCACACACCCAACGCAGGAGGTCTCGGGATGCTCGCGATCGGAGTCGGAGGCGCCGATGCCGTCGACGTGATGGCCGGGATGGAATGGGAGCTCAAGATGCCCGGTATCATCGGTGTGCGCCTGAGCGGTGAACTGCAAGGATGGGCCAGTCCCAAGGACGTGATACTCAAACTTGCCGGTATCCTGGGAGTCAAAGGAGGCACCAACAGCATAATAGAATATTTCGGCCCTGGTACCGAAACCATTTCCTGCACCGGCAAGGCCACAATATGCAATATGGGAGCCGAAGTCGGCGCCACGTGCTCCGTATTCCCCTTTGATGCCAGAATGGCCGAATATCTGAGGGCAACCGGACGGGAAGAGGTGGCTGCGGCTTCCGAGGCGAAGTCGGGCGAACTCAAAGCTGATCCGGAGGTGCTCGAGCATCCCGAAATATACTATGACCGTGTCATCGACATAGACCTGAGCGCGTTGGAACCTTACGTCAACGGACCGTTCACCCCTGATGCCGCCTGCCCTATGAGCGGGATGAAGGCAAGGATAGAGGAGAACGGATATCCTGAGGATGTGTCTGTCAGTCTGATCGGCTCGTGCACCAATTCCTCATATCAGGATCTTTCGAGGGCTGCGGAGGTGGCTCAGCGGTTCATATCCCGGGAAGTCGCTCCCAAGGCCGGGCTTATAGTGAATCCTGGAAGCAACAGGATATTCGCCACGGCTCAGCGTGACGGCCTGATTGACAAGTTGAAATCTGCCGGAGCGGTGATTATGACCAATGCCTGCGGACCCTGCATTGGCCAGTGGCAGCGCAAGACAGACGACCCTGCCGCCCGCAATACCATAGTGACGTCATTCAACCGTAATTTTGCAAAACGTGCAGACGGCAATCCCAATACGCACGCATTCATAGTGTCACCGGAGGTGGCAGTGGCGATGTGCTTCACCGGCAAGCTGTATTTCGACACCTCGTCGGTCCCGGCTCCCGTCGGCATGGAATTGCCTCCGGACGGTTTCGCCGATTGCGAAAGCGGCTATCTGGCTCCTTCTGACAATGCTCCTGACCCCGTCATTCGGCAGGGAAGTGACCGTATCCAGAAACTGGAACCTTTCGAGCCTTGGAACGGCAGCGATTTCGAAGGTGCAGCCCTGCTCATCAAGACAAAGGGCAAGTGCACTACAGACCATATTTCGATGGCCGGCCCCTGGCTCCGATTCCGCGGCCATCTGGAAAACATCTCCGGCAATCTGCTGATGGGTGCTGTGAATGCATTCAATGGGTTGACAGATGCGGTAGAGTGCAATCTCGACGGGAATGTCACCACGATGCGTGTGTCCGAGGCGGCACGCCGTTACAGGGATGCCGGCATCGGCAGCGTAGTGGTAGCCGAAGATAATTACGGCGAAGGGTCCAGCCGTGAGCACGCTGCTATGGAACCCCGTTTCCTTGGCGTGAAAGCCGTGATTGCCAAGAGCTTTGCACGTATCCACGAAACCAACCTCAAGAAGCAGGGAGTGCTGGCCTTGAGTTTCGCCGATACATCTGATTACGACAAAGTGCTCGAGGGAGACGGTATCGATGTGCTCTGCTCCACAATCAAGCCGGGTGAGCCTGTGCGTGTTGTCCTGCATCATCGTGACGGAAGCGAAGACGAATTCCTCACCACACATACATACAACGCGCAGCAACTTGAGTGGTTCCGTGCAGGATCCGCTCTCAACAGTCTTAAGAAATGAACGGAAAAGTGATCATACCTCTTGTTGAAGGGGACGGTGTGGGGCCCGAGGTGACCTCGGCAATGTGCAAGGTGCTGGATGCCGCTGTAAGGCGGGCATATGGCGACAGCAGAGGCATAGAATGGAAGGAGGTGCTTGCCGGAGGCAAGGCTTACGAGCAGTGCGGGACATATCTGCCGGACGCGACAATCGATGCATTCCGCCAGTATGGCATAGGCATCAAAGGCCCTCTCATGACTCCGGTGGGCGGCGGAATAAGGTCTTTGAATGTGGCGCTTCGGCAAGGACTTGACCTGTATGTATGCCAGAGGCCGGTAAGGTGGTTCAGGGGTGTTGTCTCCCCAGTGAAGCACCCCGAGAATGTGGATATGGTCATATTCCGCGAGAACACTGAAGATATCTACGCCGGCATCGAATGGGAGGCTGAGTCCCCCGAGGCACGCAAGCTGTACGAGTTCCTTCGTGACGGAATGGGCGTGAACAAAGTGAGGTTCCCGGACACTTCGGCCTTCGGCATCAAACCTGTTTCCAGGGAAGGAACGGAAAGGCTGGTGCGTGCCGCCTGCCGTTATGCCCTTGAGCAGGGACGCCCTTCGGTGACTCTGGTCCACAAGGGCAATATCATGAAATACACTGAAGGCGGTTTCAAAAAGTGGGGTTATGAACTTGCAGAGCGTGAATTTGGTGACGCCATCGCTTCCGGGAAACTGGTAATAAAGGACTGCATCGCTGATGCCTTCCTCCAGAATGCTCTCCTCAAACCGCAGGAATACAGCGTGATAGCCACGCTCAATCTCAATGGCGACTATATCTCGGACATGCTTGCCGCACAGGTCGGTGGCATTGGCATCGCTCCCGGGGCCAATATCAATTATGACAGCGGACTCGCAATATTCGAGGCCACTCACGGCACAGCTCCCGACATTGCAGGCAGGAATGTGGTCAATCCCTGCTCCAACATCCTGTCCGGTGTGATGATGCTTGAGCATATCGGATGGAACGAGGCTGCCTCCCTTGTGGTGGAGTCTTTGGAGGACGCTTTTTCCGCAGGTGTGGCCACGGCCGATCTTGCACGGCTGATGCCGGAAGGCAAGCCTGTTGGAACCGTGGAATTCACGGAATACATTGTGAACACGATTGACAGAATATGAAAGCAAACGGCAAGAAAGAGTATCTGATATACAAACTTTCAGATCAGATGAAGGGTTGTACGAAGATAGATGCGGAACTTTTCAAGAAGATGGACGTGAAGAGGGGCCTTCGCAACGAGGATGGCACCGGTGTGCTTGTGGGCCTCACCAACATCGGTAATGTTGTCGGTTATGACAGACTCCCCGACGGCTCTCTCGTGCCCATAGACGGCAAACTTTACCTCAGGGGATACGAGGTGTCCGAGATAGTGCACGCAATCGAGAAGGAGCAGCGCTTCGGCTTCGAGGAGGTCGCTTATCTCCTTCTGTCCGGACAGCTTCCGGATTCTGACGAACTCGCCACGTTCAAGCAGCTGCTGTACAACAATATGCCTCTGGAGAAGAACACTCTTCTCCATATAATCGAAATGGAGGGCCACGACATTATGAACATCCTCGCCCGCAGCGTGCTGGAGTTCTATACGTTCGATGACAATCCGGATGACACGTCAAGGGAGAACCTTATGCGGCAGAGCATAGAACTGATGTCCAAGTTCCCGACCATCATCGCGTACGCCTACAATATGCTGCGGCACGGAGAACAGGGACGTTCCCTGCATATCCGTCATCCCCAGAACGGTCTGTCCCTGGCCGAGAACTTCCTGTTTATGCTCAAAGGCTACGATTATACCGTACTGGATGCACGCACCCTCGATCTGCTGCTGATACTTCATTCCGAACACGGCGGCGGTAACAACTCCACATTCACAGTGCGCGTTACTTCTTCGACAGGTTCGGATACATACAGCTCGATTGCTGCCGGCATCGGTTCCCTCAAGGGCCCCAAGCACGGCGGTGCAAATCTCAAGGTGTGCGAGATGACCGAATTCCTTAAATCCCATATCTCCGACTGGAAGGATGAATCGGAGATTGCCAGGCACATCAACGGTATTCTGAACAAGGAAATGTTTGACCGTCAGGGACTTGTCTATGGTATAGGCCACGCTGTCTACACTCTCTCCGATCCCAGGGCTGTCCTCCTCAAGGAGATGGCCCGGAGCCTGGCTGAAGAGAAGGGGAGACTGGCCGAATTCGAGTTCCTGGAGAGGGTCGAGAAGGTGGCTGTCGAGACCATATATAAGGCGAAGGGCCGCTCGAAGACACTCTGCGCCAATGTCGACTTCTATTCGGGATTCGTATATGACCTCATCGGAATTCCCAAGGATATATATACTCCTCTCTTTGCCATGGCACGAATCGTGGGTTGGTGCGCGCACCGCAACGAGGAACTCAATTTCGAAGGACGCCGTATCATACGTCCCGCATACAAATGCGTGACCGACGAGAAGGATTATGTGGACATTAACTCAAGATAACACTATGACTATTAAACGAATGACATTTGTTGGGCTGATGCTCCTCCTCTCTGTCGTCTCATTCGGCGGCCAGAGGGAGCCCATATGGCCCAAGGGCAAGATGCCCGATGCTCAGAATGGCCAGATTGCGGCTATGACGGACGAATCGAATGCTGAAGGATTCAAGCCTGACGCCCATAGGGTGGCATATATCGAATGGTTTGAAGCTCCCGCCAAGGAAGTGAGGAAGGATGTCTGTATGATCCTCATTTCGGGAGGAGCATATAACAGCTGCTGCGACGTCAAGCCTGTCCGCGAATGGAAGGAGAGACTCACCGCAGAAGGCATCCAGTGCGTCAATTTCGTATACAGAACGCCCCGTCCGGAGGGGATTCCCTATTATCAGACAGCCTGGGAGGATGGACAGAGGGCTGTCAGAATGGTTCGTAAGGAGGCTGCAAGGCGTGGATTCGACCCGGAAAAGATCGGAGTCATATCGATGTCCGCCGGTTCGCATCTGGCTCTGCTTCTCGCTACAAGTTCGCAGACTCCTGCTTATGAGCCGGTTGACGCTCTCGACAAGTTGCCCTGCCATATCAACTGGGCTATCGTGTGTGCCCCCGCATATGTGACCACCGATGCCGACGCCACCGGTTCGAGAGCGACCCGTGAGGGCTATGGCATTGATGTCGGACTCTCTCCCGTATTCAAATTCGATGAGAAGACCTGCCCGATGAGCCTTCATCACGGTGGCAGGGATCCCTATTCTCCCAACGGCTCCACCCAGGTGTACAGGCAGCTCCGCAGAATGGGTATTCCCGCCGAACTGCACCTCTATCCCGATAAGGGCCACGGCATCTACGGTGTGGAACGGGGAGTGGAATTCATGCGTCAGATGGGATTCCTTGGAGAATTGGAGCCGGAAGTGGCTCTGATGGACCGTTATCCCGACGATGAAGCGCGCGCAGGGAAGGTTGTCGAGGATGTGTGGCCTGAAGGCAAGATGCCGGATGCCAGGGAGAATCAGTGCAAGCCGTATATCGAGTGGCACTTCCCCAAGGAGTTGAAGACAACGGCCATACAGATCATATATTCGGGAGGAAGTTACGGTGGCAATGATCCCGACGGATTCGAGGTTGCGCCCGCCCGCAGATATCTCAATTCGCTCGGAATGACCGTCGTGACCCTCAAGTACCGCACACCGCGTCCCGCCGGGCTTGCCAAGCATACGACAGCCTGGGAGGATCTGCAAAGGGCAATACGCATTGTCCGCAGTGAGGCGGCTTCCAGAGGCCTCGATCCGGACCGCATAGGCATTATGGGAAGTTCTGCCGGAGGACATCTGACACTTATGGGCGTGACTTCATCGCGTCATCAGTCATACCTTCCCATAGACGGAATCGACCGGCTGCCCTGCAACGTGCAGTGGGGGATAGGCATCTATCCCGCATACTCCCTGACGGACGGCGCCGAAAAGGGCAATTCCACAGGCGGAAACGATGACAGCGCCGTGCTGGTACCCGAATTCAGCTTCGATATCGATACCGCTCCCATGCTGTTCGTGCACGGAGATGCTGACGGTTGGGCCGCGATGAATTCGGTCAAGGCCTGGGAGAAGATGAGAAGTATGGGAGTGCAGTGTGAATTGCACACACTCGCGAAGAGGCCTCACTGCTTCCAGCGCAAGGCTTCTCCCGGAACGGGCAGTTATACGTATCTGGACAGAATCGCCGAGTTCCTGCAGGCTCAGAAAGTACTTGAACAATGAAAGGAAGATATTTTGCATTGATTATGTGCATATTGTCAGGATGTGCCTTGAAGTCGCCCCAGGAAGGCAGCTATGGCTACGACAGGAAATTTTTCAAGGACCACGGCATCGAGACCGTAGAACTTGTCTCAAGAGACGGCAAGTCCAGGGTCCTGATCGCCCCGGGATGGCAGGGAAGAGTGATGACCTCTACAACCGGAGGTCTCAAGGGCAGCAGCTACGGGTGGATAAATCACAAATATATCGACAGCGGGGAAGTGTCCTGGCAGTTCAACTCCTATGGAGGGGAAGAACGCTTCTGGATAGGTCCTGAAGGCGGCCCGAATTCGTTCTATTTCGCTCCCGGAGTCAATCAGGTCTATGCCAACTGGGTGGTGCCCAAGGTGATTGACACCGAGGCTTTCGACACGGATTTCTCTTCAGCCGAGAATGTCTGTTTCAGCCGTCACGTACGGTTGAAGAACGCCTCCGGCCGGGAGTTCGCCATAGGTATCAGGCGGTTCGTGTCTCTTGAAGACCCTTCCGCGGTGCTGGGAATTCCTGTTCCTTCATCTGTGAGAGCCCTTGCATACAGCAGTTCCAATTCCATAACAAACGAGGGCTCCTCCGCCTGGGACAGAGAGACGGGAATGCCTTCGGTCTGGCTGCTCGGTACGCTCAATCCTACGCCGACAACGACTGTGTTCATACCATATGACGAGTCTGTGGAGGGAACCGTGGTGAAGGATGATTATTTCGGAAAGGTTCCTTCAGACAGACTTGTCGTCCGGAACGGTGTCGTATATTTCCGTATCGACGGCGAGTATCGTGCGAAGATAGGGCTTCCGCAGGGAAGTGCCCGCGATTTGTGCGGCAGTTATGATTCGGCCGGAGGAATCCTCAATATTCTCAAGTATACGGTCCCCGAAGGCCCCTGTGACTATGTCAACGGCCAGTGGGGCGAACAGGAGAACCCTTACGGAGGAGATGTAATCAATTCCTACAATGACGGACCTACCGAGACGGGAACGGTGATGGGCCCTTTCTATGAAATCGAGACTTCTTCTCCCGGAGCGGCTCTGGAACCCGGCAAGACCTTGACTCACGTGCAATATACCCTCCATTTCGAGGGGGCTGAGGATGATTTGGACCAGATTGCCCGCGCTGTGTTCGGAGTGAGTCTGAAGACTGTGAAATCCGTATTTGGCGAGTAGGCTTATGAACAGACCGAAATCCCTTGCGGGTATTGTGCTTGCCGTCATTCTGCTGGTGGGTGCAGAATTGGATTCTTATGCCCAACTGGGCAGTCTTCATTTCGGATCGTACAGAATCACGTCCATTCTGCCACGGAGTTTCCGCTCTGTGGACGGAGAGCTCCAGGTTGAGTGCAGTAACAGGGGGCAGGCTTTTGTGATGTCTGATATTGAAGGAGTTGTATATAAGTTGGGACGCCCGTTCGTGAGCGGTCACGCCGGGCCTGTTACTGTGGGCAAGGGCAAGACGACCGTGGTGGTGGATGGCAATGCCACACTTTGTGAGGGAATCTCACTATGGGATGTGCTGGAATGCCTTGCTTTCAATGCATCGGACTATATGATAGATGTATCGATGACTATCACTATGGCTGACGGCAGGTCCAGGCATTTCAGCCGCAAGGGGATGAGCGTTGCTGCCATTTTGCGTAACGTTCGTTCCCATAAATGAGGCTTGAATGCGCCATTGTGTGCGTATGGCGGATATCTTTGACGAAAGAGAGTCAAAAATGGTTGGGAAATTGTAAAATTTACTATATTTGCATCCGCTTTCGGGACCTTAGCTCAGCTGGTTTAGAGCGCATGCTTCACACGCATGAGGTCAGCAGTTCGAATCTGCTAGGTCCCACATCTCAAAGGAGGCTTCGGGCCTCCTTTTTGTTTTATGCCATTGCTACATAGCACTATTTCGTACAGCCAGACCCCGGTTTTCCGTACGGTTTGACTCTTCAGTTATCTGTCGTGCCGGGATTGACAGGAGTCCCAAGAAGCACAACTGCGCCGAAGCGACTTGCTTGCTCCGGGGCCTCGACGGCTAACTCCTCCCTTTTACGCCCGACGGCGTAACGGTCGTAATACAGACGCCGTCGCGGGACGGCCCCTTCTCGGTGCAAGTCCAGGGAGCTTCGGCTATAGTGCCCCTCGGGACTCCCGCAACCCGGCTCGCCCGCTCACGATTGTCTGTAATATACGGTTGTGTAATGCTGACCGTTCGTGCCGGGCAGCTGTCCCTCGGGGCGCGCCAAAAAGCGCCCGTCGGGCCACTG
>JAKSKI010000040.1 GCA_024401865.1 Bacteroidales bacterium
GCGAATTCCCCTGTATAAAGGAGATTGTGCTTGACGTTCAGAATCTCATCTGTGTCGATGTATTTCTTGCGGTTGATGGAATTGGAGTTGCGCGTGCTGAAACGGACGGCGGGGGTGCCGCTCAAAGAGGTTTTCTCATCATCGGTCTTGGGCTGACGGTATGAGAATGCGCCTGCGATGTGCAGACCCCAGTCCTTCTGGTCGAAACCGGGCATCAAGACAATCTTGGTGGTGCTGGAGATGCCCTCATCCACACCGTAATCCTTGTTGGAATCCTCCACGAAGGTGCGGGTCTCGAGGTTGTCGATGGTCTGGAAGAATACTCCGGTAGAGGCCCAGAACCAGTCTTTGCTGTACTTCGCGTTGATACCGAGGTGGCGGGAAGGAGCGAGTGCCTGAGTGATCATAGGACGCTCCATGAACTGGAGATAACGTGAGGAATTGTTGCGCTGGACGGAAAAATACTCCTTGAAGTTACCGGCCTGGAGCTCGAGTCCCTTCACTCCGGTATAACGGATGATGGCATCCTTGAGTTCGAAGACTCCGTTTGCCATATCCATATCGACCTCACCATACCAGCTGGGTGTAATCTGGGACTTGACGGCAAACCTTGCGCGGCGGATGCTTACGCCATTGCCGATTTTGTCCGCATACTCGGGAGCGCCCCAGAAGACAGCTCCGTCGGCCTGGACACGCATATCGAGCCAGAGTTTGAAATTGTTGTTCTTGGAACGGTGGACAAGGATTCCGTCCTGAGCCTCGGTGATGAGTTCCTGAGTCTCAACTTTGACTCCGTACTGATTGTACTGGGCGCCTTCTTCCTTGATCTGGGCGCTGAGAGTCACAGCCAACGAAAGGGCCGCGATGAAAACAATTAGCTTTTTCATAGTGCTGTTATTGATTGGTATTAGTTATGATTTCCGTGTGGTTTATGTAAAGGTAGCAAATATCCTGACCATTTAAAAATAATCACCGGATTTTTTAACTTTGCACCATGCAGATACTGATAGGACTGTTGATATTGTTTCTGTTCCTGTTTCTGGGGGATCTCACTTCCGCAGCCATCGGCCAGTTCATTCCCGGCAACGTGATAGGGATGATATATTTGTTCCTGGCCTTGTGCTTCAGGATAGTCAAGCCGCAGTGGATACGCGCCGTGTCCGACTTCTTCAGCAAGAATATGGTCATATTCTTTGTGCCTTTGTTTATGTCGCTGCTGGACGAGTGGAATATCCTCAGGTTGGATTTCTGGGCCTGGCTGGCAATACTCGCACTGACCACCGTGCTGGTGATGCTGTCAGCCGGAGGCGTGGTGGAACTGGCTTCAAAATCAAAGGGAGGGCACGGAGATGAATAGTACACCGTTCCTTCTGGCCCTCACCCTCGGGGCATACCTTCTTGGAGTCTGGGTCAAGGACAAGACCAAAACCAAACTTAGCGTCATACATCCCCTTCTCATATGTGTTCCCGTGATAATGGCGACGCTGAAGCTGTCCGGCATACCGGTCTCGGACTATCTGGAAGCCAACAGGTTCATTACGTTCTTCCTCGGCCCCTGTGTCGTGTCGCTGGGACTTGTCCTTTATGACAATATGGACCTTATCAGGAGAAACCTCCTTTCGATTCTGGTTGCTGTCGTTGTCGGAAGCATCGTGGGAGTTGCAAGCGTCTGGGGTCTCGGAAAGCTTCTGGGCCTCGGTGATGCGCTTATTCTCTCGATGGAGCCCAAGTCCGTGACCACGCCCATAGCCATCGAACTGTCCCGGGTCAACGGAGGGATTGTAGCCATCACTGCGGTATCAGTGACTATTTGCGGAATGCTCGGTGCCAGCATCGGGCCCGCAATCCTCAATATCTTCCGAATCAAAAATCCCGTTGCGCGGGGAGTTGCAATGGGCTGTGCGTCTCACGGGATAGGTACCTCCAGGGCATTGGAAGAAAGCGCTGTCGAGGGTGCTGTCAGCGGATTGTGTATTGGACTTATGGGAGTGGCGACCTCGCTGCTGATGCCCGTCCTCAATGCCTGGCTGCTCCCGCTTTCGGATTAGAGAGGGACCGCGTATCGTACGTGCTTCTGAATAATAACAAAATGATATAAAATGAAGGAACTTGACTTGCTGAAAATTGTCCGTGATGACAATATCTTTTTCATAACAATGAATGATGCGGCGCATTTCAACTGTCTCAGCAACAAAATGTGCAATCAACTTATGGATGCCGTTAAAAGGGCTTACGAAGACGAATGTGTCGGAATTGTCATCAAGGCTGATACAAGGAGGAATGTCTGGAGTGCCGGGCACGACATCAAGGAACTTCCGGTCGGAGGACAGGACCCGCTCTCATTCGACGTTCCGATGGAAAAACTCCTCCGCAATGTTCAGGATGTCCCTATCCCGGTGATAGCTTGCGTTGACGGTACCGTTTGGGGCGGAGCATGTGACCTGTGCCTTTCCTGTGATATGATTGTCGCTTCCGATACGTCCACATTTGCCATAACTCCGGCCAAAATAGGCATTCCTTACAATGCTTCCGGCATAACACACTTCATACGGCAACTCAGCCTTAACAAGGCACGCGAGATGTTCTTCACGGCAACTCCCATCTCGGCGCAGGATGCCAACAACGTCGGCTTCGTCAATCACGTGGCTCCGTCGGAAGAACTCGATACGATACTTGAAGAGCGTATTCTCAATCCGCTGAGAAGAAATTCGATACTCTCCATCAGTGCCATCAAGCGCCAGTTCCGGATTCTCTCCAGGGAGAACACAGTCATCTCTTCGGAAAGTTTCGAGCGTATCAACGCATACCGTGAGAAGGTGTATCGCGGCCCAGACTATCCGGAAGGAATCAATTCATTCCTCGAGAAGAGAAGTCCGCAATATAAGGGCAAGGCCAAGGATTTGGACACGTCGGAGCATTGATCCGCTGATTGATTCCGAGCTATGTCTCTGTAGTTGCCGACAGCAGTGCCGCTATGCCCATCTTTCGTTTCAACACTTATCAAATACTTTGCAAAGATGGCATTATTTCATTAGGAAATGCAATATGAAAATTTCGTATCTTTAAGTTCTAAAACTATTTCAGATGCGCAAGATTATCGGTATAGGAGAGACGGTGCTGGACATCATTTTCAAGGATGACCGGCCCACGGCGGCAATCCCCGGGGGATCGACGTTCAATGCGATGATTTCATTGGGGAGAATGACCTCCAAACATTTTAGTGAAACACAAGTAATGATGGTGACGCAGACCGGTTCCGACCACGTGGGAGACATCGTCACTTCGTTTATGGAGGACAATGGCGTGAGTTCTTTGGCCGTCACCCGCAATCCCGGGACACAGACCCATATCTCTCTTGCGTTTCTGGACAAGGACAACAATGGTCAGTATGAGTTCTACAAGGACCACGCAAGCGCATCCCTTAGGGAAGACACGGTTGCAACCGTCGGCTTTGAGGAGAATGATCTGGTACTCTTCGGCTCGTATTTCGCAATCAATCCAAGAATACGCGCATATACACAGGCTCTTCTGACAAAGGCCCGCAATGCCGGGGCAATCCTGTATTATGACATCAACTTCCGGAAGAACCACCTGCATGATCTTCCGGACACTATTGAGAATATTCGGGAAAATTGCCGCCTGAGCGATGTCGTACGCGGCTCATCGGAGGACTTCGGCTATCTGTTCGGAACCACGTGCCCCGAGGAAATATACGACAGCCACATCAGGCCGCTGTGCCGCAACTTCATCTGCACGCAGGGCGCCGGCCCGGTGGAAGTGTTTACCTCCGACAAACATATGTCGTTCCCGGTGGAGGACTATGAAACAGTGTCAACAATAGGCGCCGGAGATAATTTCAATGCCGGATTTCTCTATGCGCTTCTTGCGAAGAACATAGGCAGACCGGATCTGGACAGCATTCCCCGATCCGAATGGGAGGAGATTGTGTTCATTGCCGGGCGCTTTTCCAAGAACTGCTGCCAGAGCATTGACAACTACGTCTGCAAGGACTTTGAAATCCTTCCCGACACGACACAGGATATTTAATGACCAATCTTCTAATTGAACTTCCTTACCAGGATGTCCGCCAGTTTCAAAATAATTGCAAACCGTAATCTCTGGCCGCGGAGAAGGGGAAGATTCTTGTCCCGTCCGTGACCCTCTCTTTCCCGGATCACCAGCAAAAGTATGTGTTTCTTAAGTAAATCTACTTTCGCCGCTGTCCGATGTCTTTCCGCCCCCATCGCATCATTAGTAGCAATTCGTTGTCACAAATCGAAGACCATACAAGCCCTTCTGTGGGGGAGGCCCTGTGACGGTGTGGCATAATTGGCTGGACTGTTACAGACATCCGTCCACAGAACGCACCCCAAGCCATATCTGCTGTGACAACGAATTGCGGGATAAAGATATGGGCAGGCTCACCTCAGTTTGGCGGAAATGCGATAAGAATTATATACTGTCGCACAAACCACATAGTTTTACTGGAAATCCTCTTTCCCAATCATTCAAATCTATCAGCGTGGCCTGCCTTTGTCCCATATTTGTGAATGTATAAAAATCAAAAAGGACAACCTGTCGGCTGTCCTTTTCACTTTGAGCGGAAAACGGGATTCGGACCCGCGACATCGCAAGCGATGCCTTTTGCTTCTACGTTACCCCCCGCCGCTTTGCGGCGACCCCTCGGGGGTGAGGTTTCGGTCGCGGGCGTCAATGACGCTGCATTCAAATCAAAAAGGACAACCTGTCGGCTGTCCTTTTCGCTTTGAGCGGAAAACGGGATTCGGACCCGCGACCTCAACCTTGGCAAGGTTGCGCTCTACCAACTGAGCTATTTCCGCGATTGGGACTGCAAATATACAATGTTTTTTGCAATCTCCAAAATTTTTGTCAAAACATTTATACTTCGGGAGCGGTGGCGAATTCCTGGAGGAATCTCATATCGTTCTCGAAATAATGCCTGAGGTCGTTGACCTGCCATTTGAGCATTGCGATACGCTCCAGCCCCATACCGAAGGCAAATCCGCTGTATTTCCCGGAATCGATGCCCGAAGCCTCGAGGACGTTGGGATCAACCATACCGCAGCCGAGAATCTCGAGCCAGCCCGTCCCCTTGCAGACGTTGCATCCCTTGCCGTGGCAGATGTTGCAGCTGACGTCCACTTCGGCCGAAGGCTCGGTGAAGGGGAAGTAAGACGGCCTCATACGGATTTGGGTGTCGGGGCCGAACATTTCACGTGCAAACAGAAGAATGGCCTGCTTGAGGTCGGCGAAGGTCACGTTCTCATCCACATAGAGACCTTCCACCTGATGGAATATACAGTGGGCGCGCGCGCTGATGGCTTCGTTCCTGAATACGCGGCCGGGGCATATCACCCTGATGGGCAGGTCCATGCTTTCCATCGAGCGGACCTGCACGCTTGAGGTGTGAGTCCTCAGAAGCAGCGGATTGAGGTGTCCTGCCGACACGAAGAAAGTATCCTGCATATCGCGTGCTGGGTGGTTGGGAGGGAAGTTCAGGGCTTCGAACACGTGGTAGTCATCCTCGATTTCGGGACCCTCGGCCACGTCATACCCGAATTTGCGGAAAATGTCCACAATCTCCTGGCGCACTATCGAAACGGGGTGGCGTGAGCCGAGCTCGACAGGATCTCCCGGCATACTCAGGTCTTCGCCTGTCGCTCCGGCGGCGGAGTTGTCCGCCAGGGCCTCCTTCAATTCTTCTATACGGGCGAACGCCTTCTGCTTGAGCTCGTTGAGCGGGCGGCCGAATTCTGCCTTGACGGCCTTGTCCACCGTGCGGAACTCATCGAACAGGGCGGTTATCTCACCTTTCTTGCCGAGGAAGCGGACTCTGGCCTCCTCCACTTCTTTCTGCGACTTGCATTTGAGTCCCTCGATCTCGGAGAGAATCTTCTCAATGTCTTCCTTTATCATTTTCCGACTTGTCTTTTTGCTTCTCTTTTGTCTCTGTATTTCTTGTCCTTGGCGGCGCCGCCCTTGAGGTATTTGGCCCATTGCTGGTCATTCAACACGGCTCGCATCGCCTCATAGGTGCGTTCGTTCCACTTGTCTGTGACCGCCTGGTATATGTCCTGATTCTCCACCCGGGACTTGCCGAGTTCCATCATCTCGGCAGACATCGCACCCATATTGTGGGTAAGTATCGAATCCACGTAAAAAGCCTGCCAGGGCTCGAGGTCGAAATCGCTCTCGTAGGTTTCAACAGCCTTGTCGATAGTTTCCCTCATTTTCTTCTCGAATTCCATCTGTTCCTTGGACGGTTCCTGAGAAAAAGCGGTCACGAAAGGCAGCATCAGCAGGAAAATGAAGAAATATTTTATAGATTTGCGTAACATAATCTGCAAATTTAATAAAGAAATGGTAAAATTCCCACATCTGATTGCAGCGCTTTTGGCTCTCGCCTGCATTCCCTCCTTTGCCTGTACCAACGTGATCGTCACCAGGGGCGCCAGCGCTGACGGATCCTGTATGATTTCGTATGCTGCCGATTCGCATTCGCTTTTCGGTGAATTGTACTTCCACAAGGCGTCGGACCACCGTCCCGGTGAGATGCTCAGGATAAATGAATGGGACACCAACCGCCCGTTGGGCGAGATTCCCCAGGTGTCGCATACCTTCCAGACAGTCGGCAATATGAACGAGTGCCAGCTAATCATCGGCGAGACTACCTGGGGCGGCCGTGAGGAACAGATGGACACTACCGGCATAATGGATTACGGTTCGCTGATCTATGTCACCCTCCAGAGGGCGTCCACGGCGAGGGAGGCCATTCAGACCATCGTGTCCCTTGCCAACGAATACGGCTACCCTTCCGAAGGCGAGACATTCAGCATCGCCGACAAGGATGAGGCCTGGGTGATGGACCTCGTGGGCAAGGGCTCGGACAACAGGGGAATAGTGTGGGTGGCGCGCCGTATCCCCGACGGGTATATCTGCGCCCACGCCAACCAGTGCCGCATCACCACCTTCCCTTTTGATGATCCGGACAACTGCCTGTACGCTCCGGACGTTGTGAGCTTTGCCCGCGAGAAGGGATGGTTTGACGGAGAGGATGCGCAGTTCAGCTTCCGTGACGCCTACAATCCCCTAGATTTCGGAGGAGCCAGGGCCTGCGACGCCCGTGCCTGGAGCGCTTTCAACATCCTGTGCGACGGTGTTTTCACCTGGGAGGAGAACGGCTGCGAGGTCAGCCGCCCCGCCGACGGGTGGCTCGGATATGCTATGGGATACGAACTCAATGGCGAGATGCCCCTGTTCGTAAAGCCGTCCCGCAAGATCAGCGTCAAGGACGTCGCCGACGTGATGAGGGACCATTTCGAAGGTACGCCTATGGATATGACGCAGGATATCGGTGCCGGCGGCAATGCCCTGCCCTACAGGTGGAGGCCGATGAATTTTGCCTGGGAAGGCAGGACATACTGCAATGAGAGGGCGATAGCCACCCAGCAGACCGGTTTCTGGTTCGTAGCCCAGTCGCGTGGCAGCCTGCCCGACGTCATAGGCGCTCTGATATGGTTCGGTTGCGATGATGCCGCCACATCTTATCTGACTCCCATATATGTCAATACCAGGAAGGTGCCGGAGTGCCTCAGGGTAGGCAACGGCAATCTCCTCACATACAGCCCGACATCACAGTTCTGGATTTGCAACCGTGTGGCGAACGCCTGCTACAGGATGTATGACCATATGGCCTCCTTCGTGCGCAAGTCGGCGGACGATTTTGAGAATGAACAGATGTTCTCCCGCGTGCCAGAAGTGGATTCTCTGTTGCTTCGCACATACAACGGACGCAGTGGGAAGCACCCGGGCCGCAGATGTGCTGTCCGCAGGGTCAGGAACGGGCTCACCAACTATACAGTGAGTACGGCAATGGAGCAGTTCCGCGCCTGGGTAAGACTGGAGGAGACGCTGCTCGTCAAGTTTATCGACGGCAACGTGAAGGCTCAGAACGAGGATGGTTCGTTCTGCCACTCGCAGTACAGCGAGGGTATTCCCGAAGGCCTCAGGCAGCCCGGCTATTCTGACAAATGGAAAGAAGCCGTCTCTCGTGACCACGGCTCCGTGATAGAAGTCAGATAGGGAAGTCTCTGAGACTATGAATTCCTGATGACGGTCTGACCGTCACTGGAATCCACCTCGATGGCCGTGTCCTTATGGATGCGGCCTTCCAGTATCTCCCGGGCCAGTTGATTGACCAGTTCGCGCTGGATGAGCCTCTTGACTGGACGGGCGCCGTATTCGGGGTCATAGCCGTTCTCCACCATATCGTCCTCGAACGCTCCGGTAAAAGTCAGGGTGACGTTGTCCTCTTCGAGCTTGCTCTTGAGAATATCCATCTGGATACGCACGATGGCACGTATGTCATCCCTGGTCAGGGCGTCGAACACCACGATTTCGTCGATGCGGTTGAGGAATTCAGGCCTCATCCTGAGCCGCAGATCCTCTTCCCTGAGGTTGGAGGTCATTATGAGTATGGTGTTCTTGAAATCGACGGTGCGCCCCTTGTTGTCCGTAAGCCTGCCGTCATCAAGCACCTGAAGGAGGATGTTGAACACATCCGGGTGGGCCTTCTCGATTTCGTCCAGGAGGATGACGGAATAGGGCTTGCGTCTTACCGCTTCGGTGAGTTGTCCCCCTTCGTCGTATCCCACGTATCCCGGAGGCGCTCCCACAAGACGGCTCACAGTGTGGCTCTCCTGATATTCGCTCATATCGATGCGGGTGAGCATGGATTCGTCATTGAACAGGAATTCGGCCAGAGCCTTGGCAAGTTCAGTCTTGCCTACGCCTGTGGTGCCGAGGAAGAGGAAGGAACCGATGGGACGGTGCTCATTGCTGAGACCTGCTCTGGAACGGCGGACGGCGTCCGATACTGCACAGATGGCTTTATCCTGGCCGACGACCCTCCTGTGAAGGCTTTCCTCCATACGGAGCAGCTTCTCCTTTTCGCCTTCCAGCATTCTGTTTACGGGAATGCCGGTCCAGCGCGCCACCACTTCCGCGATATCCTCGGGGGTGACGGATTCGGTGATGATGGGGTCCTTAATGGCCGACTGCCTGGCAATGAGTTCGTCTATGCGGGCCTGGACCGCAGCCATTTTGCCATAACGGAGTTCGGCCACCTTGCCATAGTCACCGCCGCGCTCGGCTATGGCCGCCTCGCGCTTGAGGTCCTCCATCTCCTGACGCTTGTTGTTGAGTTCGCCGATTATGCCCTTCTCCTCATCCCAGCGTCCGATAAGCTGGTCCCTGCGGGCCTTGCAGTCTTCGAGGTCCTTCTGAATCTTCTCGCTCTTGATGGTTGTGCCTTCACGCTTGATGGCTTCCTTCTCGATCTCCAACTGGCGTATTCTGGAGTTGAGGTCATCGATGGGCTCGGGCACGGAGTTCATCTCGAGGCGCAGTTTGGAAGCGGCCTCGTCCACGAGGTCTATGGCCTTGTCGGGGAGGAACCTGTTGTTGATGTAGCGGTGGCTGAGGTTGACGGCTGCAATCAGGGCATCATCCTCGATGCTTACCCGGTGATGGTTCTCGTATTTCTCCTTGAGTCCCCGGAGAATTGCGATGCTCTCGGCGGGTGATGGCTCGTCCACCATCACTTTCTGGAAACGCCGTTCCAGGGCCTTGTCCTGCTCGAAATACTTCTGGTACTCATCCAGGGTGGTGCTGCCGATGGTGCGGAGCTCACCGCGCGCGAGCGCGGGTTTGAGAATGTTGGAGGCGTCCATCGCTCCCGAAGAACGTCCGGCCCCCACCAGGGTATGGATCTCGTCGATGAAGAGGATGATCTCGCCGTCGCTCTCGACAACTTCCTTCACCACGCCCTTCAGACGCTCTTCGAACTCTCCCTGATATTTGGCTCCGGCTATCAGCGCACCCATATCCAGGGAGAATACCTTCCGGCTCTTCAGGTTCTCGGGCACCTGAGCGTTTACTATCTTGGTGGCTATGCCTTCGGATATGGCGGTCTTGCCTACACCCGGCTCGCCCACCAGAATGGGGTTGTTCTTGGTCCTGCGCGAAAGAATCTGCAGGACTCTGCGTATCTCCTCGTCCCGGCCGATTACCGGATCGAGTTTGCCTTTTGACGCTGCTTCATTGAGGTCAATGGCGTACTTGCTTAAAAATTCGTATTTGCTCTCCATAATAAAAAGCGGTCGTCCGTTTGTGGACAACCGCTGGAGGTCAAATTATGTTCCACTGACAAAATGTCAGCACGCAGAGACTAGTTGGTGGGATCTTCGGCCTGATTGAGATCGATGGGAGCGGTGGGGAATGCGGGCTGCTGCTCTGTGGCAGTGTTCTCGATCCGCTCGGTCACGTCAATGCCTGCACCGGCCTTGGACCTGGTGGTGTAACTTGCGGCGATTGAGGTGATGAAGATGACGACTACGAGTCCCCAGGTGATTTTCTCGAGGATATCGGCTGTCTGGCGTACACCGAAGGTCTGGTTGCCTGCGACGAAATTGCTGGCGAGACCGTCTCCCTTGCCGTTCTGGAGAAGCACTACAAGCACAAGAAGCAGTGATGCGACAATTATGAGAACGGTCAGAATAGTGAATAATGCGTTCATATCAGTTGTTGTTTATTTTTTCGATAAGGGTTGCAAAGTAAACACTTTTTTCCGGATATCGCAAACTTAGTTTGGAATAAATGTCCTTTGCCTGCTCATAATATCCCTGCTCGAGGTAGATTTCGGCAAGAGTTTCGGTGCAGAAGTCGGCGGGATCTCCGGAGGCTTCGAAACGGTAGCCCTCCTCCCGGGCCTGTCTGGCGAAGGTCGAGAATACGCTGTCCTCGGATCTGCGTACCCTGTTGTACTGGTCGGGACTGAAGAAATCCCCTCCGGCGAGAATGACTCTGGGTTTTGAAGGGCCGGCGAGTTCGGTGCGTATCATCCTGTCCATATCCCTGTCGGAATAGTCGGTCTGACGGCCTTTTCTGAGCAGGTCGGCGATTATGCGCCTGGACCTCACGTACAGCGCCGCTTCGGCATACTGGTCTTCGCTCCAGGAGCCGTCCCCGAGTTCCGACATTCTGCGGCACAGTTCCTTGCGCGCTCCTCCGTACCACGGGTAGATGTTGACCACCCCGGCAAGTTCTTCCAGATTAATCTTGCTGATATCTATCATATTACCATTGGGCGACAGTCGCGTTGAAGATGTCTTCTATGATTTTGTCGATTATGTCGGCGCAGAGGGAGGATTCAACCGCATCCAGGGAGAGGTTGGAGTCATAGTCGGCATAATTGGAGAAGTTCTGGTTCTCGAAGTTGTCTTCGGGATATTTCCTGTTCTCGAAACTGACGCTGACCGTGACGGTGAGACGGTTCTGTGCCGCAACCTCATCGGCGGTGACGGCGGATGCCTGCACGTCGTAGCCGACGATGGCGCCGGAGATTACCAGGTCTCCGTCCTCCTCCACCTGCTCCAGCTTGGTGAGCTTGCGGAACTTGTCCTTGAGCTGCTCGGTCATATCGTTGGAGAGAGTCGGATTGACCCTGGGAGCCCTGTATTCGAAGAACTCGATGGAAATGCTCTTTACATCGGGCTGTATGGAAGTGCCCGTGAAGGAATATATGCCGCAGGCGCACAGGGCCAGGGCCGCAATGACAAATACAATGATCCGTTTCATCTGTTTTTCTTCTCGGCGAGTTTGCGGTAGATGGTCCTTTCCGAAATGCCCAGTTCGGCGGCGGCGTCCTTGACCTTGCCGCCGTGCTTCTCAAGGGCCCTTTCTATCATATCGCTGTTGGCCTTGCGTATGGACAGTTCCTCTTCCTGTTGTTCCTGCCATTCGGCGTCGTCATTGACGGGCTTGGCCCCCTCCGCAACGGGTACGGCAACCGCCGCGGCATTCCCTTCGACCATATTCCTGAGGCGGTCCACCTCTCCCTTGAGGTCCAGAATAGCCTTCACTATGGCCCTTTTCTCGTCATCCGACATTCCGCCTTGCCCGGAGGCTGAGCACCCCACGGCCGGCAGCAGCGTGTCCTTCTCGTCGGGGATATAGCCCGCAATCGTACGTGCGTCCAGTTCGATTCTTTCGGAACCGGGAGTCACGGGAGCCGATTCGAGGGCCGTGACGGTCTCCGCCACGTTTTTGAGCTGGCGGACGTTGCCGGGCCAGCGGTAAGCCCTGAGCAGGGCTATCGCCTCGTGCGTGAGGGATATCTTGCAGATATTGTATTTTTCGGAGAAGTTCGACGTGAATTTGCGGAACAGCAGGTATATGTCATCCTTGCGGTCCCTCAGGGCCGGCATCCTTATCTGGATGGCGCAAAGCCTGTAATAGAGGTCCTCGCGGAACTTGCCCTGCCTGACGGCTTCGGAGAGGTTGACGTTGGTCGCGGCTATGATGCGCACGTCGGTCTTCTCCACTTTGGAAGAGCCGACCTTCATATATTCTCCGTCCTGGAGGACCCTCAGCAGAAGCGCCTGGGTCTCTTTGGGAAGTTCTCCTATCTCATCGAGGAAGAGCGTGCCTCCGTCGGCCTCTTCGAAATATCCCTTCCTCTCCCCGACGGCACCGGTGAACGAACCCTTTTCGTGACCGAAGAGCTCCGCATTGATTGTGCCGGGAGGGATTGCCCCGCAGTTGACGGCAAGATATCTGCCGTTCTTGCGCCTGCTGTATTTGTGGATGATCTGCGGCAGGACCTCCTTGCCGACACCGCTCTCGCCGGTGATGAGCACGGTGATGTCGGTGGGAGCCACCATCACGGCAGTTTCCAGGGCGCGGTTGAGCGCGGCATCGTTGCCCACGATGTCAAATCCGTTCTTCAGTTTTTGGAGTTCTTGAGTATCCATAACCGCACAAAGTTACGAAAATTACTTTATCTTTGCACCCATGAGCAAAATCCTTAAAGTTTTAGCAGCGCTTGGAGTCGTCCTCGCATTTGCGTCCTGCAACAAGATGACCCCCGAACAGATGGCCGCAAAGGCCGGTCAGGTTACCGTCAACTGCACTCCCGGAGTCCTTACATACATCAACGGCAAGGTGCCGGTGGAGCTCGAGGTCACATATCCCGAGGGATATTTCTATCCCGAGGTCGTGCTTACCGTGACGCCCGTTCTGGTCTACGAGGGAGGTGAAGCCGAGGGTCTTCCCTGGGTCTTCCAGGGAGAGAAGGTCAAGGAGAACAACGTCCTTGTCCACACTGACGGCGGCACTTTCAGGCACAGGCTGTCCTTCGATTACAGGGAAGGGATGGAGGTCTCGCATCTGGAGCTGCGCGCCAGCGCCTTCTTCAACGGCAATACGATCGCTTTCCCCGTGCGCAAAGTCGCTGACGGCGTGATTATGACCGGACAGTTCGCGCTTCTGGACGGATTCTGCTCTTACAAGGCCGACAATTACCAGGATGTGCTGCACAAGACGGCCGAAGGCCAGATAATGTACAGGGTCAATTCTTCCGCAATCGGGAAGAAGCAGCTCAAGTCCGAGTCCATCGAGGATTACCAGGACGCCATCGAGTCCATCAAGCAGGATGACCGTTATACCATCAAGGGCACGCAGATTGTGTCCTATGCATCTCCCGAGGGAGGCAAGACACTCAATGACAAACTCTCCGGCAAACGTTCCGTGGCGGCCGAGAAGGCCTGGGACACCGTCGGCAAGGGAATGGAGGCCGAATCTTTGGAAATCAAGAGCATAGGTCAGGACTGGGACGGATTCCGCGAGGCGGTGGAGAAATCCGACATTCCCGACAAGGACCTCATCCTCAGGGTACTCTCGATGTACAGTGATCCCTCGGTGCGTGAGAGCGAGATCCGCAACCTCTCCCAGATTTACACCGAGCTCAAGGCCGACGTGTTCCCCGAACTGCGCCGCAGCCGTTTCATCACCAATCTCGATTTCAGGAACTATTCGATAGAGGACCTCGAGATTCTTTCCCGTCAGAAAATCTATATGCTCGACGAGGAAGGCCTTCTCAAGCTTGCCTCCGTCACTGACAATGATGCCCGCAAGGAGTTCATATACAATTTCGCATATGAGAAGTTCGGCTCGTCGAGGGCCGGGTTCAATCTTGCCGTGATGTCCTTCAAGGCAGGCAAGACCGGAGCTGCCGAGAAATATCTCGACCGGCTCAATGAAGAGGACGATCCCGAGGTCATCAACCTCAGGGGCCTCATCGAGATGAACAGGCAGAACTGGTACAAGTCCGAAGATCTCTTCGAGAAGGCTGCCACGGAGCTGTCCAGGTCCAACATCGGCGTTGTCAATATGCTTCAGGGCAATTATGACAAGGCTGCTTCGGTGCTGTCCGACGATGATCCCAACAAGGCCGTGGCCTGCCTGCTTGCCGGCAATGTCGCGGGAGCCGCAACCTGTCTCAAGGGTGATGACGCCAGAACCGATTACCTCCGCGCAGTGGTCGCCGCCAGGCAGGGCAACAGGGATGAGACAGCCCGCTGGCTTGCTTCCGCAATAGGCAAGGACCCCACCCTTGCGGAGCGCGAAAAGAAGGATATGGAGTTCGCGAAGCTCAGATAATTGTTGATAACTTTGTGAATTAATATATTTTGACTATCTTTGCAGCCCCCAATTTTAGGGGCTGTTTTATTTTTATCATTTATTAACAACCATTTATGCCAACAATTCAACAATTGGTTCGCAAAGGACGCGAGGTTATTGAGGTTAAATCAAAATCCCGTGCGTTGGATGCTTGCCCTCAGAAGCGTGGCGTATGCGTTCGTGTTTACACAACAACACCTAAGAAACCTAACTCAGCTATGCGTAAGGTTGCACGTGTACGTCTTACAAATGCAAAAGAGGTCAATGCCTACATCCCTGGCGAGGGCCACAACCTGCAGGAGCACTCAATCGTGCTCGTTCGCGGCGGTCGTGTAAAGGACCTTCCAGGTGTACGTTACCACATCCTTAGAGGAGCTTTGGATACCGCTGGTGTAGAAGGACGTACTCAGTCACGTTCCCTCTACGGAGCCAAGAGGCCGAAGTAATTTTGAAGGATGGTTTAAACTTTTAATTTTTCAAAACAATGAGAAAAGCAAAGCCTAAGAAGAGGATTCTACTTCCTGATCCTAAGTTTCACGACGTGGAGGTTACCCGTTTCGTGAATAACCTTATGTTGCAGGGGAAGAAGAGTATCGCGTATTCTATTTTTTACGATGCCATTG
>JAKSKI010000041.1 GCA_024401865.1 Bacteroidales bacterium
CCAGGACCCCCTGATTAACAGTCAGGTGCTCTAACCAACTGAGCTAAGGAGGAATTTATCTATATTTCCCCGCCGTAAAACGGGATTGCAAATATACTGCAAAATCTTTATTAAGCAAAAATTTTTTGATTTTTTTATGTTATCTTTGTGGAGATATGGATACGGAATTACTGTCAAAAATGATTCGTGAACTTGTCATCGAGCATGACAGCGTTTCTCTGCCCGGTATCGGCGTATTCTATGCCTCCCAGGTGCCGGCGTCCTTCTCGGACAGAGGCTATACAATCAATCCTCCGTATCGCAAGCTGACATTTATCCAGGGCCCGCCCGCAGACAGATATCTGGTCGAGGCCTACGCTTGCAGCAATACTTTGGACGAGTCCACGGCAAACGCTGTGATAGGACAATTCCTTCAGGAGTTGAATATGGCCCTGCTCGACCGCAAGTCAATTGTACTCAACGGTCTCGGCAAACTGCGGGCCACCAGGGACAACAGCGTTTTCTTCGTGCCCGACCCGGATCTGGACATATATCCGGACGGTTTCGGACTGCCTCCCGTCTCACTCAGGAATACTGACGGCATCAGGACAGAGCCCGAATCTCCGCGCATTGTCTTGTCCCCTTCGTCGGTGGCCCGCGAACAGCAAGTGCCGCAAGTCCGGCCCGCCCCAGTTCAGCCGCAACCCGCCCCACAGGAGCCTGAGCCGGACAGCGACGAGCCCGTTTCGACTCAGCCGCAGGAAGCGCACCCCCGTTCCCGCTGGTGGATCTGGCCGCTTTCGGCCATTGCGCTGGTTGCCATTGCACTGGGCCTGTTCCTGCTGATTGCACGTGTGGCTCCCGATTTTATGGATTCGCTGCTGTATACTGAAGAAGAACTGCGGATAATCAATTTCTGATGGTTTTTGACTTGATATACCCGGAGACCACTGCCGGGACAATAGGGGAGGATGCGGGTGCCGGAACAGCCGAAATGCTTCCCGTTATCGACGAGAACGGTTTCGTGCTCTCGCAGGCTGCACGCCCGGTCTGTCATATGCACGGGTATCTTCACCCGGTTGTGCACCTCCATATAATAGACAGGATGTCAAATCTCTATCTGCAGCATCGCAGCCCGGACAAGGACCTGATGCCCGACAGATGGGATACCGCCGTCGGAGGTCACGTCAGTTATGGTGAATTCATAGAGGAGGCTCTTTACAGGGAGGCGGGAGAAGAACTGGGGTTCTATGAATTCAACCCGCAGCTGATACACCGATATGTGTTTGAGAACGGCGGAGACCACGAATTGGTGTGCGTATATGCCACGGTCGGCCATTTTGACATCCATCCGGACAACTGCGAGGTGCGTGAGGGCAGATACTGGACCTTTGACGAGATAGAGGCGGCCAGGGGGAAATCCATCCTTACGCCCCAGTTCGAGTCGGAGTTCGAAATTGTCAGGGACAAATTATTGGCATTGTTGTGATGTCGGACGTATCGGAATTCTCCCCCCGCCGCGCAGTGGAGGTAGGGATAATGACATCGGAGTCCCTGCGGTTCCGGTTGCGGGAGGACACGTCTGAGCGTATCGTAAGCCTGTCGGACGGACGGATTTCGTATGGAGGCAAATTGTATGACTCCATCGAATTCGATGGCCCTGTCACCCTGTATGACGTCATCATAGGCATAGATTTCCATTGGCAGCAGCGCCGTGACCTCACTTATGAGGGCCGTATGAGATTCGTGCCCGGTCCTGACGGCATAACGGCTGTCAATCTGATAGATGCGGAGGAATATCTGCTCTCTGTGATATCTTCGGAGATGAAATCCAGCTCTTCTGTCGAACTTCTCAAGGCCCATGCTGTCATATCCCGCAGCTGGCTTTTTGCGAGAATGGCGGAGCGCTCGGATCCTTCCGCATCCGGCAAGGCGCCGCATAAGGGGTTTGACGTGTGTGCGGATGACCATTGCCAACGATATCAGGGCATTACAATGGCCGTCGGCGACAAGGTGCGCAAGGCCATAGCCGAGACCAGGGGGCAGGTGCTTGTATATGACGGCCGCCTGTGCGACGCCCGATATTCGAAGTGCTGCGGAGGAATGACCGAGCGTTTCAGTGCCTGTTGGGAGGATATCGATTTCCCATATCTGCAGCCTGTGACCGACAACGATGGAGGGCGCGATTTCTGCGACTGCGAAGATGATTCCATTCTCTCCCAGGTCCTGAATGACTATGATCTCAAGACTCGGGACTTCTATCATTGGAGGGTCAGATACACTCAGGCGGAACTGTCGGATCTGTTTGCCCGCAAGACAGGGCTTGCAGTCGGACGTATCCGATCTGTCGAAGCCCTCGAGAGGGGCGCATCGGGGCGCATTGTGCGTATGAAGGTATCCGGAACTGAAGGGGAGGCCGTGATCGGCAAGGAGCTGGCCATTCGCAGAGCCTTGTCCGACAGCCATCTCAAGAGCTCCGCCTTTGAAGTGTACCGCGAAGGGGATAATTTCATACTGGATGGCAAAGGTTGGGGACATGGAGTGGGACTGTGCCAGATTGGTGCTGCCGTCATGGCCTCCCGCGGTTATGATTATATTTCGATATTGAAACACTATTATCGAGGTGCAGACATCAGATAGAACTCCCTGGGCGTGGGTCCCGTCGCTGTATTTCGCCGAGGGCCTGCCATATTTCATAGTCAATACCATATCCGTCGTGATGTTCAAGGATATGGGGATGGACAACGGTATCCTGGCTCTTGTGACAAGTCTCATCGGTCTCCCTTGGGTGCTCAAGCCGTTATGGAGTCCGTTCGTGGATATTCTCAAGAGCAAGCGATGGTGGATAGTGGCCACCCAGGCCGCCATAGGCATCGCTCTCGCTCTGATAGCGCTGCAAGCTGGTGCGTTTGCATTCGCATTGACGATGTTTGCCGTGGCGGCTCTCTCTTCGGCCACCCACGACATTTCCGCGGACGGCTATTATATGCTGGCTCTTTCCAAGTCCAATCAGTCCGCGTTTGTAGGTATCAGGAATACTTTCTACAGGGTGGCTATGGTCTTCGGACAAGGGGTCCTGATAGTGTTCGCCGGACTAATACAGAAACGCAGCGGTTCGGTGAATACGGCTTGGAGCGTGACTATGCTGCTGGCTGCGGCCATAATGTCGGTGCTTGCCCTGTACCACTACAGGATATTGCCGAAGCCCTCCGAGGACAGCAACAGGTCGGCAGGAAGTGCATCGGCCGTGCTGAAAGAGTTTGCCGGAGTGTTCAAGTCGTTCTTTACCAAGAAGGGAGTATGGCTTGCCGTGGCGTTTATGCTTCTGTACCGTCTTCCCGAGGCGCTTTCGGTCAAGATGCTCTATCCTTTCTTCAGCGATGTCGCAGAATCGGGCGGCCTGGGACTCGACAAGGAGGCTTACGGCCTGGTATACGGTACATTCGGCGTGATTGCCCTGCTGGCCGGAGGCATTCTGGGCGGTCTGCATATCGCCCGGAAGGGTTTGAGATACTGTATGCTGCCTATGGCTCTCGCTCTCGCCCTGCCCTGTTCGGTATACCTTCTGCTCAGCATATTCCGTCCATTGATGCTTTGGCTGGTGGGATTGTGCGTCGTGTTCGACCAGTTCGGATACGGCTATGGATTCACGGCATACACTGTCTATATGATGAGGTTCTCGGACGGGCCCCTCAAGACCTCGCATTATGCCCTTTGCACCGGTTTCATGGCTTTGAGCATGCTGCTGCCGGGGTTGTTTGCCGGATATCTGCAGCAGTGGCTCGGTTACAGGATGTTCTTTATTTTTGTAATGATATGTTGTCTGGCTACAATATTCGTCACATTGTCTGCGCGGCGGCGCTTGCCGTCTGCCTGAATGCTTCAGCTCAGGTTAAACCCGGCATTGAGGTGCTCAGGGACAGGGGATTCGCCCAACTGGAGGGCAAGAGAGTCGCTCTTGTGACCAATCCGACAGGGGTGGACCGCAATCTCAAGTCCACCATCGAAATCCTTAACGAAGCCCCCAACGTCAATCTGGTCGCTCTCTTCGCTCCCGAGCATGGAGTGCGCGGGGACGTTTGGGCCGGCGACAAGGTCGAGTCGGGATGCGATGCGCTCACCGGTCTGCCGGTGCATTCTTTGTACGGCGGCACCAGACAGCCCACCGCCCAAATGCTGGAAGGTGTGGATGCGGTGGTATACGACATACAGGATGTCGGCAGCAGGTCATACACTTTCATCAGCACTCTGGGCCTGGTGATGAGGACCTGCGCACAACTCGGCAAGGAAGTGGTGGTGCTGGACCGTCCCAATCCGCTTGGGGGGACCAAAGTGGAGGGACCGTTGGTCAGGGACGGTTTCCACTCTTTTGTGGGGCAGTACAAAATCCCCTACATCTACGGTCTTACCGTGGGGGAACTCGCCACGCTGATAAATAACGAGGGTTTGAACTGCGGCCAGAAAGGCAGTGCCGCCCCACTCCGCTGCGATCTTACCGTAGTGCCTATGGAAGGATGGAACCGTTCAATGACCTATTCCGACACCGGTCTTCCCTGGATACCGTCTTCTCCCAACATACCATATCCCGAGACAGCCATGTGCTATCCGGCAAGCGGCCTTTGCGGAGAACTGTACAACTACCTCAACATAGGTATCGGTTACACCCTTCCATTCGCGGTGTTCGCCGAAGTGTGGATAGATGCCGACAAACTCAAGGAAAGACTGGATTCATACAATATTCCCGGCATCTGCTGGCGTACAATTCATTACAAGCCTATTTCCGGAAGACTTGCCGGCAAGCTGGTGCACGGCGTCCAGTACTGTTATACGGATTATGACAAGGCGACAATAACCCTGACACAGTTCTATGTGATGCAGGCGGTCAACGAACTGTATGGCCGCAATCCCATCGCCGAGGCTTCAGAAGAAAGGCTGTCTATGTTCAACAAGGTGTGCGGCACCGATTTCGTGAGCCGCGAATTCGGCAGGAGACTCAAAGTGTCGGATATCCGCGAATACTGGAATGCCGACGCCGAGGGTTTCAAAGCGCTTTCGAAGAGATACTATATCTATCGCCAGGGCAGTCCAGCATATTGAAAATGCGCCGGACCGAATCTTCGGGACCTGAAGTCAGCAGGTCTGTCCCTGGATAGGAATCGGAATATCCCGTTCCTGACAGATCCAGAATCTTGCACACCTGTCTGGCCACTGCGGGAGCGGGGTCGATGAATTGAATGTCCTCACCGGCTATGTCCTGCATAATCGGGAGGAGGAACGGGTAATGGGTGCAACCCAGCACTATCGTGTCCGCACCGGCCTCCAGCAGTGGGGTCAGACTTGCGCTGACGGTCTCCCTGGCGTGGGGCGAACACAGGTCCCCGTTCTCCACGAGTTCTACGAAACCCTTGCCGATGTGCTCGACTACAGTGACATCATCACTGTAGGCATCCCTTGTGTTGAGGTATTTCGAGGCTTTGAGCGTTCCGGCTGTTGCAAGCACTCCGATAACACCGCTCCGTGTGCCCAGAGCCGCCGGCTTCACTGCGGGTTCCATCCCCACGAAAGGTACGGAGAATTCCTGCCTGAGGGTGCTTATCGAGGCCGCGGTGGCAGTGTTGCAGGCTATCACCATAGCATCGGCGCCGCCTTCGATACAGAATCGGCTGATTGCGCGGCAACGTCCTGTTATGAATTCCGGAGACTTCTCCCCGTACGGGCAGTTGGCATTGTCGGCATAATAGATGAACCGTGCCTCCGGCAGGCTCCTGCGTATTTCGCGATACACCGAGAGCCCTCCGCTGCCCGAATCCATTATGCCTATGACGGCCATAAGTGCGATTTATTCGATGTTGAGGATGCTCCTGTAGAAATCCTGCAGGAAGTAAAATCCGCTGTGGGACATCAATACCAGCAGAAGCAGGACGGCTGCCCAGTACCAGGGGAGATAGATGAATGCGGGAATGCCGATTGCCACGAGAAGCAGGGGCATCAGAGCGAACTTCGTGCAGTATCGTATCGTGTTGAACCAGGCTTTGTCATCCAGTTTGCTGCCCAGTACGGCTGCGATTATCCACATCGGTGAGCAGAGTATGGCGAATACTGCGAACAGAGGCAGGGAAAGAACGGCGAGAGCTATCCGTCCGGCCTGTTGCAGGGGAGTGTAGACGGGAGTGTGGGCTTTCTTCCATTCGTTCCAGTTCTTGTCATAATCCTCATCATCGGGGAAATAAGTGATAAGACCTGAAATCCTCTTGTAGAGCGTGTCGAGGAATTCGCGCTGGTCGGTATCTTCGTATACCCTGATAGGCTCACCGAATGAAACCCTGGCGCGCTTCATATATCTGAAGTAATCGTCATAGTCAATGCCGACAGGCACTACGTAAACGGGTTTGTCCAACCTCTTGGCTGCCCTGACCGCCACTCTCCATATGCCCTTCTTGAGGGGCATCAGTGAATGCTTGGCGCGGTGGGTGCCTTCGCTGAACATACAGAATGGCACCTTATGGTCGATGCACTCCACCACCTCGTCAAAGATTTCCTCATTGCCGGCCACGGCACTGCGCCCGTCCCTGGCGCGCGCGAGGGGCAGAATGCGGAGCCACCTGAGCGTGGACGCGATGAGGGGCTTGCGGAAAAGGTCGGCCCTGGCTCCGTATCCGGACGGGCCTCTGTCGGCCTGAAGGACTACCAGGGCGTCCATCATCGTATTGCAATGGTTGGGGGCCAGAAGCACGGCTCCGTCAGTGGGTATGTTCTCCTTGCCGACAACGGTAAGGCTGCTGTAACTGGATTTAGTGCACCAGTCTACATATCTTCTTAATACTGAGTATATTATATCAGGTTTCCAAATCTTGTGTCGTTTCTCCATATGTGCGATTGAATCTAATTCACGAAATTTTCGGCAAGTTAATCAATTTTTTGGTAAATTTGCGAGCTATGATTAAAGAACAATTGCAGTCTCTTGACAGCGTATGCCTCAATCTGGGCAGTGGCACCGGTCTCATTATGAGCATCGTGCTGGCGCTCATAATGTTCGGAATCGCGCTCTCCATCAAGCCCGAGACCCTCAAGGATGTATTCATCAAACCCAAATCCATCATCACGGGCATAGTCCTTCAGTGGGTTGGTCTACCTCTGGTGACATTCCTGCTGATAGTGCTGTTCCACAGTTTCCTGACGCCTATGGTATGTCTGGGAATGATACTTGTGGCGAGCTGCCCGGGAGGCAACATCTCCAACTTCATGAGTTCGCTCTCGAAGGCCAATGTGGAGCTCTCCGTGAGCCTTGCCGCCGTGTCGACTGTCAGCGCTCCTGTCATCACCCCCTTCAATTTCTGGTTCTGGGGCAATCTGTATCTCAAATATGCGTCCCTGTCGGGCACCATTGTGCTGCCCCAACTTCAGATACCGTTCAGCGAGATATTCAAAACCGTGTTTGTGATACTCGGTATCCCCATTATGATGGGTATGATATTCTCCCAGTATTTCCCCAAGGTCACCGCGAAGATCAGGAAACCGTTCAACATTTTCTCCATCGTGGTGTTCGTGGTGATGGTGTTGGGAATGTTCATCCCCAACAGAAGGCTCTTTGTGGACTACATCATTTTCATTTTTATCCTCGTGCTCATCCATAATGCCTGTGCTTTCGGAACGGGTTATCTTGGCGCGGGAATCATGAAACTGCCCCTCAAGGACCGCCGCTCCATTACGATAGAGGTCGGTATCCAGAATTCCGGACTTGGACTTACGATGCTGTTGAATCCGTCAATCTTCAAGCCGGAGATATGGAACAACCCCGAGACCGGCATACTCTACGGAGGAATGCTCTTCGTCACAGCCTGGTGGGGCATCTGGCACATAATCTCCGGTCTCACCCTGTCGGCCTTCTTCAGGAAACACCCCGTCAAAGAGGAGGAGGTATGATAAGCCAGGATCAGTTCAAGGCCATCAGGGACAGGCTGGATACGCTCAAACGCTGTCTTGACATCGATAACCGCAGGGCGGACGTGGCCGAAAGGGAGAGCAAATCCCAGGCATCCGGTTTCTGGGATGACCCCAAGCAGGCGGAGGCTTTCCTGAAGGAAATGAATTCGGTCAAGGCTTGGGTGACGCAGTATGAAGCCGTATCCTCCGCCATCGATGATCTCGAGGTCCTTATGGAACTGGAACCTGACGGAGAGGAAGTGGACAAGGCTTATGCAGATGCCTTGACCGCCGTAGAGAATCTCGAACTTAAGAATATGCTCGGCGGGGAGGGCGACAACCTCGGAGCCGTGCTTACCATCAATTCCGGCGCCGGTGGCACCGAGGCCAATGACTGGAGTGCAATGCTGATGCGGATGTATATGCGCTGGGGTGAAAGGAACGGCTACCGTATGACCGTTACCGAGAATATCGAGGGAGATGAGGTGGGCATCAAATCCTGCACGGTCTCATTCGAGGGCGATTTTGCCTACGGATATCTCAAGACCGAGTCCGGTGTCCACAGACTCGTGAGGATTTCACCGTTCAACGCCCAGGGTAAACGTCAGACTACTTTCAGTTCGGTATTCGTATATCCTCTGGTGGATGATACCATCAACATTGAAATAAACCCCGGCGACATCGAGTGGGATACTTTCCGCTCCGGTGGCCACGGCGGGCAGAATGTCAACAAAGTGGAGACGGGAGTCCGCGTAAGGCACATCCCTACGGGTATAACGGTGGAGAATACCGAGACCCGTAGCCAACAGGACAACAGGCAGAGGGCCCTGCTCATACTTAAGTCGCGTCTCTATGATATAGAGCTCAAGAAACGCCAGGAGAAGCAGGCCGAATTGGAAGGGCAGAAGAAAAAAATCGAATGGGGCTCCCAGATACGCTCCTATGTGCTTCATCCCTACAAGATGGTCAAGGATCTCAGGACCGGTTGGGAGACTGCCGATACCCAGGGCGTGCTGGACGGAGACCTCAATGCGTGCATGAAAGAATTTTTAATGAACAACAACTGATATGGCTTACAAGTATTCACCCACATTCCAGCTTGGCCCTGACGAGACCGAATATTACAGGATTCCGGGTTCCGAAAAACTGGTCAGCACCACCGAATTTGAAGGCAACAAAATCCTCAAAGTCAGCAGGGAAGCTGTCCAGCTCCTGTCCGAAACCGCATTCCACGACGTCAATTTCATGCTTCGGCGCTCGCATAACGAGCAGGTTGCCCGAATCCTGAGCGACCCTGCATCTTCGGATAACGACAAATACGTTGCTCTCACGATGCTGCGCAACGCGGAAGTCGCCGCCAAGGGTAAACTTCCGTTCTGTCAGGATACCGGTACGGCCATCGTCCACGCCGAGAAGGGCCAGAACGTCTGGACTGGTTTCGACGAGGCCGAATTCCTCAGCGCCGGCATTTTTAACACCTACCGCAACAATGCCCTCCGTTACAGCCAGAACGTGGCGTATGATATGTACACTGAGCGCAACTCCCAATGCAACCTGCCCGCCCAGATTGATATCGAGGCCTGCCAGGGCGATGAATTCAAGTTCCTCTGCGTGGTCAAGGGTGGCGGTTCGGCCAACAAGACATATCTCTTCCAGCAGACCAAGGCGGTACTTCGTCCCGATGTGCTCATCCCCTTCATTATGGACAAGATCAAGCATCTCGGCACAGCGGCCTGTCCCCCCTATCACGTCGCAGTGGTAGTGGGCGGTACTTCGGCAGAGAAGAACCTTCTCACGGTCAAGCTCGCATCCACCAAATATTACGACTCGCTTCCCACAACGGGAGATGACAGCGGACGCGCTTTCAGGGACATCAGCATCGAGAACATCCTCCTCAAGAAGTGCGAGGAACTCGGTATCGGCGCCCAGTTCGGAGGTGTGCATTTCGTGCACGACATCAGGGTCGTCCGCCTCAGCCGCCACGGTGCCAGCTGCCCCATCGGACTCGGAGTCAGCTGCTCGGCAGACCGCAACATCAAGGCTAAGATAAATGCAGAGGGAGTATGGATCGAGAAGATGGATGACAAACCGTATGAGCTCATTCCCGAAGAACTTCGCGAAGGGGGAGAGGGAGAAGCTGTCAGGGTCGATCTCAACCAGCCTATGAGCGAGATTTGCAAGACCCTCAGCAAGTATCCGGTGGCTACACGTCTGAGTCTGAACGGTACCATCATCGTTGCACGTGATATGGCTCACGCCGCTCTCAAGCTTAAACTTGACAACGGAGAAGAACTTCCCGACTATTTCAAGGACCATCCTGTGATGTATGCCGGACCTGCCAAGACCCCCGAAGGATACGCCTGCGGCTCAATGGGTCCTACCACCTCGGGACGAATGGACCCTTATGTCAACCTTTTCCAGAGCAAGGGCGGTTCGATGGTGATGCTCGGCAAGGGCAACCGCTCCAAAGACGTCACTGACGCCTGCAAGCAATGGGGCGGATTCTACCTCGGCACCATCGGCGGACCTGCAGCCATCCTCGCGGAGAAGAATATCAAGAGCATCGAGTGCGTGGAGTATCCGGAGTTCGGAATGGAAGCCATTTGGAAGGCTACCGTGGAGGATTTCCCCGCATTCATACTTGTGGATGACAAGGGTAACGACTTCTTTACCGAAATGGGTCTCTGATGAAACGTGCAGGCAAGGTTCTGGCTATTGTCTGCGGGGCTTTGGCATTTGTGCTGATCGCCCTGCAGATAGTCCTCAACCTGCCATTCGTCACGTCCGTTGCCGACAAATACGCCGCAAAACTGATAGACGGCAAACTTGAATACACCAACCTTCATTTCAATGTGATCGGAAGGTTTCCGAGGTTTGCCGTTTCAGTGGATTCTCTGACTCTGACATATCCGCACGGGCGTTTTGATGCGTATGACATCTCGCTCCTGTCCAATCCGTCACGTGACAGGGGAAGGGGTGCACTGACGGATACGCTCATACGTGCGGACAGGTTTGCCGCTTCTGTCAATCCGTTCCTGCTGTCATCCCGCAACATAAGGCTCTGCGATGCCGAAATCAAAGGCCTGCGCGTCTATGCCCATAAATATGATGCCGACAATGCGAACTGGAACGTCATTGCCGGTGGCGGGGATGGCGTAGAAACGCCTGAAGAAGATTCTGATGCCGGGAAGCAACTTCCCAACATATCCGTGGGAGGTTTCCGGGTCGACAGGACAGAGCTTGTATTTTCTGATATCAGCGACACATTGTTTGTCGATGCGGGATTTGACGCATTCCGCATAAGGGGTGATTTCAAGGCTGACTTCAAGGCCGGCAAGGTCAGATTCAACAATGTAAGCATAAGGCTTGACAGCCTTGCCGCCGCCGCGAGGATTCCGTCCGATACGTTGGCGCTCCGTTTGCGGCATCTGGATGTCTCCAATGCCCACAGGCAGACGCTGGATATATCCGCCGGAGGAGACGTGACGCTGTTCACCAATTATCTTGGCGGCATCATAGTGCCGGCATCCATTGACGGAACCATTAATCTGTCCAACGACAAGGGGGCCCTTGTCGTCGGTGTCAGGGATATGCTGGCAGACATTGCATATGTCCCCGTTTCATTGAACGGGACAGTCGGAATGAAAGCCGGCGTCAAGGATGTGGACCTGCACGTCTGCATCGACAACTGCAAGTTGGCCAGAGTGGTCGATGAATACTCGGCGATTGTGCCGGCCGTCTCCGGCAATTTCAGTACTGACGCAATCCTCTCGGCTAATGTCGATGCAGTCGGACGACTGGATGACGGGACGTTCCCCGATGTCAAGGCCAGCATCCGTATTCCGGATTCAAGGGTCAGTTATCTTCCACAGAAGATGGATGCCGTGGTTGGACTTGACCTTGCCGGCAATATGACCGCCGACAAATTCGTAAGCGCCACTCTCAAAAAGCTTTCGCTGGCGTGTCCAGGACTCGAACTGTCCGCCAGAGGAAACGCTTCGGACCTGCTTGGCGGCAACCCCGGTTTCGAAGTGCACGCCGACGGCAATGTTGCCGCCGATTCCGTTGTCCGCTTCATTCCTCTGGACAAGGAGATAAAGGCATCCGGCAATATGGCTCTCAAGCTTGACGCAAGGACGGATCTGGATGAAATACGGACTCTTAAATTCCGCAAGTCCGTCATTGACGGCACCGTGACGGGCGACAGCATAATGTTTGCGATGCCGGCTGATACCATAGGAGTGACAGTCGGCAGCCCGCGAGTGATGCTTTCTTCGCATCCTGACGGCCTCAAGATGTCACTGGATCTGGCCAAGGCGTTCTTCAGCAAGGGAGACAGCCTGCACGTCAGGGTCAGGGACATGAAGAATTTCTTCCATATGTATATGGTCGAGGTAAGGGACGAATCCGTGCCCAAATTATTCTTCACCACTGATGACAGGATGGTGTACATGAAGTCGGGTTCCAATAGGTTCGGTCTTTTCGATACCAGTCTGGACGCGTCGATCCAGATGCGCCCGCCCAAGGCGATGCAGTCCCGCAGGCATTATCTGGACTCCTTGCGCAGGGCTCATCCGGGTGTGACCTTAGACTCGCTCATCGTAATGTCCATCGCCTCCAGAAACGGTTATGTGCCGGAATATCTGCTGCCAAATGATTTCTCGGACCACGACCTTAAAGTCAATCTGGATTCGGTCTACACCTCGTATCTGAAGATGTGGAAACCTTCCGGACGGATCAGCGTGTCCAAGGGCTTCGTATCCACTCCGGTATATCCTCTCAGGACAAGGCTGTCCGATATGAGTATGAACTTTACGGATGACGAAGTCAATCTTCACGGACTCAAGGTGGTGTCCGGTATGTCGGATGTCAAGCTGAAGGGCAGGTTGGGCGGACTTCGCAGGGTGCTGTTGGGTAAGGGTATGTTAAATGCCAGCCTGGATATCAGTTCGGACAGGTTCAATATCAACGAGCTCGTCACAGCTTTCGATATGGGTACGCGGACCAAGGACGTTGACTCTGATACCTTGTCGGAGACCGAGGGCTCGTACCTGGTGGACTCCATCGCCGATGCCAGGCTCATAGAGTTGCCCGCCCCTCTCATTGTTGTCCCCTCCAATCTGAACGCCCGTGTCAAGGCGGGTGTCTCATCACTCACCATAGCCGACGTCAATGTGCATCCTGCCAAGGCGGAACTGATTGTCCGGGACCGTACCGCACAGCTGGTGAACGCTGCAGCCTATACCGACGTGGGCACAGTCAAGGCTGACGCATTCTATGCGACAAGAAGCAAGCAGGACATCTCTCTGGGCGCCGACTTGCGAATACGCGATGTCTCCGCTGAGGGCGTGATCGGAATGCTGCCTGCTGTGGATGAGATGATCCCTCTGCTCAAGTCGTTCGAAGGACTTTTCAATATCGATATATCAGTAGCCAGCCAGCTCGATACCAATATGAATGTGATTATCCCTACCCTGGAGGGTATCACGCGTATCAGGGGCGAGAACCTTTACATAAGGGATGCAGGCAATCTCCGCAAGGTTACCGGACTGCTGCTTTTCAAGGACAAGAATATCGGCAAGATCAAGGATCTCAAGGTGGATGCTGCAGTTCACGACGGCAAATTGGAAGTGTTCCCCTTCGAACTTGCCGCCGACAGGTATCGTTTTGTCCTCAGAGGTACTCAGGGACCAGGCAAACAGATGAATTATCACGCCTCTGTGGTCCAGTCGCCGCTTATGATACCTTTCGGCATCAACGTATACGGCTATACCGACAACTGGAGGTTCTTGCTCGGTCTGCCCAAATACCGTGCGGGCAAGGTGCCTGTGTACACGCAACAGCTCGATTCCGTACAGATTAATATCCACAAGTCAATCCAGGAGGTGCACAAGCGTGGTATTGAGGATATACGTCGTGCAGCCCGCAGGTCCAGTTCTCTCGCTAAGAACAGCGCGAAGGATGCTGATTCCGGGAACAGTGCTCTGTCTGCAAGGGAGCAGCAAAGGATTGACTCGCTCAACAATGTCGTAATGGACGCTCTTGCCGAGCGGCAGCGTGCTGACAGTCTCGAATTGCTTCCTCCCAAGACCGATTCCCTGGCCATTCCCGGGGTGCAGCCGGGCATTATCGATGAAGGTATAGAGGAGAATGACACGAGCGATCAGGACGCCGTGATCGAACGACGTATCAAGAGGTTGGGCAGAAAGCGCAAGTGATTCTATCCTAGGACGATATCCACGGTCTTGTCCCACGGATCAGTGGGGACATTCCCAACAATGCGCCAGGCTTGGCAGATAGCGACGGAAGGACAGTGGATTGAGGGCAGGAATCTGTCGTAGAACCCCTTTCCCCGTCCCATTCTGTGCCCTTCGCGGTCAAATGCCACTCCGGGTATGAGGGCCAGGTCGATTTCCGACGGACTGACATCCTCTGCCTTGTCCGATGGCTCCGGGATGCCTCTGTATCCGCTTTGGATAGCTTCTGGGTCGTAGACTTTGAGCTCAAGGTCCTCACCCTTCACACGCGGTATCACAAAGCGCTTCTCCCCACGCCATTTCTCGATGAACGCTGTTGTGGGCACCTCATCCGGGAGAGCCATATAGATGAGAATGGTGCCGGCTCTGCCGAATTCATCCAAGGCCTCCACCTGCTCCCACAGGCTTTCGCCGGAGTCCGGGGGATACTGCCTGAAAGCTTCGCGCATCGACTTCCTGAGTTCATCCTTTGTCATGCGACAAATTTAATCACTTTCGGATAAAATCACTATATTTGCACCCCGGACAGATGCTCCGCGCTTCCGCTTATATGGATTCCGCCTCTGTCCGATATTGCGGGTGTGTTGAAATTGGTAGACAAGCCAGACTTAGGATCTGGTGCCTCCGGCGTATGGGTTCGAGTCCCTTCACCCGCACCTTTTGAAAAGTCAACTGATTGATATTTAATCGGTTGACATTTTCTTTTTGCCATTTGCCCGACACTTGCCCGACAGAATTTTCAAAATCGCAAAAACGAACCCATTTTTGAGCTTGTTTTTGCCAGAGTCTGCCTCTCTTGGCGGACTAACCGATGTCCGCCTCATTTGGCAACGGTTGATTTTGAACGGCGTCGGTTATCGCTGAACAAAATTCAACGCTGCAAATTTCTTTCAGTTTATTCTATCAATTGCAAAACGGGGTTATAGTGTTTTT
>JAKSKI010000042.1 GCA_024401865.1 Bacteroidales bacterium
GGGCCGTGGGATTCTCCGAAAATGGAGACTCTGAATATTCTTCCGAAAGTGTTCATATCATCATCTTGAAAAAGTCGGGGAAAGATTTGGAGACGCATTCGCTGTCATCCGTCGTTACGGGGGCGTCAGCACCCAGGGCCGCAACCGAGAGGGCCATTACCATCCGGTGGTCGTGGCGGGAGGCGAAGCTGCCGCCTCTGAGCAGTCTGCCGTTGAGGAAGCGGGAACTCAGCTGTTCGCCTTCGATCAGGAGCTCATCCTCATTGATGGACGCGGTGACCCCGAGGCCGGAGAGCATCTCCAATATTGCCTCGGCGCGGTTTGACTCCTTGCCATACAGTCTGCTTATGCCGGAGAGCCGTGTCTGGCCTGCGCAGAATGCTGCCAGTACGGACACGATGGGGAAGAGGTCGGGGCAATGGTTGAGGTCAGCCTCAAAAGCCTCGAGAGGAGCCTTGCGCACGCTGACAACTGAATCCTCTGTCACGCTGACCACGGCTCCCGCATCCACCAGAATATCCATTATGGAGATGTCGGCCTGCACGGAAGCCGTGTCGAGCCCCTCTATCTCCACTCCTCCGAACACGGCTCCGGCCACCATGAAATTGGCGGCTCCGCTCCAGTCGGATTCGATGGTGAAATCTGCGGACTTGTATCTCTGAGCTCCGGGGATCCTGAAGCTCATCCCGGTGCAATATGACCAATCCTGAAGGGCAAGCATCTCCGCATTGCCCTCCATCTCGCAGGTAAGTCTGATACCGAACTTGCCCAGAACATCCTGGGTGATATACATATAGGGTATGCTCTTGGGCTCTCCGACATAAAGGGTGGAAGGCTTGGAGCACAGGGGCAGAGCCATCATAAGTCCCGATATCAGCTGCGACCCTCCGCTTCCGGACACGTCGGCCACTCCAGGTATGATATGGCCCTTGACGTTGACGGGGACCCTGACCTCCCTGCTGCGGCCGTCCTGGCCGGTAAGTATCACACCGAATGCCGCCATAATGTTGACGGCTCCGGCCAGAGGTCTTTCGGGAAGAGTCCTGCTGCCTTCGATGACGATGGATTCTTCGTTGAGAACGCTGCATAGAGGTATCATCAGACGCGCCAGCAAGCCCGATTCGCCCACATTCAGGCTCTTCAGTGCAAGAGGTCTTCCCCCCTCGGACAAAGCCGCTCCCATACCTTTGATTTCAAGCGTTTCGCGTCCGGATCCATCCTTTGTCCTATGCACCACCGCCCCAATCTCCCCGGCGACGCGGACAGCAGATTCGGAATCCTCGCAGGGAGTGTACCCGTCCAGGTGCGATACTCCGTCGGCGAGAGCGGCGGCTATTATTGCCCTTTGGGCGAAACTCTTGGAGGACGGCATAACCAGACCCCTGCGTATAAACCGCCTTACCTGGCCGATCCTGCCGGCCAACTCTCTGACCGGCCACTGACCGGGAGCAACGGCTTCTTCTGCGCTCAGAGCCGCATAGGTGAACGGAGCACCCTTGACCAGGCAGTCGAAACGGCTTTGCCGTCCGCACTCTCCCATTCCGAAGGCTATCAGACGGCCCTTGGGAACGTCCTCCCTCCCTTCTGCGGGAGCGTAAAGTCCCATCACGGTCTCCACGTCTTCGGGCGAATTGCAGTTGGTGACTATCTTGGCGATGTCGGCTCCGTAGCGGAAGCACCGCATCATCACCTGACCCAGGAAACCCGCATCGGGAGTGGTTGCGGTATTGTGATAGGAGCGGATGAGTTCCGTGCCGCACTTGCGGCAGAGGCTCTGGATATGGCGGCTCACCGCAACGGGCGCTTCGAGTTCGAGGTCGGCGAAACGGGCTCCGGCCTCGATCGCCAGAGCGAGTTTGCGCGAGTCCTTGCGGCTGGTTGCCACCAGAGGTGTATCGCAGTTGGCAAACAGATCGGCAATCTGCCCGTCTGTCAGTTCAGGGCAGAGATCGAGCCTAATTTCGGCCATCTCCACCGATGAATCCGCGAGAATGTCGATAATCTCGCCATATGTCTTGTGATGAAGGGTTACGCAGATCATTTGACTTTGCCAATATCTTCTATCAATACATAATTGATGGCTGCACCGCTGTTTTTCTTGTCCCGCCGCATCGCAGGGAGAAGTTCGTCCTCAGTGCAGGGCAGTTCTGTCGGGAGTCCGCAGGCCTTGAAGTCAGCCGCCAGACGGTCGGCAAGTCCCTTGGAGGCTATGCCTTCGGCCTCGGAGCGACGGGCCGCACAGATTATGCCGACGGCAACGGCCTCTCCGTGGGTAAATGTATCGGCGTCATTGCTCTGACGCTGCCACCACTCTATGGCGTGGGCCCAGGTATGGCCGAGATTCAGCACCCGGCGGCGTCCTCCCTGTTCAAAGGAATCCTCGCAGACAATACCGTCTTTTATCGATGCGGCGTCACTTATCAGAGGAGCCATTTGCTCCAGGAAATCATTGTCCGTGATGCAACCTCCCGAGTTCCACCCTGAGAGCAGTTTCACCGCCTCGGCATATTTTGCCGCATCGGCGATAATGAATGTCTTGAGGAGCTCGGCAGCCCCGCTTCTGAATTCACGGGAGGGAAGGGTCTCGAGGGCCTCCGGAAACACACAGGTAAACTCGGGCTGACGGAAGGAACCGACCATATTCTTGTAACCGTCCAGATTGACTCCGGTCTTGCCCCCTATCGAGGCATCCACCATTGCGAGGAGGGTTGTAGGAACGTTGGCGTATGCAATGCCTCTCTTGTATATGGAGGCTGCGAATCCCACTGTATCTGTGGTCACGCCCCCTCCGATTGCAAGCGCTATCGCTCCCCTGTCCGCTCCCTTGTCCATCAGGAAACGGCAGATCTCGAGCACGGTCTCAGCGTCCTTGTGCTCCTCGGAGAACTCCATCTCCAGCAGAGGGGCTGAGGACAGAAGAGGATCCGATGCCCGAAGATTCTCCGCAAAGGGCTTCACCTTAAGGTCACAGACCAGGAAAACCCCCGTGTATTGCTTCAATATGTCCAGTATTTCGTCTTGCATGTACCGGGATGCTAATTTACTTATTAAAATCTGAAATCCATTCCGAAGTTGACCGCAAACGGACGTCGCGCAGTGTCGAGGTGAGTCAGCCGCCAGCTGAAATCCACGCGGAAAAGTCGAAGGATGTTGGTTATGCCCGCCCCTATTTCGACATAGGGTGTATCAAGGGATTTCATCCCCTCCGGGAAGGGCATCAGGGCTCCGTAAGTCAGAGATGTGCCGTTATTGCGGTCAGAGAGTCTGCCCCAGGCCGCTTTAAGTATGAACACTTCCCTCAACTCCAGCTTTTTGATCAGGGGGATGCGGCCAAGGAAGAAGCCCCGGAAGTCGTGATCCCAGAGGAAGGTCGCCCAGGAGTCGGAAGCGAATTCGAAATAATCCATACAGGAGAAGGCCGTTCTGTCCAGAAGTCCCGTCACGTTGCCCGCGTGGATGTGCAGACAGGGGTAAGGCACCTTCCCGAGTATTGTCCCGGCATTGAATCTGACCCGGGAGAATCCGAGCGGAGGGATGTTGAAATTGTAATCGAACGTGATTTCGGGCTTGAAGTAACCCGTGTCTCCCTGTCGCAGGCCCGGCACAGAACCTGTCAGGCCCAGAGTCCAGACCGGATGATAGGAATGCAGGTAAGTCTTGTCGAAATGACCGCGGGAGACTGTTTCGTCCCGCGAGAATCTCAGTTGCAGGCCGGCCTCGTTGACAGCAACGCTGCCGAGGTCCTCCCCACTCCAGTCCGTCATAGGGACAAGGCTGTTGGAATAATGCCTTCTGAGGCGGATTTCGGCGGCGGCATTGAAATATTGGGAGAACTCGTGGTCATAACGCGCCGAGAACGAGCTCACAGGCGAAATCTTGCGGTTGTCCGCCCAAATGGAGGAGATGATGTTGCCCTCCGTAAAAGCGCTCTCTCCCTTACCCAGCTGGCATTCGTCATATGAAGCCTCGACAGTCAGTTTGCGCGTGGGATCCTTGCCGAACATCTGTTCGTAGGTCACGCCGCCCTTGAATGCCTTGTCGCGGGTTCCGTAGGCTCCGTATGCCGTGATTCTGAAATCCTTGCTCAAAGACTTGGAGGTATGCAGGCCTATCTGGGGCCTGAAGCCCTCCAGGTTGTTGAAACTGACCATCCTCAGAACCGGGCCTATGCCTATGGGGCCGATGTCCACATAGCCTGTGACGATGGCCGTGGCCAAAGTCCGAAGAGTATTGTAGAGGGGTTGCTCCTGTACACGGGCGACCATCTCGTCTATACCCTTCTCCCGGGAGGAAAGGAGCTCGGGACGCACCGACTGCCAATATTCCTCACCCTTGTCGCCCGCATCCTCCGCAACCGCGACCCTCCCTGCGGAGAGCTCAGGCATATCTTCCGTCACGTAATCGGGGTTGGAATACTTTATCGTGCGGTTCCCGCGTACCGCCAGACGCTCGTCGGACTTGAGAATCTCAATGGAGAGCGTAGCAGTCAGACGGTCGCTGTTGTAGAACCAGAGCGAATCCCCGCCCCGTCCGTATTCGGACTCGAGTTCCAGGTCCCTTATCCAGTTGACGCTGCCCTCATCCACCATCCGCGCACGGATGCTCCTGATTGCGTATTCTCCTGCATCAACGAGCATCTCTCCGTCAAAGGCCGGAGTGGCTATGCCTTTCTTTGGATGATAACGGACCTGATATGTCTTCCTGCCTTCGACATTAAGTGTATCGACAATGAAATAGTCATAATACATCAGTCCCGACTTCTGTGCCGGGGAAGGGATATAAACTCCGCACACATTGAGGAAACTGTCATAGAAATCAGTGCCCAGGTTAAGACTTCCCGTAAATTGGGAGAGTATATTGTCATCTCCCGGGACACCGGTGATGCGGTTGGCCAGAATACGCTCGCAGTCCGTGTCGGGGGAAGAACTGTGCCAACGCCTTGCCACAGTCTCCGAAATCATCGCGGGAATTTCCCTCCTGCCGTCCGAAGTCGTGTCGACATATTCTGTCACGAATCCGAACTGGTCCCGGAATCGTCCCGGCTTCATCTCCTTGCGGAGATTGGTCAGGTCTATCTCGGTCTTGGAATATACGTCGCAACTGTAATGCGGCCTGAGTTCGGGGCTGTTGACCGGCCTGTTGCGCTCTATGCCGGACAGAAGTCGCCTGGCGAGCCTGTTGTCAGCCTTGACTCGGGCCTGGGCGAGTTCGCGCGGCTCCGGTCTCAGCCTGACTGCGATGACCGTGTCCGAACCTGCCTTGACTGGAATCATCGTGTCGGAATATCCGAGTTGCGTACAGAGCAGAGTGTCGTCCGAAGCAATGCGGGCCTCCAGAGTGAAGAGCCCGAGATTATCCGCGCTTGTGCCGATACCGGATGCCTTCAGCACCAAAGAAGCATAGGGAATGCGTTCTCCCGTATCGGCATCCGTAACCGTACCCGAAACACCCGTCACCTGAGCCGGAAGCGACAGGGCGACAGAAAGCAGCAAGAGAGATATAATGATGCGCCTCATTTGAATGGTCGGAATTGCTAAGATACTGAAATTTCTTTGATTGTCTGAGATTTTTCGTACCTTTGCACCCGGCTCAGGCCCGAGTGGCGGAATGGTAGACGCGCTGGACTCAAAATCCTGTGTCCTCAAAAGACGTGCCGGTTCGATCCCGGCCTCGGGCACGAAACAAATCTGTAAGTTGTCAAGTCTACGACACTTACAGATTTGTTTCATTTACATAACCCCTGGACAAATACCGACCCGCTATAGCAGTTCGTCCAAGACCCAGGAATCCACGGCCTTCTCGTCGATAATGGGTTTGAGACACATCAACCCGGACAGCCCGATATTGTTGCGGAGAGACTTGAGCTCGGTCATATTGTCCGTGTTGCGCTGGTGCTCCGCTTCGCCAACAGGCATTTCGATACCTGCCTCCTTCATTATCATACGGCTCTTGGCCGCAATAGACATCTCAAGATAGAGTCCGAGGTAGGTACAGATGTCGAAGAATACTTCCGGCTGGAATTTCTTGCGCATATCGAGAAGATACCGTCCGGCCGAGGTCTCCTTGAGATGGCCCGCCTTCATTGACGCAAGCAGGGACACATCATTGGAGATGCAGGTATCCAGCCACTTGTGTATCAGTTTGCCGTCAATGTCATAGATGACTACGAACAGTCCCATCATCACCAGGATGACCAGCGCAAGCTGGAGGAATTCGGGCAGCAGGAACTTATTGTAATAGTAGTGTATCACGAATGATGGAAGTATCGAGATGAATGCGACGCACGTCATAAGCCAATGGGGCTTGCCCGCCAGAATCCTTGTGATGATGATGGCAAGGGTGGTATACAGTGCCGTACATCCCATATGCAGCACAGCCGTACCGAACCCTCTCAGGATGGCATCACCGAGAGTGAAACCGGGCAGTACCGCCACATAGATGACGTTCTCCAGAAATGCGAATCCCGCGCCGATGGCAGTACCGTAGATCAGGGACTCGGAGAAGAACACCACCTTCTTGCGGCATACGGCAATCACCAGCGGAAGCGCCTTGAGGAATTCCTCGACAAGGGGAGCGTACCACCCGAGGTCGCGGCCTGTCCAGCGCGAATACAGCAACAGTCCTCCGCAAGTGACGAATCCCCAGACAAACCAGGCAAGTATCCTCTTCCACGAAGCGATGGAGAATCCGTCCATCGCCTTTATGATGACGACGTATACTATTATGGGCAGAAGCGCTATGAGATAAAGCATATGTTTACAACAGTTTGAGCGATATCAGCCAATCACCCCGATGCCATCCGTTCGGGCCGAACACGTGAGCATAACCTATGCTCCAGGTGGTCTTGAGATACTTGAACAGCACCACTTCCGTATTGAGCTGCGCACCGACATTATAATATCCCCGACAGTTGTTCTGCTGCCCCCAGGGGTCGGCGGCAAGTCCTGTGCCGAATATGTTGAGCTGGGTATAGGTCGGGTAAAGGTTGAGGAAGCCGACATTCTTGTACCTGACGGGTCTGAGACTGAGCTCCGCCATCAGCTTTGCGAACGAGTGGGCCTTGATGGCGTCAATAGGCGCTCCGGCAAGGGAACCCACGCTCCTGTATCTGTTGGCCGCACGATAATCAATCCAGTTGTTGCCGAATCCTCCGAAATACTCGTTGCCGAAAACGGATGTAGGGTCTCCGAAATTCTGGCCTACCGCACTCCTGAACCAAAGGCAGGTATTACGCATGAAAGGGACCAGCAGACCCGCATCGAAATTGGCCGTCACCGAAGGGAAGAACTGGCCCTTGGCCAGATAGGTGTATCCGTCTATTCCCACCGAATAACCGGATTCGGGCATTACGGCACCCAGAGTTGCCAGGGTCTTGGAGAACTGATAATATGCGCTTGCCGTCTGGAAGGACGAGATATTGTCATCGACCTGAACTTCCTGATGGAGAGGCAGGGCATCCATCATTCCGTATGCAGCAATCATCGCTCCATATTCGTGGGAATATGGATAGTTGATGGAGAAGCTGCCTTCGTATCCTGCCGTAACCTGCCAGCCTTTGCGGCTTGACTGGAGAGGGCCGGCAAGGTCATAGAAGGACGTGGGATTCCAGGCGGCTGAGAACTTCCACTGCCAGAAACTCCATTCCACCTGAGCGTGATACTGGTTGATGGGGTCATTGCCGCTCCAGGGCGACATTCCTATGCTCATTTTGAGGGAATTGAGGCCCAGGGGATCCTGGAAAGTGAACCTGTAGCCAAGTACGGGGGTCACGTTGTTCCAGGCGCCCTTGTCCCTGAAACCCGAAATCTCCGGATATGCTCCGACAAACTTCAGGGAGGTGAGAGCATTGTAAACCTTTATCGAGTCGTACACCTCTCCGAACTTGATTTCGGGGAGAGGCTGATCAAGCCTGGACAGCGCCTCCAGTTCTTCAGAATGCTCCTCATAAGCCATCTGACCGAGCATTGTCACGGCATTTGCGTCGTGAAGGACCTCCTTCTTGAACTTGACGGGACGCATACCGTTGCGCTCGAACTCTAGAGCGTATATGGAATCGCGGGACACCTGTATAGGAGAGAACAGACCTATTCTGGTATTGGTCAGGAGGTTGATTTCCTTGGTGCGGATGTCGAGCTCCCAGATGTTGCTGACTCCGGTATAATATGAACTTCCCACCATCGTGGTGTCTCCCGGAGCAAAGCGGAACTGACCGAGATTGCTGTCTTCGAGAGTGTAGAGCGTGGTGTATTTGAACCCGGCATTCTCCATATCATCAATGTCAAAAAGGAGAAGGGACTGCTCACCGTTCTTGCCGGAAGTAGTGACCGACAGCTTCTTCCCGTCGTGGGATATGTCTATGTCGAAAATGCTCACACCGAAGGGGAAGGTATGCAGAACCTGCCTGTCCTTGAGGTCTGCATCATAGCGGCAGAGATACATCACGCCTCCGTTGGTAAAAGCGCCGTAGAGGTAGTCTCCGGTATTGTCGTAGACTATGTTGGATATTCTCTGGTAATTGAGATTCTTGACTACTCTGCGTTTGTTCAGATCATAGACACATAGACCCCTTATCTGACCGTTATGCTCTGTCCAGAAAAGCCTCTGGCGCTTTTTGTCCAATGTCAGATAGGCCGTCTGATAAAGTTGGGGAGACCCTATGGTGTGAATTCTGGTGCGTTTGAGAGTCTTCAGGTCTATTCTCTCCACGTGGGCGAAGTCTCCCGGGTAATTGACTGCCGCATATGCGCACCCGTGCTCCTCATCCATCACGAGAGGAGACATCGAACCCATTGCCTTTTCGGTCAGAGCTTCCGTACCTGTGATGGGGAATTGTTCCACTGCAGAGAGCTGCTCTCTCTGATGGACGGCCTCGAATTCACGCCATTCATCCCAGATTTCCCTTATGTTCCTGCCATAGACACTCTCGAACTGGGCGCTGAACACAGGCTTGCTGCTTTCGGTACGGTTGTAGAAATCACGCAACTTGTCGAAGCCGTACTTATATTCAAGATAATTGACAAAACGGGTACCGTACAGATATGAGTTGGAGCCCACCTGGAAATCCGAAGTGGTGCCTTCCATCTCCAGTCCCACCACCGAATAGAGGTCCTCCCCTCCATCGACAATGCTCCTGAAATACATCTCGTCATATCCGCCGAGGGCTCGACCGACACCTCCGCCGGTCCAGGTCTCCATAAAACAGGCAATGCCCTCGTGATACCAACGGGGAGCATACCAACGGGGAGCGCTCAGATAGCTCCATACCGCGGAGAACGGGTGCTTGGGATCAACCGAGAACTTGCCTCCCAATACTTTTCTCCAGAAAACGTCTCTGGAAGAGGCCTTGTCTGTCATCACGATATGGGTATATTCGTGACGGAAAAGGTGATGGTAGCGCTCTGTACTGGGTGATATGAAATACGAATAGTTAAGCGGGGCCATCTCCACGCTGATGAGGTTCTGGGGGATGGATGACGCTCCTCCGTTGCCGTCATCGGCAAAATCACTCATCATCAACATAGGCGCCTGGATAGACGGAACGGACAGGCTGTCGGGCCACCATATGTGCTCGTGAAGGGCCTTTCCGTTCTCATACATCCGCACGATGTGAGGGATGTACTTGGACTGGTTCTTGTCAAAGAACAAGATTCGGGCATCATCCCTTTTGTACTCGTAAATAGTCTGACAGCGGGCGAATTCCGCTGTCAGACACATTAACGCAAATAGTACAAAGACTGTCTTTCGCAAATATTTCATTATTTATTAGTAGCGACCGCCGGTCCGCTGTGTAGTAATATCCGCTCCAGATCCGAGTTTACCAATCTGTTCGGTAAGTTCGCTGACTGAGTTGAGGCCCTTCTTGCCAACGGTGACGATTTCAGAACCTGCTCCTGCCGCGAGTCCATCCTTGCGGGAAGTGACTACATCCAGTCCTGTACTTGACTTGAGTCCCCCCCCTATTCCGGCGAAAATATTTTCACCATTCTTGATAAGCTCTGCGCCGACTTTGCTTGTGATGTCTAACTGGTTGCTTATCGTCAAACTCTTGCCGACAACTTGGATGGCTTCCTTGGGAAGTCCGGCGAGAGCTCCCTTGACGTCGTTGACAAGATTTGACTGCTTGCCCCAGAATGCAAGTTCGCTCTTGTCATCATTGATGGCGGCCTCGACGCAGCAGTAGTTTGCCCAAAGGTCTCTTGCGAATGCGAGGTCAAGATTCTCGTCGATATTCTTGTTCTTGAGGTAAGAGTCAACCTCACAAACGAACTGCTTGCCTACACTGACCTGACGGTCAACAAGGAGAAACGCCACTGTAAGATTCTGTGAAGCCTGCTCATAGTCGATGTCGGATTTCTCACCGTTGCAGACGGCCTCGAGTGCGCTTGATGCCTGCTCTCCGCTGAGTCTTGCATTCTGGGCAAGCCTCTGGACCTTCTTGAGGTCATTGAGTGATGAAGCGATGTCCTCATTGCCTTCTCCTGCAGCGACTGCAATATCAACGAGTTCGTCGAACTCTGCCATACGGCTGGTAAGGATATCAAGAGTCGCCTTGGTCTTGGCCAACTGCTCGGGGCTGTTCTTGAGCTCCTCCTCAACAGCACTGACACCGCCGCCGACGACACTCCTGTTGAACTTGGACACCTTTGCGATATCACCCTTGCCGGAATTGGCGGAAGTCTCCAGACCGGGAAGGAACATTCCTGCTGCGCAACCTGCGATGAAACCTGCGGCTACAGCGATGATGATTTTGACATTTGTTTTCATAGTATTCTTTTTATTTATTATTTACAATTATAATCTGTACAGGTTCGCCGTTTTCATCCAGAGCTTCATATCTGAGAGTGTCGGCTTCTTCATTCTCCCAATCCTCCTCCTCGAATATCGTCTCGGGCAGATAGTTGCCGAACGCGGCCACGCGATTGATATTGCCGGAGGCGTTGCCTTTACCTGTCGAGAGCGATCCGTCCGTGACACCGAATGCGGCTCCAAGGACAAACCCTACCAGCACTCCGGTGAGGACTCCGATCAGGACATTGAATTTTGTTTTGGACATTGACATAACTTTTCGTTTTGTTTCTGTTGCAAAGGTAGGCTGCAAAATCGCTTCTGGAAAGAGCAAAAACGCGAAAATTCCAGAATTTGCACGAATCCGGTCAGATTTTTTTGAATTTTGAGGGCGACACACCCTTGACTTTTATAAAATTGCGGTAAAATGTGCTGACATTTGTATATCCCGACTGCTCGGCTATGTCTTCCATCGAGAGTCTTCCTTCACCAAGAAGGACGGTCGCATGCTCTACACGCAGCCTGTTCACATAAGTCAGGAACGTTTCGCCATAATGGTACTTGAGATATTCAGCCAGGTATTTGGAATTTACGTGGACTACTCCAGCCACGTCCATAAGATTGGTGTCGGGATCGAGGAAGAATCTTTCTTCCAGCAGACGGTCCATTCTTGACTTGATGGCGTCATTGGCCACGGGCTCCTGGTTGCGGGACTCCTGAGCCCGGCACATACGGCCCAACTCCTCTGCGGTATATCCGACCCGGCACACACAAATGGTGGAAGCGATGTAAAAAAGGGAGAACGCAACTGCATATACAACTGATATCCACTGCGTATCGGGGAGGAATCCCATTGCCGCAAGGCAGAGGAAGCGCAGCGCCATCAGGACAAGAACTGCGACAACTGTAGGCAATGACAGACCTTCGAGATTGGAGTAATAATCGGACAGCAGCCTCTGGTACTTGGGAAGACTTATTATGCAGAATATCTGAATGAACAGGTATTCGGCAAGGAAAAGCGCAAACGAAGCGCTGTCCAGAGCTCCCAGCACCAGTGCACCGGTAGTGGGACGACCGGGCATACCGTAAGACAGGCGGAAGAACAGATCCTTGTCTGCCGGAGGGATGACACTCGCGACAGGGACTGTGAGTGCCACAAACACAAGCGCGGTAAGCAGCATCCAGAAATCACGGCTCCTGAATTCGCACTCCCCCAGAAGGGAGCGGACGGCCAGATAATAGAACAGGGGCGCCACCAGCAGCATCGTGACATACAGGAGATAGAACGGCATGCTGAAGAATCCCATCCCCGCCAGCACTACGCCCGCCATGAGGGCAACCATCCCCTCGAATATGAAAGTGAATCCTATGAACTTGTGGAAACGGCGCAGACTGGGGCTGAAAAGAAACACAGCACCCCCGCACACGATGGCTATCATAGCCGGTATGACCAAAGCAATATTCACAGTAACACACTAAAAGACCCGTACGGGTCCAATTCACGTCGCTAATATACAAAAAATTGCGCAATACTACAGTATCGCGCAATTTTCTGCATCAGCCGAAGATTATTCAGCCTTTGTCTCTGCAGGCTGCTGCTCTGCCTCAGGAGCTGCCTCAGGGGCGGCTGCAGGAGCAGTTTCGGCCTTCTTGGCACGGCTGCGGCGGGTAGTCTTCTTCGCTGCCTTGGGAGCGGAAGCGAGAGCTGCCTCATTGAAATCGACAAGCTCGATAAGAGCCATGTCAGCAGCATCTCCCTGACGGAAACCGAGGTGAAGGACTCTGGTATATCCACCGGGACGGTCTGCGACCTTGGGTGCAACGGTGCGGAAGAGCTCCGCAACAGCATTCTTATCCTTGAGGTAGCTGAAGACAACACGGCGTGAATGTGTGGAGTCATCCTTTGACTTGGTGATAAGGGGCTCCACATAGGTCTTGAGAGCCTTGGCCTTGGCAACAGTGGTGGTGATTCTCTTGTTGAGGATAAGAGAAGACGCCATATTGGAAAGGAGAGCCTTGCGGTGACCGCTCTTGCGACCAAGATGATTGATTGCTTTATTGTGTCTCATCTTTTATGCGTTCTTTTTCTTGGGTTCAATATTATACTTTGTAACATCCATTCCGAATGAAAGCTTCATCTTCTCGACAAGCAGGTCTATCTCATTGAGGCTCTTGCGACCAAAGTTGCGGAACTTCATGAGTTCGGGACGCGAATAGGATACGAGGTCTGCGAAAGTATCGATTTCAGCAGCCTTGAGGCAGTTGAAAGCGCGTACAGAAAGCCCCATATCTGACAACTTGGTGAGAAGGAGATGACGCATATGAAGCGCCTCTTCGTCAAGTTCTTTTGAATCGGACACCTCAGGGCTCTCGATGGAGACTTTCTTGTCATCGGTGAAGAGCTTGAAGTGGTAGATAAGGATGTTAGCTGCGTCCTGAAGGGCTGCATCGGGAGTGATGGATCCGTCAGTGACGATTTCGAGATTAAGCTTCTCATAGTCAGTCTTCTGCTCGACACGCCAGTTCTCCACGCTCCAGTTGACCTTGCGGATAGGAGTGTAGATCGCATCGACGGGGAGAGTACCGATAGGGGTATTCTCATCTCTGAGTTCCTCGGCAGGAACGAAACCGCGACCCTTTGTGATGGTCAGGGAGATTTCGAGTTTGACCGAAGGCTCGAGAGTGCAGATGTGCTGATCAGGGTTCAACACCTTGAAAGAAGACAATCCTTTGGAGATATCCTCAGCTGTAAACTCCTGCTTGCCGCTGATGACGATGTTTGCTGTCTCAGAATCATCGGACTCGACCATCCTCTTGAAACGTACCTGCTTGAGGTTGAGGATGATGTCCTGCATTCCTTCGATGACACCGGGGATGTTCTGGAACTCCTGGTCAACTCCGGAAATCTTGATCTGGCTGATAGCAAAACCTTCAAGAGACGCAAGGAGAATACGGCGAAGGGCATTGCCGATGGTCTGTCCGTATCCGGGCTCAAGGGGACGGAATTCGAAACGGCCAACGGTATCAGTGCTTTCGAGCATAATTACCTTGTCAGGTTTCTGAAATGCTAAGATTGCCATAATTGTTCTTTTGGTGTTAAACGTTACTTGGAGTAGAGGTCGACGATAAGCTGCTCGTTGATATTCTCGGGAATTTCAGCTCTTACGGGGAGATTGAGGAACTTTCCGCTCAAAGTCTTGGGATCGAAATCGATCCAGGAGTACTTTGTGGTGGAAGCCACGCTTGCAGTGATGACTTCGAGGCTCTTGGAGCGCTCGCGTACTGCGACGACGTCACCGGCCTTCACGAATGTGGAAGGAATGCTGCAGATCTCTCCATTGAGAGTGATGTGGTGGTGTGAAACAAGCTGGCGGGCGGCTGCTCTGGTGGGAGCGATGCCCATGCGGTACACTACGTTGTCGAGACGGCTCTCGAGGAGGAGGAGGAGGTTCTCACCCTTCTGTCCGGCCATACGGCTGGCCTTGTCGTAAGTGTTGTGGAACTGACGCTCGAGCACTCCGTACATATATTTGACCTTCTGCTTCTCGTTGAGCTGGGTACCGTACTCTTTCTGTTTCTTGCGCTTTGCTGCGAGACCGTGCTGTCCTGAAGGATAGTTGCGTTTCTCGAAGTATTTGTCTGCTCCGTAAATAGGCTCGCCGAATTTACGTGCAATCTTGGTGCTGGGACCAGTATATCTTGCCATAATTCTTAGCTTTTTAAAAATTAAACTTTACGACGGCCTTTAGGACGGCAACCATTGTGAGGCATAGGTGTAACGTCAACGATTTCGGTTACGATGATGCCTGCATTGTTGATGGTGCGGATAGCGGACTCACGGCCTGCACCCGGACCTTTAACAAATACCTTGACCTTGCGGAGACCTGCATCGAAAGCAGTCTTAGCCGCATCCTCAGCTGCCATCTGGGCAGCATAAGGGGTGTTCTTCTTTGATCCCCTGAATCCGCACTTGCCTGCAGAACCCCAGCTGATGACCTGGCCCTGGGCATTGGTAAGGGAAACGATGACGTTGTTGAAGGTTGATGAAATATGAGCCTGCCCATAAGCTTCAACCTTGACAA
>JAKSKI010000043.1 GCA_024401865.1 Bacteroidales bacterium
TGATTTACCCGCATCGGCAAGTTAAGGACATTGTTTTGGATTTGCAAGCCCTTGCGGGTGTCGGAGGAAAAAATGGAATCAGGAAATAGTTTTGAAATAAAACCGTGGTTTGGTATTATAAATGATTCGCAATAAATTTGTATCCGCATCAAGAAAGGCGAGCGTATCTCCTGAGATAATGAACCGCCTGCAATTCAGGGTGTGCTGAATTATCGACATATATGAAACATTTGTTTTTGCTGTTATCTGCCGTTTGCGGTGTTTTGTTTTTGACTTCGGGAGTACCTGTAAGGGTTGCCTGTGTGGGAGATTGCGACTATGCATATGCGGAGGTGGCGGGCTCTCTGCTCGGTTCCGGATACGAGGTGAAAGGATTCCCGAGGGATGCGGACCTGAAAAGATTTTCTCCCGACGTGGTCACTATTATGTTGGGCTCCGAGGACAGCAGGGAAGGGAAGTGGAACGGAGAAAAGTTCCGTGCCGGTTATGAGGAAAGAGTCAAGGGATTGTGGTGTCTGAGCCCGAAACCGCGAATCATCATACTGACACCGACCCCCGCCTGGGATAATGCTTGCGGTGTGCGTGACAGCGTTATCCGGCACTGTGTGCTCGCCGACATCAGCTGGCTTGTCAAGCGGCTTGACCTCGAGACGGCTGACCTGTACGAACCGTTCAGGAATTCTCCCGAGATGTTTCCAGACGGGGTGCATCCCAATGAGGATGCGTCGAGGATGATGGGCACCATCGTGGCCTCAGCCTGCCTCAAGCCTGCTCCGGAAAGCAATGACAAAGGTTATATCCCTCCCGCTGAACAGAATGTCCGTGACAATGTGGCAGCGTGGCAGGATCTGAAGTTCGGAATGTTCATTCATTGGGGGGCATACAGCCAGACCGGTGCCGTAGAATCCTGGTCAATCTGTCCGGAAAACGTTGACTGGCAGTTCAAGTCGCGTCCGCAGGACAAAAGCTACAACGAATATGTGGAGTCTTATGAGGCGCTCCAGACCACCTTCAACCCAGTTGATTTCAATCCGGACGAATGGGCTGAAGCAGCAAGGTATTCCGGTATGAAATATGTCGTCTTCACCACCAAGCATCACGACGGATTCACTATGTACGACACCGGCTTCTCCGACTATAAGGTCACGTCACCTGATTGCCCGTTTTCCACCGACCCGCGTGCCGATATTACCAAGACGCTGGTTGAGGCATACAGGAGCAAGGGCCTTCTTACGGGACTTTATTACTCCATCAGCGATTGGCATCACGATGATTTCTGGTGGAAGTTCTTTCCGCCGAAGGACCGGCACATCAATTACGATACAGCCAAATTCCCCGAAAAATGGCCCCGTTTCCAGAATTTCCTGGTGAATCAGGTTGACGAACTGACTTCCGGGAAATATGGAGACATTTCTCTGATGTGGTTCGATCTGTGCAATGTATCCAATGGTTCATATGCCCCGGTACCCTGGGAACGGATGGCGGAGGTGATGCGTCGCAACCGTCCCGGCATAATGATGGTTGCGCGTCATACCCACACGATATGGGAGAATTACCGTACTCCCGAACAAGCCATTCCCGATGATGTGCTGGATTATCCTTGGGAATCCTGCATCACGATGGCTCAAAGTTGGTCGTGGAACAAGAATCCTGTCTATAAGCCGACATCTGAGCTGCTGGGCCTGCTGGTCCGTATTGTGGCGCGCGGAGGCAATCTGCTGCTGAACGTTGGCCCCGGTCCTGACGGAAAACTGGACGCGGAGGCCTATGACCGCCTGCGGGAGTTAGGCGACTGGATGAAGGTTAACGCTGAAGGCATCTACGGCACCAGGCCCCCTGAAGGACTGAAGGGTGATGACAGGGTGTATTATACTTCAAAAGGAAATGCTCTGTATGCCTTTTATATCGCGCCGGATGACGGGACTCTTCCTGAAATCGTATTTCTTCCCGGTGTCACTGATGCTTCGAAGGCCGTGATGCTCGGAGCTGAAGGATGGAGGCTTAAACTCGAATCCTCCGTAGGAGGAACATACGTCAGGATTCCCTCATCAGTCAGAAAGAATCTTCCGTGCAGCCATATATGGTGTCTGAAACTTAGCCTGTAAGTAACCTGATCTTTTCACCTTTATCACACCGAATGCGCTCATTCACCGGTGCTCTCACTCAGGCGGTAAAGTTTTACGTCGTGACCCGGAACGGTGAGCTTCAGGGGTGATGCCGTTGTAATGAGCGGCGCCTCATCGTCCCACAAATCTGCGCCCCGATAAGTGATGGTGTCGAAGTCTGTGGACATCCCGCTGATGGAATCGGTAAAGCAGAAATCCTGCCATTCAACTTCCACCTCCGTATCTTCAAGCCCCCTGTTGAATATACAGAAAGCCCAGTCTCCGTTTTCGAGTGGCTTGAACCAATATTCGATATCCCCGCGACGGCTGTGCCTGAGTCCCTGGATACCAAGCCTGTCCTGATCTATGGCTATGACAGCCTTGTTGGTGATGATGGCAAGAGTCTGGTCGCTCATTGCTGTGAGGTCATTGCCGAGCAGAAGGGGAGCGGCCATCATACACCAGAGCGAGAAATGCGCCCTGTCTTCGTTGACGCTCATACCGTTGCCCACTTCGAGCATATCCGGGTCATTCCAATGACCCGGCCCGGCATACTGGCGCAGGGGAGCGTTCAGATCCAGAATCATAAGTACACTCTTCTCCGTCCAGTCATTTATACCTTGTTCATTATAATGCCGTACAGGTTCGACAAAACTGCATCCTATGTCTCCGGTAGTGCGCCAGGAATGTCCTATTTCTTCAGCCCAGAGCCAGGGTTTGTTGGACCCCCATTCGCACATACTGAAGAATATGGGTCTGCCGCTTGCTCGAAGTGCGTCTCTCATTAGCCTGTAAGCCCCCTTCGGATTGATGTCCTTGTGGTTGCACCAGTCATATTTTAGGTAATCCACGCCCCAGGAGGCGTAGGTGTATGCATCCTGGTACTCGTGGCCGAAACTGCCGGGCTGGCATCCGCAGGTCATAGTGCCTCCGTCGCTGTATATGCCGAACTTGAGTCCCTTCGAATGAAGGTATTCTCCTAGCGCCTTCATTCCGGAAGGGAATTTCAGTGAATCTTCGTGGATGAATCCCTGCACGTCCCTTTCGCCGTGCCAGTGGTCATCCAGGTTGAGGTAGACATAGCCTGCCTCCAGAAGACCTTTTTCTACCATTACGTCGGCAGTTTGACGTATTAGTTCCTCGTTGATGTTTTCCTTGAATTTGTTCCAGCTGTTCCAACCCATCTGGGGAGTGTCGGCCAGGCCCTCCCATTTCTGGGCGAAGACGGCAGAAGGTATAAGGACAGCGATAACGGCTGCCAGTATTTTGGTCCCTGCTTTCATAGTCATCATTGTTTGGTCCATTTGTCAAGCCAGTCGAAGAATTCCCTGTGCCAGAAGAGAGCATTCTGAGGCTGGAGTATCCAGTGGCATTCTTCGGGGAAAATTATGAGTTTGGAAGGTACGCCCATCATCTGGGCTGCGTTGAACGCCGCCATTCCCTGCTCGTATGGAATACGGAAGTCCATCATGCCGTGGATGCAGAGGATGGGAGTGTGCCACCGGGTGACCTTGGATTCGGGGTCGTTGGCGTAGTGGTGGCGGCTCTTGGCCACGTCAGCATACGGAGCGCCCGCCTGCTGCATTCCTCCGAAGGTTATTCCGTCACCGGCAGGACCGACCTTGCCTTGCTCGTAGGCATATTCCTTCAGTCCGCCGTTGTCCCAGTTGCCGAACCAGGCTTCTTCTGTGGTGTACCATAGCTGCTTCTCGTTGAAAATGCCCGCGTGCGAGATGAAGCAGTCGAAGAGGTCTCCGTGCATTCCCATCAGGTTGTAAACCGAGAATCCTCCGTATGACGCTCCGACTCCTGCCAGTTTGCCGCACCACGGCTGGGACTTTATCCACTTGCCGGCGAGAAGGTAGTCCTGCATATTGAGTCCCTGGTAGTCACCGCTTATCTGCTCTTTCCATTCCTGGCCGAGGCCGCTGTTGCCGTGACGGTTGGGAAGTATCACGACATATCCCTGCTGGCACATCATACGGAAATTCCACCTGTAGCTCCAGCTTTGGTCAAGAGGCGTTTGGGGGCCTCCGTTGAACATCTCGATGGCGGGGAACACTTTATTGCCGTCAAAGCCTTCGGGGTAGAGGACCCAGCACTGGAGGGATTCTCCCTGTGGCGTTGGAATGAATATCTGTTCCTGCCTGATACCGGAGAGGGATGAGAGGATGTCCTCATTCTCCCCGGTGACCGGAGTGCAGGATGCCTGTCCGTCGGCTCCGATGTCGACTCTGACCAGTTCGGTGGGGAATTCCATGCTCTGGTACGAGGTGAGCAGGGAAATGGAGCCTTCGGTTTCGCTGAAATGGAAGGGGGTTCCGAATCCGAACCACCAGTTCCCGGGTGTCAGTCTGGAAATCTCTCCGCTTCCGACATCCACCTTGCACAGGGCTGTGAGAGCGTCTATAGTGGAGGGGAATATGATGCTCCTGCTGTCTGGAGTCCAGAACAGCCCTTCCACGTCATATTTGTATGAAGAGGTGAGTTCTTTTATGGACCCTATTTCAATACCCTGGTTCTGCCCCTCTTCTTCGGGTGTGGCAGTGATTATGTCAGCAACCATAAGCCTCTGTCTGTCAGCCTCGTATCCGTCCCTTTCCATTGATATCCAGGCGAGTTTGCTTCCATCGGGACTCCATACGGGATCAGTGTCATAGCCACCCCGGACCGATACTGGTATTTCGGCACCGGTGACGATGTCATAGACATACAGGCCGGTGTTGGTGCTGAAAGCATATTCCTTGCCTGTATGCTTGCGGCAGCTGTAGGCTATGTGTCTGCTGTCCGGAGACCAGTCGAGCTGCTCGGCTCCGCCGAACGGTTCGGTGGGAAGTTCGTAACCGGGATCGGAATTGCCCAGTATGTCAAATGAGTTGTCCGGTGTCACCGTACCGCCCGCGAGAGAGGCTACAAAGGTCCTCGGAGTCTCGGTCACCCAATGGTCCCAATGACGGTACATAAGACCCTCGGCCACATATGCCTGCGCTTTGTCAAGGGCGGGGTCGGAGTCTGACGGACCTTTCACGGGGCCGGGGATGCTGCTTACGTAGAGCAACTGGTTGCCGTCAGGTGATATCTTGTAGTCGCTGATGCCAGCCGGGACTTCGCTGAGCTTCACCTTGCGGCCAAGTCTTCCTCCCTTGAGGGGGGCGTTCCAAAGTTGCCCTTCCTGGAGGAAGTAAATGGATTTGCCGTCCCTGCTCCAGCGTGCGGCGCTGACGCTTTTGGCGTATCTCGTGAGCTGGACACGGTCGCTGCCGTCCGGGTTGCACAAGTAAAGGTTGCGGCAGGAACTGTTGTCCTTGATGGAGATATAACTCACACCGTAGAGGATTTTGCTGCCGTCGGGAGAAATCCGGGGATCGCTCAGACGCCCCAGCGAAAGCAAAACTTCCGGCGTCAGCAATCCGTCAGTGATTGCGGCCTCCGGCTTCCCGACGTATCCGGAGCATACTTCATTTCTGTTCATAGAGCATCCTGCCAATGAGTACAAAGCGGCTGCGATGCAAGCGGCTTTGATGATTTGTTTGATGTTTATGTTCATTTGATCGATATTGTGTCAACTTATCTTGCTGTAGTCTTTGATATTATATTTGCCCTTGCGCAGCTCCTTTGCCAGCAGGGCGTTGTCCGGGCTCTGCAACTGGGGATCCCTGTCAAGAATCCTGTCTGCATAGGCCCTGGCTTCTGTGAGCAGCAGTCCGTCCCTTGCCAGCGAGGCGATGTTGAGATTGATGGGAAGCCCGCTCTGCTGGGTACCCTCAAGGTCGCCGGGCCCCCTCATCTTCATGTCCTCCTCGGCTATGTCGAATCCGTTCTCGGTGGAGCACATCAGCTCGAGCCGTTGAAGTGCGTCCTTGCCAGTCTTGAAGTCCCTTACAAGTATGCAGTAGGCGCTGTCCGCTCCTCTGCCCACTCTGCCCCTCAACTGGTGCAACTGGCTTAGCCCGAATCTCTCGGCACTCTGTATCACCATCACCGAGGCGTTGGGGATATCCACTCCGACTTCGATTACCGTAGTAGCGACCAGAATATGCGCTCTGCCTGCTGCGAACGCCGACATATTGAAGTCCCTGACTTCGGCGGTCTGCTGTCCGTGCACTATGGCCACTTTGTAGCCCTTGTCGAGAGGGAAAGCTTCGACGATGTCCTCATATCCCTGCTCTACGTTGCTAATGTCGATTTTGTCGTTGACATATATCATCGGGTATACGACAAACACCTGTCGTCCACGCGCGATTTCGTCCCGCATGAACTTATACATTGCAGCCCTCTTCGACGGAGTGATGCATATGGTCCTGACCGGTTTCCTTCCGGGAGGCATCTCGTCAATGACAGAAACGTCCAGGTCACCATAGAGCGTCATTGCCAGTGTCCTGGGAATAGGTGTAGCCGTCATTACAAGCACGTGCGGTGCGGCCTGGTTTCCGTCCGGAAGAATCGGTCCCTTGGACCATAGCTTCGCTCTCTGGTCGACTCCGAACCTGTGCTGCTCGTCAATCACGGCGAATCCCAGCGACTTGAACCGGACATTGTCTTCGAGCAGGGCGTGAGTGCCGACAATCAGCCCTATGCTGCCGTCTTCCAGTCCCGAGTGAATCTCCCGGCGCTCCTTAGCTCCGGTACTTCCCGTCAGCAGTGCGCAGTGTACCGAGGTTGGGGCCAGGTATTTCTGAATGTTGTTGAAGTGCTGTCTGGCAAGGACTTCCGTAGGTGCCATTATGCAGGCCTGATATCCGTTACCCACAGCAATGAGAGAACTGAGGACGGCAACCATAGTCTTGCCGGACCCGACATCTCCCTGCAGCAGGCGGTTCATCTGGTGCCCGCTTGTCATATCGGACCGTATCTCTTTGATCACACGTTGCTGGGCACCGGTAAGCGGATAGGGAAGGGCATTGAAGCAGTCGTGGAAATCCTTCCCCACGTGCGGCATTGCGATGCCGTGCTCATTGCGGCTGCGCTTGTATTTCTGTTTCAGCAGACTGAGTTGGAGAAAAAGCAGTTCCTCGAATTTGAGCCTGATGCTTGCCTTCTCCAGGGCATAACTGTCGGAGGGGAAATGGATGTTCTTGAGAGCATAGGGAAGAGGGCACAAACCCATATCCCTGAGGATGTAATCCGGAAGTGTCTCCCTTATCTCCGGCAGACACAGATTGAGTGCCGAAGACACCATCTTGCACATCACCTTGCCTGTTACGCCTCCGGTCTTCAGCCTGTCGGTACTCGGATATACTCCGGTGAGCACCCCCTGTGTCATAGAATCTTCTCGCGGGACATCCACTTCAGGATGGACTATGCTGTACCTGCCGTTGAATTCCTGCGGTTTGCCGAAAAAAATGAAAGTGGAACCGGGAACGAGACGCTCCCTGTTCCATTTGATACCCTTGAAGAACACCATCTCCATACGTCCAGTGCCGTCTTCAACGGTAACGTTCAGACGTTGGCGAGGCACTTCCTTGATGCTCACCACTTTGGCCAAGATCTGAACACTTGCCAGATCGCTATGTATGTCGGCGATCTTCTGTATGCTGCTCCTGTCAATGTATCTGAAAGGATAGAAGTGAATCAGATCTTCCAGGGTCTCCAGGCCAAGTTCTTTTTTGAGCAGTTCGGCCCTTTTGGGGCCTACGCCGCTCAGAAATTGAATGCTTGAGCCCAGTTCTCCCATACTTTATTCTTTAAGAGGCAGATCGATTCCAAGGTCTTTGGCGGCCTGTACGAGAATGTCCAAAGCATAGGTGATCTGCTCCTTCTTATGCTCGCTGCATACGTCGAAACGCAGTCTCGCCTTGTTCTTGGGAACGGCGGGGTAGAGTGCAGGAGGCACGGACACGCCTCTCTTGAGGAGTTCGTTGCTCAGGGCGACGGCATTCTCATCGGGCCCGATGAGGACGGGTAGAATGGCTGTCTCTCCGGCACGGCCGATGTCAAGCTTGCGTTTGCGGGCCTCTTCAGCGAAGAACCGGATATTCTCGTGGAGGCTCTCCATTATTTCGGGATTGGCCCTGAGCAGGCGTACCGCTTCAAGGGAACCGGCCGCGAGTGCGGGTGACATACCCACACTGAACACGAATCCGGGCAGATTGTATCTCAGATATTCTATGAGGCACTTGCGTCCGGCAAGATAGCCGCCGCAGGTACCCAGTCCCTTGGACAAGGTCCCCATCTTGATGTCGATATCATCGTGGTTGAGGCCGAAGTATTCGTCCACTCCGCCACCTGTCTTTCCGAGCACACATGCACTGTGGGCCTCGTCGACCATCAGGAAGCAACCGTATTTCTTCTTGAGGGCCACGAATCCGGGTACGTCGGAGATGTCTCCGTCCATACTGTAGGCACCTTCGATGACAATGAGAACCTTCTCGAAATATTTGCGCTGGGCTATGAGGATGCGCTCGAGGGCATCGAGGTCATTGTGCGGGAACGGTTTCGATGTGGCTTCCGACAGTCTGCATCCCTGCTCCACGGAATTGTGAGCCAGTGCATCGTAAAGGATTAGGTCATTCTTGCCGCAGAAGTTGCCGACAACTGTCACGTTGGTGGAATGACCGCCCACGCATACGAGAGCGTCTTCGGAGTTCTTCCATTCGGCTATGGCTTTCTCGAGTTCCTCGTGAACCTTCTTCTCTCCGGCCAGCAGACGGCTGCCGCTGGCGCTGGTGCCATATTTGTCGATGGCTGCCTTGGCTGCGTCGTTGACCTCCTTGCGGCCGCTCATTCCCACATAATTGTAACTTCCGAAATCGAGCACTTCCTTGCCGTCAATGACGCTGGTGTCGCGCAGAGGCGATTCGTGGCAGACAAAATAGGGGTTGCCGCCTTCTCCCATCAATTCCTCGACCCTCTTCTCGAAATGTCTGTATTCCTCGGAATCCTCGAATTTCGTGACGGGGGCGCATTCCGTGAGCTCTCTCTTGACACCGGTCACCACATCGTGGTTGATGAGTTTGGTGAGCACTTCCACTGCACCGTTGATGGTGGCGCAGGCGGGATAGCATTCCGTAGGAATCATCACGCTGAATGTCTCCTCTGCCTTGGTGATGATGTCAAGAACCTTGAGGCTGTCTCCTCCGAGATCGTCGATGAAATTGGCATCGGGGTTGATGCTGTCCGCCGGAACGTTGAGCACCTGGGAATAGATGCCTTTGACCAGATAGCGCAGTTTCTCGTGCTTGGAACCGTATTCCTCGGTTTTGACGGGCGTGGGAGCAACTTCGTCACCTTCCCTGGCGGTCAGGTCAAGATTGCGGTACTTAAGCTTGCCGCCGGTAATCATCCCCTTGAGTTCGATGCGCTTGACCTTCAATGTGGTGGTCATCGGCATCGCTTCCCCGGTGACCAGTGCGCGGGACAACCTCTTGTATCCGGGGAGATTCTTGTTGATAACCCTGATTTTGCGGGCCAGTTCGTCGATATATGCCTCATCCGAAATCTTATCTCCGACTCCTGCCACGAGCGTGATGTCCTCGTAGTAGCCGTGGGCCTTCTTGAGCCCGATGATGGTATATTGGTCTTTGATTTGGGCGAATGCATCCTCGAGCTCGTCAGGATAGACGTTTTCTCCGGATTCGTTGACAATCACCTCTTTGATGCGGCCTTCTATGAAATACTGCTTGGGGCCCTCGATGATACGGATGATGTCACCGGAAGCGAACCAACCGTCCTTGTCCAGATCGGGAGGCAGGAGCTTGCCGTCTACGAAGCGGCCGTCGTGAAGACCCTTGCCCCTGATGAGAAGTTCACCGGACTTTCCGGGCTTTTTGGGCTCTCCGTCACTGCCGGCCTTGCCCTTGAGCGGCTTGATCTTGTATTCGGTATAATCCATAGGGGCACCGATACTGCCCAGAAGCCTGTTATCCAGCCTGTATGAGGTCTCGAATCCGTTGATGGCGGTCTCCGTCATTCCGAATCCGCATATAGTGTAATAGCCTATGGCATTGAGGAATCGCAGGCTGTCAGGATCCGTGTGGCTTCCTCCAAGCACGATGCTCTTGACGTTGGTGCCGAAAATCTTTTTCTGTATGCTGCGGAACATCGATCCTGCAATCTTGAGACCTGTCTTGGGCGCAAAGGTCTGTATGGCAAGGCTGAGAGATATCAGGGCCTTGAATGCAGACCTCTCAAGTATGCCCTGTTTGTTGATTTTGCCCTGGATGGTCTTGTAGATGCTGTTGGCGAGTATAGGTACAGCCACAATCTGGTTGACCTTGAGCTTCTGCATCGTGCGGGTGATGGTGAGAGGCGCTCTGTCCTTCAGATAGACCATCGTGTCGCCGAGGAAATGGCTCCAGATGAAGATGGCCGCGAATCCCAGCACGTGGTGGAAGGGAAGGAATGCCAGAGTCTTGAAGCAGCAGTCATCGATGAGGAGTCTGTTCTCGAGGCGTACCTTCTTGGAGAAGAGGGCCAGATAGCAGATGGTCTCCTCATTGTATACGAATATGCGGCTGTCGGACGTGGTGCCGCTGGTGCAGAGTGCAACGTCATGTCCCCATATTTCTTCGTAGGAGTCGACATCGGGGGAGTTGACCAGGTCGGATACCAGCACCTGCTTGTATCTGCTGTCCAGCTTGTGGCGCTTTGCGGACACTATGCCGGTACAACCGCAATCCTGCATCATCTTGCCGACCTTGTCATCCGGCATCGTGGCGTCGAGCGTGAGGACATCGTGTCCGGATCTCACAAGTCCCCAGAAAAGGGGGAACCATTCCTTGCAGCTGTCAAGGGAGATGCAGATGCGGCCCTCGTTGCCGAATATCCTGGAGAGAGCTGCGGCCCAGTTGTCCGCCAGCTTGCTTAGTTCGTTGAATGTCAAGGATTTCTCTTCGTCGCCCTCAAGCCACATAGCGGCTTTGACGTCTCCGTGGGCGCAAATCAATCCGTAGAGATTTTTGAAAGTTTTCTCTTTTTCCAACAATGCGCAGTCGCGCACGATGTCATACTTGAAATTTGCTGACATAATTTGGTTTAAGGTTTAAAATACAATCTCGCAAATATAGCAAAAATCATAAAAAAAACCTAACGTCCGCTATTGGAGCGATACGCATACTGAGTAAGTTCTGCCGGGTCTGACGGAATACCTGATACGTACGAAATATAACCCTCTCTCCTCAGCTTCGGGATTCCTGTCACAGGAGTATGTGGCTTTGACTCCTGAGGCCGACAGGAATGCCGTGTGTCCTTCCAGATACAGTTTCACACCATTGTCGAGAATTTCGGGCCTGGCTTCTGTGGCCAGGGTGAAGGTGATTTCGGCACTCTTCCTGGCCTTTATCTCATCCGTGACGGTAAGAGTGCGTTCCGAATCTACCTTGAACGTCCTTACGGCCTTCTCGAGCTTCTCCGGGAACAATGCTCCCAGGTCTGCTGTGACTATGGCTCCACGCTTGTCCCTGAAGGCTTCTGTGATTGTGGCCTTGCCTTCGACGTTGTGTATGGCGCCGTCAACCGTGATGGTGCTGTGCCATAGGTTGGACAGGGGGAAGACCGTCCATCTGAGGGAGTTCTGGTCCATTTTCCAGAAGTCTCCCCCTTTTGCTTTGAGAGAATTCTCGGACTTTGTGTAGGAGGCTCCTCCCGGATCGGAGGACCATCTCACGCCGTCCCTGTCGAAGACGAAGGAGCCGGCATCGGCGTGCCCGTGGTTGTTGGATGCCTTGCCTGCCTTCACTCCCAGATACCAGTCAGTGTCAGACCCGCTGAAGTCCCCGCGGATTATGGCAATGGGGTTGTCTCCACCGGACAGATAAACGCCGGCATCCGGTCGGCGGATGTCTTTGGCGTCAATCCTTGCAGCGTATGCTGCCATTATGGGGAGTACGCTGCAGTTCCCGTCGAAGTATGTGCCCCTGTCAAGAAATTCCAGTTCGTTGCCCAAAAGCCAGGGCTTGCCGTAACGGTAGGCAAAATACCATACTGGCATCGACGGTGTCTCTCTGGCGCTGTTGTCGGAATAGTTGAACATCTTGTGGGCCGCACCATAACAGTTGACTATATAGTCGGCCGTTCTGTCCATTCCCTTGATGCTGCCGATTCCGAAGTCGTCTCCAATCACCGAATCGAAACAGTCGTTCATCATTGCCTGATATTCGTTGCCGTATGTCCAGTAGGACGGTCCTTCCGCATAACATCCGTCGGGATCGTAAATCTTCCGGATTTCTTTGTGCGAGCATTTGACTGCATTGCGGATAATGTTGCCCGCCAGCACCCCGCTGGTCTCGCGTGTGGCTGCGGCCGCAATGACCAGACCTCCGTTGCACACCTGGTTCCAGTTGTGGTGTCTGTCATAGAACCAGGCCTTGGAGAAGTCCGACGCTTCCATCAGGGCCTTGTCGTACAGCACTGATTCTATGTGGTGCCGCATTTCTTCGTTCAGGTCGTGGTACAGCCAGTCGTAGGCGATGCCTACTCCCGCAGCCATCTCTGCCACATCGAGGAAGTGCCATCCGTTCCAGTCCTGCATCGAGCATACCTCATCAAGGGTTTTGAGAGCATATTCCAGATACCCGGCCTCGCCGCTGAATCTGTAGGCATAAGCGCTGTACACCAGCCTTCTCAATGCCTTGCGGGATTGGGAGAGTATCCTTTTGCCCGAGTCATCCAGTTTCCATACGACACTGTCGGAGGGGAAGTTGTCGGCCTCGCTCATTATCTGCCTGTGAATCGCTCCCAGAGCGGGATTGCTACCGTCGAGAACCTGTCTCTTCAAATCCGCGAACTGACTGTCGTCGATGAAAAGACGAGGGTGGGACGTGGCTTTGCGCAGACGCGTGAGCGCTTCCAGAAAATAATAGTCGGCATACGTCAGGGGCGCGTCTATCTCGGATTTGCCCGGAAGGTTGCCTACACAGTGTTTCAGGAGGAATCCTCCGTTGCTTCCTGCTTCGGCAAGATATTCGTCGCTTGACAGGGTGCGTATCTGCCGGCAAGCCATATCGAAATATTCGGAGCGCCCGGATACCTCATACATCTGGACGAATGCCGATGCCATTATGGCTGCCGCCGAAGCATCCCTGTAGTCATTGCACTCGAAATCCCAGTAAGGGACTCCGTCAGCGGGAAGGGTGCGCAGCAGGAGCTTGGCGATGTTGTCGGCACACAGGTAGTACTGCTCGTCGCCGGTCTTGCGGTACATCATTATGAACCCGTACAGAGCCCAGGCTTCACCGCGTGCCCAGGTGGAGTCATCCGAATACCCCTGATGTGTCTGCTTGCCTGTGATGCTCCCGTCCGTACTGTTGTAGTCGACCAGATGCCAGCAGCTGTAGTCGCTGCGGAAATGGTTGCGCATAGTGGTGTTGGCGTGTGTGGTGGCCGCGGTCTTGAGCTCTTCCTTGCCGTTGATCCTGTATGCGTCCATCAGAAGCTCAAGATTCATCATATTGTCTATGATGACAGGGTAGTCCCATCTTTTGGTCCACTCTCCGTCCCAGCTTCTTATTACCCCGGTTACGGGATTGAAACGTGCTGCCAGTTTGTCCGCAGCCTTCAGCAGTACGTCTTCGTATGATGACTTGTCACCGGTGATGCGCAGTGCGTTGCCGAAACTGCAGTCGATGATGAATCCGATGTCGTGGTCGGTGTGCATCCTGAGAACGGGTTCCAGTTTGAGCGTGTGCTTCTCCGCCAGGACTCTTATCGATTCGTTCCCCGTGTTCTCATACAGATACCAAAGGCTGCCGGGATAGAATCCGCTGCACCACCAGTCGATGCCTGACGTGACCATTTTGCCGTCCCTGTCTGTCGTGCGCGGGCATCGCCCCTCGGGCAGATACCCGTCCATTAGCGAATATTGCCTTGCGGCTATGTCCAGGACTCTCGAAGTCAGAGCCTCAAGGCTTTCTTCTGCAAATGAAGGATGGAATGACAGGATAGTAAGGGCAATCGCCGTGAGCAGGTGGTTGTGGTGGCGCATAGTTCCAGTGTCGCTTGTTTATGACAAAATTACTCTTTTTTGATGGATTTCCCGTATCTTTACAGAGTTATGACCGATTTGCTTCAAAAATATTCGGCAGATGACTCGGTGTCATCCGTCATTCTGGTCAGGGGAGATGAACTGGAGTATTTCAGGAGGGGAGATGAAGGAGTCTTCGTGCCGGATTGCCGGGGATGCGTATATGTAGGCAAGAACGGATACGGCAAGAACCGCGAGGGGGATTTGAAGACTCCCGTCGGGGAATTCCGTGCCGTCACGGCATTCGGCGTCCGTCCCGATCCGGGTACGGAACTTCCGTACATCGCTGTGACGGGGAGTACTGTCGCCTGCGATTCGGAAGGACCCTGGTACAACAGGATTGTGGATGTCTCCAAATTGTCGGAAGGCAGTGCGTGCAAGGGAGAGAGGATGATCGATCTTGTACCTGAGTACAATTACGGCATCGCCCTGGATTATAATCCGGGCAATGTCTATCCGCTTGGATCTGCAATTTTCTTCCACTGCAAAGGCGCAAAGACGTGGACCGGAGGCTGTGTCGCCGTGGACGAAGAAATGATGAAGCATATCCTGCTTACCTGCGGTCAGCACCCGCTTGTCTGTATCCGACCGGCAGAGGAGGAATCACCCCTTTAATATCAATAGAAAATTATGAAGAAAGTTATCTCTTTTATTGTTTCCGTGCTCGCGGTGAGCGCCTTCAAAGTGACCGCAAACGTGTATTCGGATATAGAAAAGTTTATCGCTGATTCCTGGGACAGTTACGTCGAAAAGACGGATGCGTTGCCTTATCCTTATC
>JAKSKI010000044.1 GCA_024401865.1 Bacteroidales bacterium
CCTTCCTGCAGGCATTCCAGAGCCTCCATTTCGGTCATAATGGGATGATAGAAGTTCATCATGTGCTCGACGCGAAGTTTGTTTGTCATCTGCTGCTGCCAGTTTGCAGGATTCTCGGCCTGATTTGCCGGGAATGCAAGATACGGCTCCTGATGGCGGTAGTAGTTTTCTATGCTCCACCATTCCCACTGTATATGCTGCTGACCTCTCTTTTTATAAGAAAGGTCAAACAGCTCCTTCTCACGGTAAACGTAGAGTTCGTTCTTCCAATATTCGAAGATGGCCCAGTCTCCAGTAGCGTCAGCCATCATCCAGTGGATGTTCAACGGCTGGGCGTTGGTTACCATATCGTGGGCACGGAGGAATTCCTCCACCTCCTTGATGGTCTTGCATTTGCCTAGTATGTAGCTGTGCATGAACATTGGATTGATGGCCTTTTTGCCTGTTTCCTGTTGAAGCCTGTCGGGATTGGGCTCGTATTTTTTATCGAGCCCGCCGAAAGTGGGAAGCTGGAAAGCACCGAAGCACAGACCGTATTCGTTCATTCCGTCTGTAGTTGCGAAGGGCTGTCTGAGAAGGCCGTACAAAAGGGTCTTGCCGTTGTTGAGAACACCATCACCGCCTTTTTCGGGATCATAATACATCTTGAAGGAGTTGTATATCGGATTGGTGGATGCTACGAAACGATAGCCGTTTGCCGTATTGAATGTAAGCAGAAGCGGTCCGGCGCCACCATCGAAATTGCGTCCGAACAAGGTTTGTCCGCCGGGGTTCTTGCATACGAAACCGGAACAGCTCAGCGCATTGATGTCGCCGAAATCCTCTTTCTCGGGTTCGTTGAACAGTATTGAATGAATGGCGAGATTGAAATCTTCCTGACTGCGCAGATCCATTTCAATCAGTGAATCCAACTGCAGGTCTATGGTGTAGTCCATGTAGTAGAATTTGTCATCGATGCGATGAAGTGAAGTCAGGACATCTGCCGATTCTGCCGGCTTGCAATGTTCCAACCCGAGGGGGTTTGCCGTTATAGGTTCACCGAGCGACAGGACGTGCAATGGAGCGTTTCCATCAGAGTTTGCGACGCAGCTGACAAGCAGTAAGGCTGCGGCAATTGCGAAGGGTAAATGAAAGACTTTCATAAAAGGAAATTTAATGAATCTTAGCAAATTTAGCCAAAATATGAGATTTGGCAACAATAAAGATGAGGTATATTTTTTGTATATTTGTAAAATTGAAAGTATGAACCGACTGAGATATGGCACAAAAACAAAATAAAAAGGACAACAAGCCTCGCGTGGTCCGCGTCAACTTGTCCTGGCTCTATATAGTCCTTCTTGTGGGAATGGGCTTCCTCATCTTCCGCAACACAGGGGCCCAGCCGCAGAAGATCGAGTGGGCTCAGGTACAGGAGATGTTCGAATCCGGAGATATCAAGGACATCCATTTCATCCGCAATGACTTCAAGGGCAATGTGACCGTAAGGCCTGACAGACTTGACAAGTATGCGACTCTGTTCCCTTCGTCCCAGGTACCGAAGAGTTCTCCCCATTTCTATTTCTTCACTTCCAGCAAGTTCGACCCCGAGAAGGAGTTTGCTGCGCTCAACGCCACGTTGCCTGCAGATTCCCAGGTCAGAATTGTCATGGAGAATGATGCGAAGATATGGAGCAACATACTCGAGTGGGTGTTCCCCATATTCCTGCTTATCCTCTTCTGGGGATGGATGTTCAGAGGAATGGGAAGAGGTATGGGCGGAGGCCAGGGCGGTATGAATCCCTTCAACGCCGGCAAGTCGACAGGCAAGCTGGCCGACAAGGATATGGTCAACGTAACGTTCAAGGACGTGGCCGGTCTTTATGGCGCCAAGGAGGAAGTAGTGGAGATTGTGGATTTCCTCAAGAATCCCAAGAAATATACTGCATTGGGCGGCAAAATTCCCAAGGGCGCCCTTCTTGTCGGCCCTCCGGGGACAGGCAAGACACTTCTGGCCAAAGCTGTAGCGGGAGAGGCCAACGTTCCTTTCTTCAGCATCAGCGGTTCCGACTTCGTGGAAATGTTTGTAGGCGTGGGAGCGTCAAGGGTGAGGGATCTCTTCGCACAGGCAAAGGAAAAGGCCCCCTGCATCGTGTTCATCGACGAGATTGACGCAGTCGGCCGCGCACGCGGCAAAAATGCCGGATTCAGCAGCAACGACGAAAGGGAGAACACTCTCAACCAGTTGCTCACAGAAATGGACGGCTTCGGATCCAACAGCGGAGTCATTGTGCTGGCTGCAACCAACAGAGCCGATATTCTGGACAAGGCACTTATGCGTGCAGGTCGTTTTGACCGGCAGATAAGGGTTGAATTGCCCGATCTGAACGAAAGGAAGGAAATCTTCGAGGTGCATCTGCGGAACATCAAACTCGCTGACGACTTTGACCTGGAACAGATTGCCAAGCATACTCCCGGAATGTCGGGTGCCGACATAGCAAACATATGCAATGAAGCGGCTCTGGGTGCAGCCCGCAGCAACAAACCCGCTGTCGGCAACCAGGATTTCCTTGATGCAGTCGACCGTGTTGTAGGAGGCATAGAAAGGAAGAAGACGATAATGACACCTGCAGAGAAGAGGCTGACGGCCTATCACGAGGCTGGCCACGCGGTGGCAGGCTGGCTTCTCCCGGGTTGTGCGCCCGTACTCAAGGTGTCCATTATCCCAAGAGGCCAGGCACTCGGTCTCACCTGGTATCTGCCTGACGAGAAAGTCACCAATTCCAAGTCCGATATGATGGACGACATGTGCGCGCTTGTGGCCGGAAGAGTGGCCGAGCAGATAGCCAATGACGGCGTTCCCTGCACAGGTGCTCTCAATGACTTCGAAAGAATGACCCAGATGGCCTATGCCATGGTCAAATATTTCGGAATGAGTGACAAGGTGGGCAATCTGTCATTCTATGATTCTACTGGAGCACGCGGATACGAACTTACCAGGCCGTACAGTGAAAAGACGGCGGAACTAATTGACGCTGAGGCAAGAAGGATAGTTGACGAGGTTACATCAAAGACAGAGGAACTGCTTAAATCCCACTGGAACGAACTGGACGGACTTGCGCGTATGCTCATAGATCGGGAGGTCATATTTGCGGATGACATTGAAGCCGTACTCGGCCCCAAGGCCGGAGTGCATGGGGAGGACAGGAAATGAAAAACGCGATTGTCAGGACCGTTTCCGCCGTCGTTTTCGCGGCAGTTATGGTATGCGCCATCATACTTCTGCCTCAGTTATTACCGGCAGTGGTCATCATAGCCATATACCTTATGATGGGGGAGTTCTACGGAATGTCGATGGGCAACTGCTACAGATTGCAGCAGAAGCTGTTCATTCTGTCCGCTGAAATCCTTTTCGCCACGTTCTTCTGTGTAAGCCAGTTCGGTATATCGCTCAAATGGATGCTGCTGGCATCCCTTCCTATGCTTGCGGCGATGACTGCTCTTCTTTTTGACGATGACAGGGAATTCGTATTCAAGTTCCCTTACCTGTTCGCCGGATTGCTGTACATCGGTATCCCCACAGCGTTGCTGCCCATAGTCGTATTCAGACAAGGCGAATATTACGGATGGACGCTGATGTGCTTCTTCCTGATTATCTGGGCATCCGACGTTGGTGCCTACTGTCTCGGCTCCGCACTCGGACAAAAGCCGGGTTCCCGCAAGCTGGCTCCTTCCATTTCTCCCAAGAAATCCTGGTGGGGAGTTGTCGGAGGAGCTGCGTTCGCCGTAGGAGCCGCAATACTTACCCAATGTATCGGGTGGTTCGATGTCCCTCCGGTGCATGCCGTTGTCATCGGATTGCTGATATGCGCGGCCGGCATATGCGGAGACCTCTTCGAATCGGTGTGGAAAAGATATTTCCATATCAAGGATTCCGGCAATGTCATCCCCGGACACGGTGGGATGCTTGACCGCTTTGACAGCAGCCTGTTTGCAATTCCTGCGGCAACTGTGTATCTTGCAATGTTCAATTTGCTATAATACGGATGAGAATAGACAAGAATTCATACGGAACCCTTGCCTTGGTTTATCTGATCAGCGTGGCAGTCGTGGCAGTCACATCGGTTCTTCGGGCTCCGACCTGGCTAGTTCTGGCAGTCTGCGCATTCGCACTCGCGTTCTGCATCTGGCAGACAATGTTTTTCAGGGTACCCAGGAGAACTTCCGTCGGGAGCGATACCACAGTTACGGCAGTTGCCGATGGCAGAATCGTAATCATTGACAGGGTTTACGAGCCCGAATGTCTGCAGCGTGATTGTATCCAGGTCTCCATCTATATGAATTTCTGGGACGTGCACGCCAATTTCTGGCCTGTTTCGGGAGAGGTTACCTATTACAGATACCATCCCGGCCGTCATCTTCTGGCTTTCAAACCCAAGGCATCAGAGCAGAATGAACATACCAGCATTTGCATACGCACGGACAAGGGAGAAGATGTGTTTTTCAAGCAACTCGCCGGCACATTTGCAAGAAGGATAGTATGCTATGCCAAGCCCGGTCTTAAAGTCAGGGCTGGGGAGCAGTGCGGTATCATCAAGTTCGGCTCACGCATCGATATGTATCTTCCCTTGGATGCGGACATAAAGACAAGCCTGGGATTCGAACCCAGAGCCTGTGAGACTGTCATTGCTGAATTAGTCTGAGCAGAGCATCAACGGCCTCATTCTCAGGTATGTGCCTGAGTATGGGATTCCTGCCCTTGTAGATGGACACTTTGCCGTTGCCTTCTCCTACATACCCCCAGTCGGCGTCGGCCATTTCTCCGGGTCCGTTGACTATGCAACCCATTACGGCTATCACCATACCCTTGAGATGGGAGGTCTTGGATTTGACTTCTTCAAAGGCTTTCTGAAGGTCATACATAGTGCGTCCGCAACCGGGACAGGCAATGTATTCCGGCTTGTAGAAGCGCCTTCTTGAAGCCTGCATGATTTCGTTGACCAGATATTCGGAGAGATTTGCGGATGAAGGTATCTCATCTATTTCTCTGTTGAGAAGACGCGGGCCCCAGGTGCAAGCCGCCTCCAGCATAGGTTCGGAGCGTGTTACGACTTTGCCTGAATATCTTTCGGCCAGATACTCGGCAACAGGGAGTTCATTCACTGGAGGCTCTGTCAGTGATACCCTTATGGTGTTGCCAAGACCTTCTTCGAGAAGAGTCGCGATACCGACGCAGGACTTGATTCTGCCGCTGTCTCCGTTACCGGCTTCTGTGACTCCGACGTGAAGAGGGAACACCACACCGCGCTTCTGCATCATGTCGGCCAGTTGCCTGTAAGCTTCCACCATTGTAACGGTATTACTCGATTTGAGAGATACCACGACCTGAAGGAAATCCGCACTAATGCACATTTCGACCCACTCCATTGCCGCTTTGGCCATGGCATAGGGTGTATTGCCATACAAATCCGTGATATATTTGCCGAGGGAGCCGTGATTGAGACCGATTCTGATGGCGGTCCCATGCTGGCGGCAGACTTCGATAAGTTTGCCGAACTGATCTCTGGCCTTGTCATGGTCGGGATGGAAATTGCCAGGGTTGATGCGGACTTTTTCGACATAGGGGGCTACGGCAATCGCAGTCTCGGAAGAGAAGTGTATGTCTGCCGCCAAAGGTGTCCTTATTCCCCTGGATCGCAGGATTTGGCGTATCTCCCTGATATGCTGGACGTCCTGCATTCCGGGCACCGTAATCCTTATGAGTTGGGCGCCTGCACGTGCAAGCTGTTCACATTGGTCTGCCGTCGCCTGCACGTCCGAGGTATGGGTATTGCACATTGTCTGGACGACAATGGGGTGGTCGGAGCCCATATACAGGTCCTTACCTATTCTGACTGTGAGTGTTTTCATCCGGATTGCTGTAAATTGCTTCGTATGCTTCCTTCTTGAGATCGTTTGTGGTCTTGCCTTTACGTTTGGTCAACTGGAAATGGATGCCGGCCGTGACCATTATGTCCAGAGGATTGGCATATCTGTAATAATACTGACTGTATTGGGAAGGGGAGGAGTCAGGCTGGTAAAGGCTGTTCCAGGACCATCCGGCCAGGACATTGAAATGAATTTCAATGGGGTCGAATATGAATGCGAAGCCGGCACCGCCTTCCATTCCATAATCGAATTTGTTCTCGTACGGCGCGAATTCATATCGCAGGGTCTCATCGTTGATTATGCCCTGGCGTCTTACGTTGCGTCTCAGACCGCCATAGAATCCGAGATCGGCCATAATGCGGAAGAATGATATGTCTACGTGGAATTTGGACCGTACAGGGATCTTGTAGACATCCATTATCTCTTCGGTAATATAGGATATGTTGTCGACAGTACCCATGGGAAGTGCGACAAGATGCTCCTTGTCAGAGTCCTGCTTGAACTTGAATCCCTGATGTGCATATTCGAATCCGGCCTCGATGCCGAAATATGGCATATATCCGAATAATTTGCAGTACCTGGTAAACATCACGGAAATGTTGTTCCAAGTCATCGGCCATTCCTGGGAACCCACCCGGGGATTGAATATCTGCTGGGAGAAAGTGACTCCGTAGTTGACGCCTATGGTCATATAGTCGTTTATGGCAGGCTTGCGGAACGTGACGGCGACCGAATCCAGATATTCGTCCGAATATTCCTGTGCCTGCAAAGAGGCATTCGCTATTGACAGCAGGGCCAGTGATATGATGAACAGTTTCTTCATGTCAATGCTTGAGCAGTTGTTGCAAATCTATATGCTGGTCGATTTCGGCGGCTTTGGGTATGATGATGTCTTTTTCGCCGTTCAATTTGTACATCGTGACTCTTTCGGGCTGACGGTGTTCGAGCAGAGAACCGGTATCGACGAATGAATTGCGGTTGCCGTCTTCGGTTATGCGTATGTTGTATGTGCCGGTCTCGAGGAACGGGAACAGCAGAACTCTGTCGCTGTCAATAATAAAGCTTCTTATAACAATTCCTTTGCGCGCATCCATCAGGTCTACGATCAGCTTGCGGTCCACGCCGCTCATATAGAGCCTGAGCGTGCTCAAATCCTCGTCTGAAGGCAATGACAGTTTTATCTGGAGACTGTCGGAATAGTATCCGGTCAGATCTCTGAAAGTTCTTTCGGGGATATTGAGGAAATACTCGAAGCCCTTCTGTAGTTTGACCCCGGGCCTTATTATGTATCGTCTGAGGTTCAGCGTGTCCCTCTCTATGGTGAAATTGCCCGTGAATTCCTTTTGCTTGGGATTCACGTATCTGAATCTCACCGAATCAAAACGCGCGCTAATCAGAGGATTCTTGAATTCGAGACTGATGCCATCCTGTTCGAATCTCTCGGGAGAAGCGATGCCGTTGAACACGCATATCGTATCCTCGTGCTTGATATCTTTCCACGAACGGTATCTCTTCCTGGATCTGGCACCTTCAAACGGCAGTCTGATATGTTCGAGAGAAGGCTTCATGACTCCGGTGGAATCTGTCTTGCGGTAGTTGACAAACAGATGGAGAGTATCCGGAGCCGGACGACGGTCATTCACCCATAGTTCAAGGCTGTCCTGAAGTATGTTGAACTGGGTTATAAGCTTGTCCGGGCCGTATCCTTTCACCCACATCGTGTCTATCCAAACGTCAGGTGCGTTGAAAGTGACATAGGCGGCATACTCGGAGATGCGCTTGTAATCCCTGATGTATTGTTTTGAGGGCTTTTCCCTGAACAGATCGAGTTCGTAGGCGGATTTGCGGGCAAGACACTCGAGAGTATCCTTCATATCGAATTTGAGAAGTTCGTATATGGTGTCATTTACCTTGCCGACCGGTACGGTTTCTCCTTCGACGAATGCGACCAGGTCAGCCTCCGGGTCATAGATGTTGTTGCCGGCGGCATCCTTGATTGCATACAGCCGGTATGTCGTGTCCTGGATGAAGGAAATACTGAAGAATCCCCAATCGTCCGTCCTTGCGGCGGCATAAGGCCGGTTCAGGAATACGGCTGAGTCCGAGTGGTCCTTGTACAGAAGTACGGTCGCATCCTTGACCGGCTTCAGAGTATTGCAGTCCTGCACTACACCAGTCAGATACATCGAGTCTATCTTCTCGCCGGTGGAGAACACGTATGTGAAACCGGGGAACATATTGCCTTCGTTGTTGTCGGCAATAGCGCCCGTAAGGTTGAGCGTATATGTCGTATTGGGCAGAAGGTCCTCTTCGAAGCTGACTACAAGGCTCTTGCCTTTGATCTTGGACATGGGTTTCCTGGACAGGGGAGGGGACAGGAAGATATTCTGACTGTTCTTGATGTTGACATACTCGTCAAAATAGAACACTACACTGAACCCGTTGACAGGCACGGATGTGGCTCCCGGAAGGGGCCTGATATCGACGATGAAGGGGGGAATGGTATCTTTGTCCCCACCGGTCGGCGGCTCCGTCGTATTGGCGCAGGAGTGTACGAAGAAGAGGGGGGAGAGGCATATAGCCGCTATGATGAGAGGCAGTATTCGTTTGATCATATATCCGTGCGTGCGACATCCTGTATGCCGTTTATCTTTTTGAGTTCATTTATTATGTGTACCAGGCTGTCCCTGTCACTGACCGTCATTTCGAAGGAGCCTTCGACCATACCGTTTTCGGACCCCATACCGAGTTTGGTAATGTTCACTCCTTTTATGAGGGACAGGCATCCGGTTATGTCATTGAGAAGTCCGATTCTGTCAAGTCCCCTCAGCCTGATATGCACGGGAACGCCATTGCTGACGGATGCATCGACGGCCGTAGGAGCGGTCTGGGGACCGTTGTCCAGGCAAACCAGAGCCTTGCGGATACTGTCACCGGGAATCAGTCCGAGCCCCACCCTGAAGAAGAACTCTTCGGAATCGCGGACCTGAGTCGATTCGAGTGCGGTCCTGAGATAATCGTGTGAAGGGGAAATCCCCAGTGAGCGAAGGGTATCATTGTATATCTCCCTGCCTTCACCAATAAAGGACTCCCTTGCCGAGCGGAAATATGACACCACCTTGCTGCGGGCGTTGCGGGTCTTCAGATACTTCAACCATTCCTTGTAAGGGTGGGAAGTCTGTGAAGTGATGATTTCAATCTGGTCGCCTGTCTTGAGGACTTGTGACAGAGGAGCAATCTTTTTGTTGATTTTGGCGGCAACAGCCCTGTCTCCTATGTCCGAATGGATATAATATGCGAAGTCGTGGGCCGTTGCCCCGTTGGGAATCGAGACCTGGTCGCCCTTGGGTGAGAAAACCACTATGTCGGTGGCGATAAGGTCGGAATGGAAGATGTTGAGGAACTCGATTGCATCTATGTCCTTGCTGGCCAGTATGTCCTTGACCTGAGACAGCCACTTGTCCATCTTGCTCTCGTTCTCAGAAGCATAGCCGCCGCGTTTGTAGGCCCAGTGAGCCGCAATTCCCTTCTCGGCAATGTCATCCATTCTCCTGGACCGTATCTGTACTTCCACCCAGATGCCCGCCTGGCTCATCAGCGTGCAGTGCAGAGCTTCATATCCGTTGCTCTTGGGCGTGTCTATCCAGTCGCGGTGCCTGCCGGGATTCTCCTTGTACAGACCCATTATGTCGGCGTAAATCATATACGCTTCCTTTTTCTCGACGGCAGGATCCTGAGAGGAAGGGTTGAAGATTATCCTTACCGCATAAAGGTCGAATATCTGCTCGAACGGGACGTTCTTGGTCTTCATCTTGTGCCATACGGAGTAGGGTGACTTGATTCTCTCCTTGATTTCGAAATCGAAATCGTCCCTTTTGAGCGCACCTGCTATGGGAGCTATGAATTCTTCAATGGCACCCTTGTTGGCATCCACGCTGTCGGCGATTTTGCCCGTCAGTTCCGCATAAGCTTCGGACTCCTTGTATTTGAGCCAGATATCCTCCATCTCGGACTTGATGGAGTAGAGACCGAGCCTGTGGGCGAGGGGGATGAAGATATACATCGTTTCCGCAAGTATCCTCTCCCGCTTTGGTTCCGGCATATATCCAATGGTCCGGCAATTGTGAAGACGGTCAGCAAGTTTGATCAGCACCACTCTCGCGTCATCGTTGAGAGTAAGCAGTATCCTTTTGAGATTCTCGGCGCGCACGTTGTCAGCCGCACCCGGATCGTGGTTCTTCTCCTCATTGTCCAGCACAGTCTTCATCTTGGTGAGACCTTCGACCAGAGCCGCAATATTGTCGGCAAACAGGTTGCGTATGTCATCCAGCGTATAGTCGGAATTGTCGATTACATCGTGCAGCAGTGCGGCAGTGATGGACTTGAAGCCCAATCCTATGTCGGAGACCACTATTTTGGCAACGGATATCGGATGTATGATGTAGGGTTCTCCGGAGCGCCTGCGCACATCCTTGTGAGCTATGTTGGCAAATTCGAAGGCCTTGCGTACGACAGACAGCTCCTGCTCGTTGCGGCATCTTTTGACCGCAAGTTCCATCAGGGACTCGAACTCCTTGTTGATAAGGTTGTAGTCTTGCTCGGTGAAAGGTGCTGCTGCCATAATGCTACTCGGTCAATTGATAATTGTCGACATTCTCGTAACTGTAAGTGAGTCCGGCTCCGTATATGATGATCTGCCAACTGAAATTCAGCCAGATGAGGAACAGGGGGATTGCGGCGAGCACACCGTATACGTCATTGATCCTGCTCATAAACACCTGTGTCTCCAGATACAGATATTGGAACAATACAAAAACCAGACCCGAAACCGCTGCGGATTTCAGTGCATTGGAATATTTGATTTTGGCCGCAGGAATCCACTTGTACATCAGGGAGAATGTCATTGTGGAGATGATATATGTGCCCACCCAGCCCAGGAATGCCGGAAGATGCTTGACTTCACCAAGGTCCAGACCGATAAGCTTGGTGAGGTTGGTGTAATAAACGATACCGATACCGAACACCAGGACTATGAAGGGTATGAGAATCAGTGTCATCAGATAGAAGGAGAACCTCTTGTACATCTTGCGGGGAATCTTGCGTATTCCCCAGACATTGTTGAACACCCTCTCGACCTGGAACATGAGCCAGATGACCGCCCACAGGAAGGTCAATGCTCCTATGAATCCGACGATGCCGGATTTGGCGGTGTTTATGATGTTGCCGGCCTTCTCCATCACCAGATTGATAGCCCCGGGATCCGCGGGTATTGTCTTGTACAGGATTTCAAGGAGTTTGTCCGACAGCCCGAGACCACCGGAGACAGCAAATACGAATGCCATCAGAGGTATTATGGCCAAGGTGCAGAAATAACTGAGGGACACGCATTGGAATCCCATTCTGTTTTCGGCAAAAGTGTTGAGCGTGATCCTTACGATTTTAACGAAACGGACCACTTTCTTCCAACTCTTCCTGGAATCAGTCGTGTCGAGGGTCCAGAGTTCATCGGTAAAGAGGGCTCCGGCATTGCTCACTATTTCATCAAGTTTGAATTTCATAAGGCAAACAGTGATGGTTCTTCTGTATTCCCGACCACTTCAGGAAGAAGTTTGTATCGGTCTCTGAATTCATCCTCCGACAGAACCGGGATGCCCAGGGACTCGCATTTGCGCAGTTTCTCCGGACCGGGCTTTGTGCCGGCAAGAAGAAAAGATGTAGAGCCGCTCACGGATCCGCTGTTCTTGCCGCCATTGCGCTCTATGATTTGCTTCAGGTCGTCTCTGGAAACGGAGAAATTGCCGGATATGACAATGGTCTTGCCTTTAAGCACGTCGGATGACGGCTGGGCATCATTCTCAATGGAGAATTTCAGTCCGTGCGCTCTCAGCCTCTGGATTTCGATGGAATGGCGTACGTCTATGAAATAATCATAAACGCTTCTGGCGATGACTTCACCGACATCCTTGACCTGCAGGAGGTCTTCGACGGATGCGGCGGCAATGGAGTCAACGTCACCGAAGTGACGGGCAATCTCCCTGGCCGTGGATTCGCCCACGTATCTTATTCCGAGGGCGTACAGCACTCTTTCGAAAGGAACCTGACGTGAGGCGTCAAGACTGGAGAGGAATCTCTCTGCGGAACGCTCTTTCCAACCTTCCAGCATCATCAGACGTGACTTGCCGAGATCATACAGGTCGGCGGCAGTCTTCACCATATCCAGATTGTACAGCTGCTCCACAGTTGCATCGCCGGCCAGGATGTTCATCGCCTTGCGGCTCATAAAATGAATTATGCGGCCTTTGATCTGCATCGGACAACCGTCCTGATTGGGGCAGAATGCCTTGGCTTCGTCTTCGGCGCGCACCAAGGGGGTGCCGCAGTCGGGGCATACGGTGGGGAAAGGCTCAGGAAGGGCCCCGGCAGAGCGTTTGGAAGGCTCGACCGACGTAATCTTGGGGATGATTTCCCCTCCTTTCTCGACATACACCCAATCTCCGATATGTATGTCAAGCATACGCATCTGGTCCTCGTTGACGAGGGTTGCGCGTCTGACTACGGTACCGGAAAGCTGCACCGGGGCAAGATTAGCTACAGGGGTGACGGCCCCGGTACGACCTACCTGATAACTGACGCTGAGTATGGGGGTCAGCGCCTGCTCCGCCTTGAATTTGTATGCCACGGCCCAGCGTGGGGATTTGGCCGTATAGCCAAGGCTGCGCTGGCTTGTCAGTTCATTGATCTTGATGACAATGCCGTCTGTGGCAAAGGGGAGCTCCTTGCGGGCGCCGTCCCAGTAGTCGATATATTGTCTGATCTCTTCGATGCCGTGGCACAGGCGTCTTTTGTCTGAGACGGGAAGACCCCAGGAAGCCGCAGCATCCAAAGCCTGGCTGTGAGTGTCGAAACTGATACTCTGCGCAGGTATGTGATACAGCGTGCACATCAGCCCGCGATGGGACACTTCTTCGGGATCGGTCAGTTTAAGGGAGCCGGATGCGGCATTGCGTGGATTGGCAAATGGAGCCTCTTCATTGTCCTCCCTTTCCCTGTTGAGCTTGTCGAATGCCTCGTATGGCATCAGGATCTCTCCGCGGATTTCGAATTCGGCAGGGAAGTCTCCGTGCAGGGTGGAGGGAATGTTGGATATATGACGCACGTTTTCGGTGACATCATCACCGTTGACGCCGTCTCCGCGCGTGAGCGCCTGGACAAGCTTGCCATCCCTGTATGTAAGACAGATTGCGGTGCCGTCAAACTTGAGTTCGCAGCAATATGAGAATTCTGTACCGAGCGTCTTGTCTGCCCTGGCAGCGAATTCTTCGATCTCGGCAATCGAATATGTGTTGCCGAGAGACAGCATAGGATACTTGTGAGGCCTTTTGACAAAGTTGTCGCGGCTGGCAGATTCGGCATTGCCGCTTACGGGAGCGTCTATGTCGCTGCCTACCCTCTGAGTAGGGGAGTCAGGTGTGAGGAACTCGGGGAAGGATTGCTCCAGTTCCTCGAGTTCCCGCATTAGACGGTCATACTCAAAGTCCGAGATTGCCGGGGCGTTGTCGACGTAATAGCGACGGCTGTTCTCCCAGAGAATCGACTTGAGTTCGTCTATCCTGACCTTGGCAGCAGACCTGTCCATTATTTCTTCTCCAGCTGGAGTGTCCTGGTAGTCTGGTCACAGACCTCTGAAGGTCCCCAGTACTGAATGGAACCGGGGTAGACATAACACGTACCGACCGCCCATTCGTCGCGCTTGGAGGCGAAGAACTTGAAAGGAGCGCCGTCAAGTTCGACAAGAGCCTTGCGGATAACGGGTTTCATTTTGCCGGAACGTTTCTCGAGGTTCATCATCATCGTGATGGGCACGCCGCCGGCTATCCACTCGGATGCGGGGGCTGTAGTGTTGCGGATGACTGACATATAGCCGGTCTTGCCTGCATTGATGAGTCTGGATGCGTTGAAGCCGAGAGAGTAGCAGTAGTCCGCGTCAAAGTTGGAAGGAGCTGCGCAGCGGCCTTCATATCCGAAGAAATGATGCTGTGCGGAGAACTTGCCGGCATATTTGCCCTCTTTCTTCATCTCTGCAAGCCTCTTGCCTACCATACGTGAGAGAAGTTTCTCTGTCTCGATGAGTGAGACCTGTACATTGCCGTGAGGGTCACGGTCAAGGGCGAGCTGGGACGCTACGTCCGAGGGCAGGCTTGAGAATGTGGCGAGATTTGCTGCGCTCAGGTGAGCCTTCACATAAGCGATCTG
>JAKSKI010000045.1 GCA_024401865.1 Bacteroidales bacterium
TGGGTACACAACAATATGATCACCATCAACGGCCAGAAGATGGGCAAGAGCCTCGGCAACTTCATCACTCTGCCCCAGCTCTTTGCCGGAGACCATCCCAAGCTCGATCAGGCATACAGTCCGATGACGATACGGTTCTTCATTCTCCAGGCCCACTACCGCGGCACTCTGGACTTCTCCAACGAAGCCCTACTGGCCGCCGACAAAGGTCTCAGAAGGCTGATGCAGGCCGCACGTGACCTCTATGCCATGACCGGGAGGAAGATGCCCTCAACACCTTACGGCGAACTTCCCGAAGGCATCGCTCCGGACAGCTGCCCCGCTTCCACACCTGAGATCAAGGCCATTTGGGAAGGTGTATATGATGCCCTCTGCGACGACATCAACACCCCGATCGCCCTGTCACACATCTCCGAAGCCGTCAAGATCATCAACTCCGCAAAGGCCGGCACGGTCTCTCTGAGCAAGGGAGACGTCGACACTCTCGTCCAGCTGTTCGATGACATCGTGTTCGGAGTGCTCGGACTCAAGGACGAATCCGCGGACGGAGGCTCGTCACGCAAGGTGATTGACGCCCTTATGGGGATGGTGCTCGAAAGCCGCGCCGCCGCCAAGGCTGCCAAGGATTGGACCACCTCCGACCATATCAGGGACACACTCTTTGCAATAGGCATCAAGGTCAAGGACACCAAGGACGGGGTGGAATGGACCCTCGAATAACAGATATGAAAAAACTCTTTCTCTTCATCACAGGGTTGGCAAGCCTGTTCGCCTGCTCGCCCAAAAATCAGGTTACGCTTCTCCCCGCGGGCAATTTCGAGACGGAGATTGACGGCAAGGCCACATCGCTGTATACCATTTCCAACGGTGACATCACCGTGCAGCTGACCAATTTCGGAGCGCGTGTCGTGAGCATATGGGCCCCCGACAGAAATGGAGTGCATGCCGATATCTGCCCCGGCTATGACAATATAGAATCGTATGTCAACAATCCCGGAGAACGCTTCCTGGGACCTGTCGTGGGTCCCGTCGCAAACCGCATCTGCAAGGGCTCTTTCACTTTGGACGGGGTGACATACAATACGCCCCTCAACAATGACGGCAACACCCTTCACGGAGGTTTCGAAGGAGTGGACCTGATGGTCTGGGACGTGGTCAGCGTATGCGACAGTTCCATTACAATGAGCGTGCTTCACCCTGACGGCAAAGAGGGGTGGCCCGGCAACCTGTCGATATCGGCCACATTTTCACTGACTCCTGACAACGAGATGGAAATCTCCTACACGGCCACAACCGACAAGGCCACTCCTGTCAATCTGTCGAGCCACACTTTCTTTAACCTCACTGGAGACACTTCGGCCAGCATCCTCGGACACGAGCTGGTCATCAATGCTTCCCATACCACTCCCATAGACAGCCTTCTCATCCCTACCGGGGAGATTGTGCCCCTTGACGGGAGTCCTTTGGATTTCCGCATCGGCAAGACCGTAGGATGCGAAATTGACAGGGATGATGCCCAACTGCGCAACGGCAATGGATATGACCATAACTGGTGCCTGGACAAAACAACGGATGTGGGAATAGAGTTCGCGGCCTCAATGTATGAGCCTCAGAGCGGAAGGTATATGGAAGTCTGGACAGACCAGCCCGGGCTGCAGTTCTATTGCGGCAACTTCTTTACCGGCAACGAATCGGACAAGCACGGCAATCCTATCGGATACCGCTGCGCCTTTGTGTTCGAAACCCAGAAGTGGCCAGATGCCGTCAATCACGGCAATTTCCCTGACACCATTCTCCTCCCCGGCGAAACATATACCCACACCTGCATCTACAGGTTCTCATACAAATGAAATTCATCAGCTGGAACGTCAACGGACTGAGGGCCGTAGCATCCAAAGGCTTCGACGGCATCTTTACTGAACTCGATGCCGACTTCTTCTGCCTGCAGGAGACCAAACTGCAGGCGGGGCAGATAGACCTGGAGTTCCTCGGCTACACTTCATACTGGAATTATGCCGACAAGAAAGGTTATTCGGGCACGGCCATTTATACCAGGCACGAACCCGTATCGGTAAGTTATGGCATAGGTGTCGACGAATATGACCACGAAGGTCGTGTCATCACCTTGGAGATGCCGGATTTCTACCTGGTGAATGTCTACACTCCAAATTCACAGGACGGGCTGAAGAGACTTGACTGGAGAATGGGTTGGGAAGACGCATTCAGACACCACCTTTGCTCTCTTGCGGAGAATAAGGGAGTCATCGTATGCGGTGACATGAATGTCGCCCACGAAGAAATCGACCTCAAGAATCCTGCGACGAACCATTTCAATGCCGGTTTTTCGGATGAAGAAAGGGGCAAGATGACGGAACTCCTCAATGCCGGATTCTGCGACAGCTGGCGCAAGCTCAACCCCGAAGGAGTCAAGTACTCCTGGTGGTCATACAGAATGAACGCACGCGAAAGGAATGTCGGGTGGAGAATCGATTATTTCCTCGTTTCTTCAGGCATCGAGAGCCGCATCAAAGGGGCCGACATCCACAACGAAATCTTCGGGTCCGACCATTGCCCCGTGGAACTTGTACTGGAATAATAATCTCAGCCGTCCCCCTATAAGGCGCCATAGTAGTAACAGGCACCGTAGCTCCAGTTGCGGGTTTTGATTCCCGGAAAATTGGGACGGTCCATCGTCATCAGCACATAACGGTACTGAAAACCTTCGGGAAGCGGGACTACATTGGCCCACACACGTCCGGCAGGCTCGGGCCAGTGCGGCTGGAGGTCCAGATCAAGTTCTCCGAGATATTCCAGGTCCGGGTATGAATGCACACGCAGATTACTGCCAGCCCCTCCCATAAAGCAATAATAGGCATCTCCCACTTTCTGTATGGTGGTTCCTGTAGAATTGAGTTCAATCGGACCCGCAATGCGGCAGAAAGGGCCATCCCAGTTGTCGGACTCGAACATCCCCGACACTATGACATCGTCGGCAAGGAATACGCTGGCTAGAAGACGCCATTTCCCTACCTTCCTGTCATAGAAGATACACGGGTCCTCATTATGTCCCGGTATCCTGTCATTCTCAACCCTGGAAGCCTTCATCACGGTAAAACCTTTGAGCGGGCAGCGTGAAGACTCAGCTGTCAGCAATCCGGTTCCGGACCGCTCGTCGGCATATGCGGTTCCGCCGAAATCACAGGCCCAGGCCCGCCACAACCCATCTTCCCTGTCGAAGAACAAATGTGTCGAATAGTCGTTGCGCAGCAGACCGTCCCCGTGGTCATACACTATCATACCTTCCAGACGGGGTTCGAAAACGGACGGATCCAGACTCATCACGCCCTGGGCCGACTGATTGATGCCGATACCCCGGCAACTGAAGGTGAACCAGAGCCTGCCGTCAAGCCAATAAGGGCTCAGGTCTTCATACGTGACCAGCCTCATATCGGCCTGTCCGATGCCGGATGACAGGAAGGAACGGGCCGACGATATCTCAGCCATTCCCTTGATGTTGCCTATGATATTGAATGTGGACTCCTGCAACGTGCGTTTGTCACGGAAGTCTATCACATCACCAAAATTGTCCTCTTCAAGAAGATGCCCCAGGTATTCGGTACGTCCGTCCTTTTCGGCGAAAAGTCCCATTGTCTTGCCGTACAGCTGCGCACGGAGGATGAATTCACCTGTTGGCAACTGATTGGGGAAATCGTATTTGCGGACAACTTCCCCCTTATGCACTATGCATATCCTGACCTTCCTGTCCGCTCCTGCCACAACTTGCACCCTGTCTGCAAGGCCCAGACGCGCAAACTCGAAACCCACTTCAGCAGCACCGGACAGGGAATGCACCGCCAGGTCATAGGTGGCATACGGATTGACGCCACCGACATACAGACTCACCGGTCCCTCTCCGCACGACTCATCCAGCCTCAGGCGGCCTTGCGACACCACGGGATTGAACTGTCCCCGACTCGTTGCAGCGGGCTGCTCCCCCGCAACGAAGGAGGGATGCATCGACTCGAAGGCTACCACTTCGGAAGGGATGAATTCGGACAGCGTGATATTGTTGGAGAATATGAATCGCCTTGCGGCCAGCCGATGGAATTCCAGGTCAAGAGGGTTTTCAGAGCATTCCGAGGTAGCGCTGCACGCTGCTGCCATAATGACTGCAACTGCGCACAGGATTTTGTCAAACGGTCTGTTCATATAACGATTGATTTCTATGTTTCATCGACGGGAACCTATGACTCGTCTCTGCGGCTCAGGGCAGTCGCGGCGTTCACCGTCACCATACGCTCATAGCAGTTGAATATCCTTTCAACTGCATCTTTGTCACCAACTCTGGAGCAAAGACTTGCCACAGGTACGAGGATCAGTCCCGAAACCATTGCCAGCACACCGGCATTGATGGGAGATGTGAAGAACGGGCTGATGAAAGTCCTTCCCGTGAAGGTGCAAAACATACAAAGGCCCATAATGATTATACCGGAAGCGAAACTGACCCATACGGAAGCCTTTGTCACGCGCTTGCTATAAAGGCCGTATAGGAAAGGGGCGAGGAATGCTCCCGCCAGAGCTCCCCAGGATATGCCCATCAGCTGGGCGATGAATGTCACCGAACTCTTCGACTGTACTATTGCTATCACGGATGAAACGGCAATAAAGAACAGGACAAGCAACCTGATACAGTTCAACTGGGACTTTTCTGTCATACCTGCACGATGTGCCGGGACTATTATGTCAAGGGTAAGGGTGGATCCCGATGTGAGCACAAGAGAGGACAGGGTGGACATTGACGCAGACAGGACCAGCATTATGACTATTCCTATCACTATGTCGGGCATGGACGCGAGCATAGTCGGTATGATGCTGTCATATACCGGTGAACCGGAAGCCGCATATTCGACTGCTCCGCCGTACAAGCGACCGAAGCCACCGATGAAATAGCATCCTCCCGCAACGATGAAGGCGAATGCCGTCGAAATGAGCGTGCCCTTGGAAATGGCTTCTTCATCACGTATGGCATAGAATTTCCCGACCATCTGGGGAAGTCCCCAGGTTCCCAGAGAAGTGAGCAGGACCACGCCCAACAGATACAGTGGCTGCGGACCGAAAAAGGAAACGAAGGCGCCATTGAGGTCGGGAGCGGACTCGGAAGGTATTCGGGACAGTTCCGCGACCGCCTGAGAGAATCCTCCGTTCCCGTTCAGGACTGAAACTATGACGGCAACGATTCCTCCCAACATTATCATCCCCTGGATGAAATCATTGACGGCAGTAGCCATATATCCTCCAACCAGTACATAAATTCCGGTCAGAACGGCCATTCCTATGACACACCATATGTAGTCAATGTTGAACGCCATCTCGAAAAGACGGGACAGGCCGTTGTAGAGAGATGCCGTGTAAGGAATAAGGAATACAAAGACTATTGCAGATGCCGCAACCTTGAGCGCCTTTGAATCATATCGTCTTCCGAAGAAATCAGGCATGGTAGCACTCCCCAGATGACGCGTCATCAACCGGGTTCGTCTGCCCAGCACCCTCCAGGCCAGAAGCGAGCCGATAAGCGCGTTGCCTATGCCTATCCAGGTGGAAGCCATTCCGAATCTCCAGCCGAACTGTCCGGCATAGCCGACAAAAATCACTGCAGAGAAATATGAGGTTCCAAACGCGAATGCTGTCAGCCACGAACCCACATTGCGGCTGCCGAGGACAAAGCCCTGCACATTGCCGGCACTTTTGCGGCACGCGATTCCGACGCCGATCATAACGGCGAAAAATACAAGCAGAAGAAGGATTCTCAGGAACATCAGTTATTGTCAAAAAAAGCTTTCAGTTTGTACGGAAAACCCGGATCCTCATCAAAGAAACAATGTCCGCGACCGGGAATCACGACCGGCGTACAATGCAACCGTCCGGCAATCTCCAGGGTCCCATCCCCTCCAAGCACGGTGTCATCCTCCACGCCTGAGACGTATACCGGGCACTTGATTCCGGTCAGGTCGTCATATATGTCGAACTCCTCGGTGGCTACCGCCATAATCCGGTATCTGCGCATCTCCTCAGCGGATACCTGCTCCTCCGACATACGTTCCAGGGCATTCTCATAACGCTTGAAGAAAGCGGGAGAGAACACTCTCCTGTAAATATCCATATTCAGCGCCTTCGGATCTCCTTCGTCACACAGGCGTATCCATTCATCCATAACCTGCCGGCCTCTGTCAGAGGGACGTGGATATGTGGAACAGACAGCCAGGCAGCCGACAAGGGAAGGATGGCGTACGGCCAATTCCATAGCCATCATCGCTCCCTGGGATACGCCGAATATGCAGGCATTGCCAATGCCGAGGGCTTCCAGGAGCACAGCGGTGTCCCCGGCCATTTCCGATACCGAGTACGTCTCGGGGAAGTATTTCCTCCTGTCGGGAATATATATGGTATAATCTCCGGCCAGCGGCTTGTATTGGCCCGCAACGGCTTCCGCGGACTGCAGCACTGACTTGAGACTCATTCCGGGAAGAATGACCAGAGGCCTGGATCCGCCGGACAGGATGGCATAATCCATCTCAAGATTCCCTCTCCGGAAAGTATTGACTGCTACAGGCATCCCAGCATCCGGTCTGGACCGTTACACCAGTCCGGCAAAACCGAGGAAGGCCATTGCCATGATGCTTACGGTGATGAAAGCGATGGGAAGTCCCTTGAAAGCTTCGGGCACATCACTCTGCGCGAGATGCTCGCGGATGCCGGCGAACAGTATCATTGCCACACCATAACCAAGCGAGGTGGCGAAGGCGTACACAGTGGCCTGGGCGAGATTGAAATCCTTCTGGACAACGCTGAGAGCCACACCGAGCACAGCACAGTTGGTGGTGATGAGAGGCAGGAATATGCCGAGAGCCTGATACAGGGAAGGCGAAATCTTCTTGAGCACAATCTCCACCATCTGCACAAGGGCGGCAATCACCAGGATGAACGCGATGGTCTGGAGGAACTCAAGCCCGAACGGAACAAGCAGATACTTGTTGAGCAGGAAAGTAACGACTGTTGCGAGCGTGATGACGAAACAGACGGCCCCGGACATTCCGGTCGCGGTGGACAGTTTGTTGGAAACTCCCAGGAACGGGCATATTCCGAGGAACTGGGACAGGACGACATTGTTGACAAAAATCGCCGAGATTATGATGAGAACGTATTCCATTTACTTCTTCGCTAACTTGTTGAACAGAACCATCAGATAACCCAGGACCAGGAATGCTCCCGGAGCCATCACGAATGCGAGGATGCCGTCTCCGGCCATGAACTTGAATCCGAAAGCCGAGCCGCTTCCGAGGATTTCGCGCACCAGCCCGATAACGGTGAGGGACAGTGTGAATCCCAGTCCTATGCCTATTCCGTCAAGAGCCGAATCCGCCACGGAGTTCTTGTTGGCGAAGGCTTCGGCACGGCCGAGGACTATGCAGTTCACTACAATGAGGGGGATGAACAGGCCCAGAGTCGCATAGACATCAGGCACGTATGCCTGCATCAGGAGCTGAAGCACGGTCACAAAAGTCGCAATCACCACGATATAAACCGGAATGTGAACCTTGTCAGGCACGGCAGGCGCAATCAAGGATATCACTATGTTGCTGAGAATCAGCACAAACATCGTAGCCAGTCCCATTTCGAGACCATTCATTGCAGATGTGGTGGTAGCCAGCGTCGGACACATTCCGAGTACCAGCACGAATGTAGGGTTCTCCTTGATGAGCCCCTTGGTTATCAATCCGAATTTACTCATTGTCCTGTCCTCCGTCATTGTTTGTCGCCAGACCTTTTGCTTCTGCCGGGGCTGCATTCGACGCGGATACGGTCTGATCTTTTGCTTCTGCCGGGAGAGTATCTGACAGAGAGGCAGTCTGCCCTATTTTTTCTGCCTCTCTGTCAGATACTGTCCCGGTAATAACGACCCCAACGACCTCAACAGCATTCGACACCGCAAGCGTATATGCCCGGGAAGTGATGGTGGAGGCGGTGATGGCATCCACGTCGCCCCCGTCCTTCCTGACAAGAAGTTTCGATGTGCAGGTGTCGAATCCATTGAACTGACCGATGAAGTGCTCGTCGCTCTGGCATTTGGCTCCCAGACCGGGAGTCTCCGAATGGGAGAGGACCTTGGTGGCGTTGACCACACCGCCGCGCTTCACCCCTACCAGCACCGTAAGAGGGCCTCCGAAGCCGTTGACCTCGGATTTGACAGCCCAGGCTGAGGGTTCTCCGTCAACGGTCTGCACATAGTATTCGTAATTTCTGCCCTCGAATTCGACATTGAGGGCTTCGGTGGATATCTCCCCTTCAGGAGGCAGCACCAGAGACAGAGCACTCTCCAGGGCTTTCTGCGAGGCCCCTCTGATGGGATTGAGGGTCACTGCATATACGACTCCAAGAATGGAAGCGCACAGCAGGCAGGTCAGCGTCAGGCAGACCACCATATTTCTGAAAGATGATTGTGCAGCCATAGCTAAGCCCTCCCGTATTTTTTCTGGTGACACAACTTGTTGAGCAGAGGCGTAGCCATATTCATAATCAATATGGCGAAGGAAACGCCCTCGGGGTATGATCCGAAATACCTGACAAGCATCACGATCACACCGATGCCGACTCCGTAAATCACCCCACCCCAATTGCTCATAGGGGAGGTCACGTAGTCAGTGGCCATAAAGCAGGCTCCGAGTATCAGACCTCCCGTGCAGAGATTGAAGACGGGTCCGGTATAAATTTCGGGATCGACCATATTGAAAATCCCTGACATAAGCGCCACCGTAGCGAAAATGGACAGGGGAATCCACGGCTTGACCACCTTGCGGACGAGCAGGTATACAAATCCCAGCAGAAGCAGGGCGGCGCTGATTTCTCCCGCCGAGCCGCCGATTTCCATAAACATCGACAGATTGTTGGGATCATATCCGAGCCTGACAAGCTCGTCGACTCCGCCTTCCGAATACTTGCCGAGCAGGGTTGCGCCCGAGATGGCATCGCTGGCGTGTATGAATCCGGGCGAAGGAGTCCAGTCCGTCATCTGCTGAGGGAAAGATATGAGCAGGAACACGCGGGCCGTGATTGCGGGATTGAATATGTTCTGTCCCAATCCGCCGAAAGACATCTTGGCCACTCCGATGGCGACGACCGCACCGACAAGCACTATCCATATGGGGGTCGATGAGGGCAGGTTGAGAGCCAGGAGAAGTCCGGTAACTGCGGCGGAAAGGTCTCCGATGGTGGAAGGCTTCTTGAGAAGCCATCTGGTGACGGCCCATTCCAGAAGCACACAGAAAGCCACGGAGGACGCGATAATGGAGAGTTCGGCCCATCCATATACCAATACGGACACCACACTGGCCGGAGCCAGGGCTATGAGAACATCCCTCATCAGCGACCTGGTACTCACGCTTGAATGAGTGTGCGGATTGGGTGAAACTAAATATTTATCCATAATTGTGATTTACTTTTTGGCACGGGACCTGATGGCTGCCATCACTTGTCCCTTGGCCATACGGATATTGTCAAGAAGGGGAATATTGGCGGGGCAGCTGTACAGACAGCAGCCGCACTCTATACAATCCTGAACGGCGTTCTCCTCGAGCGCCTCAAGGTCACCGGCATTGTACAGCCGTCTCAGCAGGAAGGGTTCCAGTCCCATGGGGCAGGCATCGGCACAGCGGCCGCATCGTATGCAGGCCGACTCTTCGCCGCGCTTGGTAAAAGCCTCACTGAGATAAAGGATGGAAGAACTTCCCTTGACCGTTGAGGCATCCGCATTGGCAACGGCCTTGCCCATCATAGGGCCACCGCTGACTATCTTGGCTGCCGTCTCCGGGATGCCGCCGGCCACCTCTGCAATATAGCTGAGGGGCATACCTATGCGGAAGAGGTAATTATGCTGTTTCTCCTCGGGAAGGCAGTCTCCGGTAACTGTCAGCACGTTAGTGATGAGAGGTTTGTTCTTCTGAACCGCCTCATACACGGCAAGCGAGGTGCCCACATTCTGGACAACGGCTCCCACGCTGACCGGCAGGGCGCCGGACTTGACCTGGCGCTTCATCACCGCATCGATGAGCTGTTTCTCGCCTCCCTGGGGGTAACGTTTCTTCATCGTGAGCACTGTGATATTGTCATAAGGGAGCTCGGCGAGAGCGGCCTTGACCGCCTTGATGGCCTCCGGCTTGTTCTCTTCTATGGCGATTACCGTCCTTATGCCGCCGAGTACCTTCTGCATGATTGCGGCGCCGACTATGATTTCCCTGGTTTTCTCCAACAGTATGCGGTAGTCGCTTGTAAGGAAGGGTTCGCATTCCGCTCCATTGAGAATCAGGCATTCGGGACGAGCCTGAGGTCCGGGATTGAGTTTGACGTGGGTGGGGAATGTCGCACCCCCGAGTCCCACTACACCGCAGGACTTTATCTTGTCCAGGATTGCAGCGGAATCCGCCGGTATCTCCGTCACGAGAGTGTCACTCAAGTCCACGCCTTCAACCCACTCGTCACCCTCAACCTCGATCTCGATATGGGTCATCGGATTGCCGGCGAGGTCCTTACGGGGGCCGATACTCTTGACTGTACCGCTTGCGGGGGAATGGACGAATGCCGAAATGAATCCGCCCGGCTCGGCTATCACCTGACCGGTGAGAACCTTGTCACCGACAGCAACCACAGGCTTGGCAGGGGCGCCGAGGTGCTGGGCCATCGAGACATACATCGTCCCGGGAAGAGGCAATACCTCAATCGCGCAGTTGCGGGAAATCTTATTGTCATCGGGGTGGATGCCACCGATGGAGAAAGTCACCTTTTTGCTCATTTCTGCTCCTCCTTATTGACTGTTGCCCTGTTCTTTATACGTTCCTTGACCGCAGCCTTGTCAAGCTCCTTGGGGAAATTGACACCGTGAATGGCGCCTGTGGGGCACACTGCCTCACACTCCCGGCACAGCTTGCATTTCGCCGAATCTATATAAGCGACATTGTCCTCGATGACAATCGCACCGCGGGTGCAGGTCCTGGCGCATAATCCGCATCCTATGCAGGCGGCAGCGCAGGCCTTCCTTGCGGCAGGGCCCTTGTCCCTGTTCACGCAGCACACGAACTCCCTCATACCGCGGGGGCCCTTGTCACGGAGCTCGATGATGGACTTGGGACAGGCCTTGACGCAGGCTCCGCAAGACGTACACCTGCTCTCATCCACTTCGGGAAGGCCGGTTTCAGGATTCATTGACAATGCTCCGAATGCGCAGGCGGCGACACAATCACCACAGCCTACGCAACCGTAACTGCACAACGTATCGCCGCTGTACAATGCGGCTTTGACCTTGCAGGACCTGGCCCCGTCATACACGTTGACCACGGGCCTGTTGGAGCAGCTGCCATTGCAGCGCACCACAGCGACCTGTGGGGCCTTTTCCTTGATCTCATATCCCAGGATGGCAGCGACCTTGGACATTACTGCATTCCCGCCGACAGGGCAGAAATTATTGTCAAGATCGGGTGCCTTGACGGCCGCCTCGGCAAACGCCCGGCAGCCGGCGAAGCCGCAACCTCCGCAATTGGCTCCCGGCATCACCTTCTCCACCTCGTCAATCCGCGGGTCTTCTTCTACTTTAAACTTTTTGGCCACCACAAACAGCACAACCGAGAGCAGAAGCCCCAGGCCGGCAAGTATCAAGATGGTCCATAAAATCGTGGAATTCATTATTTCCTAATATTAAACACGTATTCTTTCTGAAGTTTGTCCCTGACGGCCCACAGCACTCCATAATACAGCGCCGTTCCGCCAAGAGCGGCGAGGGCCGCGACTATATCCCTGACTCCGAATGCAAGCAGGGGCAGCATAATGGCAAGAAGGACTCCGAGAGGGATGACATAGGACAGCCATACGGCCCTATGGCCCAGAGACGAACTGAGGACAAGTTCGACCTCATCCCCAACATTGAAATTGTCCCATCCTACGGTAGGCAGTTGCACGGCCTTTGTCTCAGACTCGGACACTCCGCACAGACCTTTGGCGTGACAGGCGCTGCAGGCGGAGGATGACACTATCTCTACCGTGGTATACTCGGGCGTTATACCGACTATCTTTCCCTTATGGCTGATTTCGGACATCTTCTGACTATTCGAATTCGTTGGATCCCATTGCAAACGGGTCGAAATTCATTTTGGATTCGACCGGCATAGAGGAGGCCTGAATGTCGAGAGCCTCGTCAAGTTCCATAAACCTGACCTGGTCGCTCTTGAACGTCATATCTATGTCCAGGGTCTCACCGTTACGGTGCTTTGCTATGATTATCTGGGTCTTCTCCCTGTCTTCGGGGTTTTCGGACATACCGATATAATCGGGCCTGTGGATGAAAATCACCATATCGGCATCCTGCTCTATGGAACCGGACTCGCGAAGATCCGAGAGCTGAGGCTTGCCGTTGCCGCCGGTACGCTGCACGGATGCACGCGAAAGCTGGGAAAGTGCTATGATGGGTATCTCGAGTTCCTTGGCCGTAGCCTTGAGCGTCCTGGAGATGGCGGCCACCTCCTGCTCACGCATTCCCCGCAGTTCGGTAGGGCCTTGCATCAGCTGCAGATAATCCACGATTATCATCCTCACTCCCTTGTTCTTCACAAGGTTCTTGGCCTTGGTCCGGAACTCCATAAGCTGTATGCCCGGAGTGTCGTCGATATACAGCGGGGCCTTGGTCAGGCCCTTGAGTTTGTATTCCAACTGCTGCCACTCGAACTCTTCCAGCTTGACTCCACCCTTGATCTTGTCCGCAGTAAGTCCCGACTCCGAAGTCATCAGACGTTTTGCAAGCTGGATGGAAGACATCTCGAGTGAGAACACAGCAATGGGCATATGGTGGTCCACTGCGGCGTTGCGAGCCAGATTGAGGGCAAACGCAGTCTTACCCACGGAAGGGCGGGCGGCGAGGATGATGAGGTCGGATTTCTGCCATCCCATTGTCACCCTGTCGATACTAGGGAACCCTGAAGGCACTCCCGTCACTCCTGTCTGCCCCTGATGCTCGGAAATGTCGGACAGAGCCTCGTTGATGATGCTGCCGATATCCTGTATCTCGCGGCGGACATTGCTCTGAATGGCCTCATAGACCTTGGTCTGGGCCTTGTCGATGAGTTCGTCGACCTTGATCGAATCATCAAAGGCATCCTTGAGGATCTCGTGCGAAGCCGATATCAGGTCCCTCTGGATGGTCTTCTGCTTAAGTATCTTGACGTAATACTCGATATGGGCGGCGGAGCCCACCCTCTCTGACAGATTGGACAATACAACAGGACCGCCCACGGCCTCGAGATTGCCCTGTTCCCTGAGTTTTGCGCTGCAGGTGATGATATCCACAGCCGTGTGCTCGGTGACCAGCGAGGACATGGCCTCGAAGATCATCCTATGCCTGGGATCATAGAAACAACCAGGATTGAGTTCTTCCATCGCCTGGTCCACGCAATACGGCTCAAGCAGCATTGCGCCCAGGACAGCCTCTTCGACATCAAGGGCCTGAGGCGGCTTGTTGCCTATCTCAAGTCCGATATTGTCAAGGTTCTCCCTCTTCTTCTGGTTTTTCTTCTGATCCGCCATCGGCTACTGTTCCTCC
>JAKSKI010000046.1 GCA_024401865.1 Bacteroidales bacterium
CGTTCAGAGCGGTTATGCAGACTACATCCCGGTATTCCTTTCAGAGACACAGAAACTGTACCGCTGCGGAGCAGTTCCCTGTGACGTTGCAATGATCCAGGTATGCCCTCCCGACGAGAACGGAATGGTATCCCTCGGTACCAGCGTCGATGCGACCCTCGCCGCAGTCGAGTGCGCAAAGACAGTCATAGCCGTAGTAAATCCTCACGTTCCCCGTGCCTTCGGTCAGGCAATGATTTCAATCGACCAGATCGATGTCTTTGTACAGGACGATACGCCTCTTATGGAGGCCAAGGTCGTCGTACCGGACGAGACAGACCTCGCCATAGGTGAGAACTGCCTGCCTCTGATCAAGGACGGAGCTTGTCTCCAGCTTGGAATCGGTGCTCTCCCGAACGCCATTCTGGCAAAGCTCGGGAACCACAAGAACCTCGGTATCCACACTGAAATGTTCGCTGACGGAGTACTCGACCTGGTCGAGAAGGGCGTCATAAACGGCTCCAACAAGGTTACCGACAAGGGCAAGATTGTATCCACCTTCCTTATGGGTTCACAGAAAGTCTACGACTTCATCGACAACAATCCTGACGTGATGATGATGGACGTCGGCTACACCAACGACCCTTATATTATCAGCAAGAACCCCCGGATGACCGCCATCAACTCGGCGGTGGAGATTGACATCACCGGACAGGTATGTGCAGACTCCATCGGCACCAAGCATTTCAGCGGCGTCGGCGGACAGATCGACTTCATATACGGAGCATCCCTCGCCGAGGAAGGCGTACCTATCATTGCCATGTCATCCCGTACGAAGAAAGGCGTATCCAAGATTTCACCGGTATTGAAGGAAGGCGCAGGCGTCGTGACTTCAAGATTCCACGTGCACTGGGTCGTCACCGAGTGGGGTGCTGTCAACCTTTACGGCAAGAGCTATCAGGAACGCGCCCGTCTGCTGACCTCAATCGCTCACCCGGATGACCGTGAGGCACTTGAAAAAGCAGCTTTCGAACGTTTCGGCAAGCACTACCTGATTGTCAAATAATTCTCAAAAAAACCGACTTCTCATTTTGGGAAGTCGGTTTTTTTATCTCTTGGAGTGAGGTTCAATTGAACGGGAAGAACCTGGTAACCCAGAAGAATCCGAACACTAGTCCAATAATCCCGACAAGGAGACCTACCTTGAGCATATACTTTGTCTCGACTAGTCCTGTAGACGAAGCTATGGCGTTAGGAGGTGTGGAGATGGGCAGGCACATCGCCAGGGATGCACATACGGCGATGAACACTGAAAGACCGGCCTGACCGCCGAAGGTATTGAAGACTTCAGCATTGCCGCTCTCAAGGAGCCCGTTACCCATAGCAATCATAATGGGTATTAGCAGTGCCGCTGTAGCCGAGTTGCTGATGAAATTACTGAGAATGTAGCATACCAGTCCGGCGACAGAGAATACTACGATGATATTCATGGACCCGAAAGGGATTGACTCTATCATAGCCTTGGCAAGACCGGTTCCGGACAGGGCATAGCCGAGCGCGAAACCTCCGGCCACCAACCAGAGAATCTCCCAGTTGATTTCCTTGATATCTTCCTTGACGAACACTCCGGTCGCAGTATATACGCAGAGAGGTATCAGAGCGACGATGTTGGAACTGATGCCGTGAAGCTGCTCGGTCATCCACAGGAGAATGGTAAGACCGAAAGTAATCCAGGCTACATAATCCTTGTATGTTCTCTTATGGTCATCCTTCTTGATTTCGAGCACAATCTCCTTGGATTTGAAAGGGAAGAATGCGCAGAGAATCACCCAGGCGAAGAGTATCATCACAACCACGAAGGGTATCATCCTCACCGCCCACTGCCCGAAGGTTATGCTGATATCGGCCATCGACTCGAGATTTCCGACTGCCGTAGCGTTGGGTGGAGTTCCGATAGGCGTTCCGATGCCTCCGATGTTGGCCGCAATGGGAATTGCAAGCGCGATGCCGACCTTGCCCTTCTTGTCAGTGTCTGGAAGAGACGCGAACACAGGGGCGAGGAAAGCGAGAAACATAGCAGCAGTGGCCGTGTTGCTCATAAACATCGAGAATACGGAGATTACGATAAGAACGCCGAGCAGCACTGTCCTGGGCTTCCTGCCGAAAGGCTTGAGCAGGATGCGGGCTATTGTCACATCCATCCCGTACTTTGAAGCAACGATTGCAAGCACGAATCCACCGAGGAAAAGCATTACGACAGGGTCAGCGAAAGACCTCATCAGCTCCTTCATTGGCACGAACCGGCTTGCGTCGCCGGTATTCATCAGGAACGAGATGCTCTTGCTGGAAATGGTGAGAAGGGATATCACAATGACCATCAGGGAAGTAACCCAGTTGGGCACAATCTCGAAGATCCACATTAGTGCAGCGAATGCAAAAATCGCAATGGTACGCTGCTGAGTCACTGTAATCACATCACCGAGATTTCCGAAGACGGAAGCCGGGCAGCACCAGAGAAAGACTGTCACTGCGAGTACGATGGGCAGGAGCACAAAATACTTGATGTTGAATTCACTGCCAGACATAAATATTTTCACTTGATGATTTCCTGCTTTTCGAGCAGAGCCCGTGTCTCGGGATCGTGTCCTCTGAACCTGCGGTATAGAGTGGCCTCATCTTCACTGCTGCCTTTGGAGAGAATGTTCGCCCTGAACGAGCCCGACACCTCGGTATTGAATACTCCCTTCTCCTCGAAGAGAGAATAAGCGTCAGCGGCAAGCACCTCGGCCCACTTGTATGAATAATAACCGGCGCAATATCCGTTGGAGAATATATGTCCGAAAGTGGTGGAGGAGCAGGCACCGGGAGCTGAAGGAATCGTCAGCATACCGGCAAGTACGGACTTTTCGAAATCCACGGTACCTTCCTCAGGCAGAGAAGTTCGGTTATACCAGGCCATATCTATGGTACCGAACTGGAGTTGGCGGACCTGTCCGTAAGCCACCATATAGTTCTTGCTGGCAACTATCCTGTCAATGAGTTCGTCCGGAATCACCTCACCTGTCTCATAATGTCTGGCGAATGACTTGAGATACTCTTTCTCATAACCCCAGTTCTCCATTATCTGAGAGGGAAGTTCCACGAAATCGTGGTCGACATTGGTACCGGCAAGCGAACCGTAGCGTCCTTCCGCAAGCATTCCGTGAAGGGAATGACCGAACTCGTGGAGGAAAGTGGTGAGTTCATAATGGGTAAGCAGGGACGGGGCGTTCTCCGTGGGCTTGCTGAAGTTGGTGACAATGCTCACGAAAGGACGGTTCTCCACTCCGTTCCTGATACTCTGGCCTCGGAATTCTGTCATCCAGGCACCGGAGCGCTTTGAAGCACGGGGGAAGAAATCAACGTAATAGAGGGCCAGATGGCGTCCGTCAGCGTCCTTCACGTCAAACACCTTGACATCCTTGTGATAGACGGGAATGTCTGTCCTCTCCTCGAAACTTATCCCGTAAAGCCTGGTAGCCAGTCCGAGCACGGCTTCGATGCAGTTCTCGAGTTTGAAATAGGGCTTGAGAATACTGTCATTGAGCGAGTAGAAGGCATCCTTGTATCTTTCTGACCAGTATGCAAGGTCCCAACCCTGAAGTTCGTCCTCCCCGAATCCGTTCTCCCTGGCATAAGCCAGGATGTCGGCTATCTCCCGGTGGGCGGCGGGAAGTGAAGGATCCAGCAGTTCTTTCATAAAGGATCGCACGTGCGCCACCGAACCTATCATCCTGTCCTCTACCGCATAGTCAGCAAAGGTCTCGTAGCCGAGCATGTTGGCAATCCTGATACGGGCATCGACAATCTGTCTGCATATATCGGTATTGTCGAATTCTCCGCCGACGGCTTTTGTCACACTCTGCATATAGAGCTGTTTGCGAAGGTCCCTGCGACTGCTGTACTGCATAAAGGGGCTGTAACTGGGATAGGTCAGGTCGAAGGTCCAGCCTTCCTGGCCATTCTCGGCAGCAGTGGCCGCTCCCATATCGCGGACAAACTGGGGAAGACCCTCCAGATCGGCTTCATCGGTAATGTTGAGCTTGTAGGCATTGGTGGCTCCCAGGGCATTCTTGCCAAACTGAAGCTGGAGAAGGGAAAGACGCTCCTGAAGTTTGCCGAATTGGGCCTTGTCTTCGGGCGAGAGATTGGCTCCGCCACGGACGAATCCCTTGTAAGTCTTCTCGAGAAGTCTCATCTGGTCGGATTCGAGGCCGAGTTCGTCCTTGTGGGCATAGACCTCCTTGACTCTGGAGAAAAGGCTGTCATTGAGGGATATGTACATCTCATATTCCGTCATCATCGGCGCGACCTGCTCGGCTATTGCCTGCTTCTGCTCATCCGTGTCGGCTTCGAGAATATTGTAGAAAATGCCTGCGACCCTGTCCAGAGTCTCTCCAGAGTACTCCAGGGCTTCGATGGTATTGGCAAAAGTGGGGGCTTCGGGATTGGATACAATGGCATCGATCTCGGCCTTGCCTTCCTTGATTCCCTGCTCGAATGCAGGCAGGTAGTGTTCGTTCTTGATCTTATCGAACTGGGGAGCACCGTAAGGAAGGGGTGACTCCACAAGTAGAGGATTCTCCATTTTGCAAGATGACAGCAGGAGAAGCACTACTCCTGCGAGCAATGATAATTTTTTCATCGTTATATGATATTATACCAGGCCTTGTGACAGCATGGCGGCGGAAATAAGGGCAAATGCCCTGACGGCATTGTCAGCACAGAGAGGTGACTGCTCATACTCTATTCCGGCAGAAACGAATGCCTGACGGGCCTCCGCATCTGCAGACATTCCTGACAGCTCGGCCACGAGCGTGCAACCGTTCTTGAGCAGTTTCCGTGCCTCATCCCCGTTGATTTCGTTCTCACAGGCACAGGCAATGGCGACGTCACATTTGACGCTCCAGGGCCTGGCTCCGGCGAAATACTCAGCCTGCGGATACTTCTCGACATAGCGTTTGAGAGAACCGCTGAACACGTTCTTAAGCTCGGCTACATATGCCAGTTTGGAGTCGTCAATACCCGAACGGTCATAGATGAATCCATCGGTATCCGAGACCGTCACAATACGCGCACCCTGTTCCAGGGCCCTGGCTGCCGCATACTGCGCCACCTTGCCGGAGCCGGACAACGCCACCGTCTTGCCGGAGAGATTGCCGGGCAGAACGACTGCCTGTCCGTCCAGACATACGGGCATAACTGCAGTGTTGCCGTTGAGGCGGCGGTACTGGCCGAATATGAATCCGGCTTCCCTCTCTCCGACTCCGATTTCCCCGGAAGGCAGACAGGAGCCTGCATATTTCTGGAGTTCGGTAACGAAACTCTGGCAGAAATTCATCACCTCGGTCTCCGACTTGCCCTTGGGGGAAAAGTCCGAACCTGCCGCAAAGCCGCCGGCAGGGACCGGATCAAGAGCGTTGGCGAAGGTCTGCTGAAAAGCAAGATACTTGATCGTATCCATCTTAACTCCCTCATTCAACCTCAAGCGTCCCCGGCATTGTCCCAAAGCTCCGTTCATCCTGACATAAAAGCCCTTGTTGACCCGGACCTCACCTTCGTCGTCCAGCCAGGAGACCCTGAAGGATGCTGCGAGTTCGGGTTCGACCAACCTGTCCATTACGTTCTGGTCTTCAACTGAAGGATGGTCAAGAATATAGGGTGTGACCGCTTCAAGTGCCGTTCTTACAGCCTGGTGAAAAACCTGTTCTCCGGGATTGGCGGAGATCAGGTTATCCATAAAGGCATTGATGTATATTGTGTTTTCGTCCATATTTTAGATAATTCCCTGCTCGAGCATTGCCGTTGCGACCTTCATGAATCCGGCGATATTGGCTCCCTTGACATAGTCAACTGAACCGTCGGGCTGAGTGCCGTACTTGACGCAAGCCTCGTGAATGCTGTCCATAATAAAGTGGAGCTTCTCGTCGACTTCCCTGCCGCTCCAGCTGATATGACTGGCATTCTGGGTCATCTCGAGTCCCGAGGTGGCCACACCTCCGGCGTTGACAGCCTTGCCGGGTGCGAACAGTATTCCGTTGCTCTGGAAGAAGTGGATTGCTCCGGGCTGGCATCCCATATTTGAAACCTCGCAACAGCACCAGGTGCCGTTTGCCTTGAGCTCCCTGGCATCTTCTTCAGAAAGTTCGTTCTGGAATGCGCAGGGCAGTGCGATGTCGCACTTGACGCTCCAGGCCTTCTTGCCGGCGGTAAATTTTGTACATCCGGGGAACTTGTCGGCCATATCCTGGACCTTATTGCGGTTGGATGCGCGCATTACGAGCATATAGTCTATCATCTCCTTTGTGATGCCGTCGGGAATCTCACAGACTCCGTCGGGACCGGAAATGGCTACTACCTTGGCGCCGAGTTCGGTAGCTTTGGTGCAGGCACCCCAGGCGACGTTGCCGAATCCGCTGATTGCGACTTTGCAACCCTTGATGTCCTTGCCAGCCTTATGGAGAAGGTTCTGGGTGAAATAAAGGGCGCCGAAACCGGTAGCCTCGGGACGGAGAATGGAGCCTCCCCAGGTGGATCCCTTGCCGGTAAGCACTCCCGTATTATATTCGCGGGCGAGTTTCTTGTACATTCCGTACATATAACCGATCTCACGTCCTCCCACACCCACATCTCCTGCAGGAATATCCTGATCGGGGCCTATGCACTGCCAGAGTTCGAGCATGAATGCCTGGCAGAACCTCATGATCTCGTCATTGCTCTTGCCTACGGGATCAAAGTCCGAACCTCCCTTGGCTCCGCCCATGGGAAGGGTGGTGAGAGCATTCTTGAATGTCTGCTCGAAACCGAGGAACTTGAGCATTGAAGGTGTCACTGCCTTGTGGAAACGGAGTCCTCCCTTGTAGGGGCCGATGGCGCTGTTGAACTGGATACGGTAGCCCGTATTGGTCTGCACCTCCCCCCTGTCATCTGTCCAGGTGATACGGAAGGTGAAAATACGGTCCGGTTCGACCATTCTTTCGACAATTTTGGCTTTCTCGAACTCGGGATGCTGGTTGTACACTTCCTCGATGCTTTCGAGCACTTCCTGAACTGCTTGAAGATACTCGTTTTCTCCCGGATACTTGACCTGGAGACGGGCCATGATTTCAGATGTTTTCATAATAATACTATTTGACTTCCCAGATCGACCCGCTGTGGAGCAGATCATCCACGCAGTGGATTTGGGATCTTGACATTACTTCCTTGACCTGATCGCGGACACCGTCATCATATGTGATGTCCTTGACGTCACGGATCACACCCAGGGCGACGGGATAATCAGGACCTTTCATATCGGCAAGAGCCATATGAATGCCGATGTTGTCCCTGTGTGCGTCGTGAACCAATATATCTTCTTCGGTGTAACCGCCTTCCCCTATGTGCACGGCACGTATCTTGCGCCCGTCATACACAAGGCCGCGGTCCCTGTCCTTTCCGAATATCATCTTCTCTCCGTGCCGCAGCACTATGGTGTTGTCGGCCTTGACCGCGGGATCCGAAAGGCTCTTGTGCGCACCGTCATTGAATATCACACAGTTGGTGAGCATCTCCATCACCGAGCATCCGTCGTGGAGGGCGGCAGCTGTCATTATTTCCTCGTTGAGGGCAAGTTCGACATCCAGCGAACGGGCAAAGAAAGTCCCCTTGGCTCCCAGTACTAGCGAACCGGGATTGAACGGATGCTCCACCGTGCCGTATGGAGAAGTCTTTGTGACGGCTCCGAACTTGGAAGTAGGGCTGTACTGTCCCTTGGTGAGACCGTATATCTGATTGTTGAACAGTATGATGTTGATGTCGATATTCCTCCTGATGGCGTGAATGAAATGGTTGCCGCCTATGGCGAGCGCATCCCCGTCTCCGCAGGTCTGCCATACGGTAAGCCAGGGGTTGGCCACCTTGATGCCGGTGCTTATGGCTGTCGCTCTGCCGTGTATGCTGTGGAATCCATATGTATCCATATAATACGGCAGACGTGACGAGCAGCCGATTCCTGACACTATGACATATCTTTCCTTGTCATAGTTGAGCGCCTGGCTGACTTTGGGTAGGGCACGCTGCAATGCGGCAAGCACGGCGTGGTCCCCGCATCCGGGACACCAGCGCACTTCCTGGTCACTCTTGAAATCCTTTGATGTAAGTATAGCCATCGTCAAATCTCCTTCAGGACGGCGTCCTTGATTTCGTCAACAAGGAAAGGCTGGCCCTGCACCTTGTTGAACTTGACAAAATTCAGTTCGGGGAAACGGGCTCTCAGATAATCGGCGAACTGACCGGTATTGAGTTCGCAGACAAGTATCTTCCTGAAACCCGACAGCACTTCCGCCGTATTTGGGGGAAGAGGATTGATATAATCGAAATGCGTGTAGGACACTTTCACCCCGTCCTGATGCAGATCGTGTATGGCGCTGGCCAGATGGCCGTAGGTACCGCCCCAACCTATGACGAGCAACTCCCCTTTCTCTTCTCCGCGCACCTTGAGTCCGGGTATGTCCCTAACTATTCGAGCCACCTTCTCCGCTCTTTCCCTCACCATAGTCTCGTGATTTGTCGGATCGGAAGAGAGGACTCCCTCGTGGGTCTTCTCGAGACCTCCTACACGATGCTCATAGCCTTTCTGTCCGGGAACGGCCCATCTGGGCACCATCGTTTCGGGGTCCCTCTCGAAAGGATGGAACTTATCTCCGGGAGCGATGGCTCCGGAAGCAAAAGGCGGATGTATATCGGGATAATCGGACATCGAAGGGATAAGCCAGGGTTCGCTGCCATTGCCGAGAAATCCTTCCGACAGGAGAATGACAGGTGTCATATGCTCCAGAGCTATCTTCGCCGCAGTGAATGCGGCATGGAAGCAGTTGGCCGGAGAGTGGGCGCACATCACGGGAATCGGACACTCTCCGTTACGCCCGTAGAGGGCCTGATTGAGGTCAGTCTGCTCCGTCTTGGTGGGAAGTCCGGTGGACGGTCCTCCTCTCTGCACGTCAACCACGACAAGAGGCAGTTCGGCCATCACCGCAAGTCCGAGCGCCTCCGATTTGAGAGAAAGTCCCGGACCGGAGGTGGTGGTCACCGCCAGATTCCCGGCGAATGACGCGCCTATCGCAGTACATATTCCGGCAATCTCGTCTTCCGCCTGGAAGGTCTTGCATCCAAGGCTCTTATGAATGGCCAGTTCCTCTAGAATGGCCGTGGCGGGAGTAATGGGATACGAACCGCAGAAAAGGGGCAGCCCGGATTTTTCTGATGCCGCCAGGAGGCCCCATGCAACGGCCTGGTTGCCGGTTATGTTGCGGTAATATCCCTTCTTTGCGCTTTTGATCGGCTCAATGGTGTAGGTATTGGGAATTGCCTGCACGTTGGCTGCATAGTTGTAACCGTCGCTGAGCACTTTTTTGTTGGGAGCAATGAGCTCGGGATGCTTCTTCTGGAATTTTTTCTCGAGATAGTCGAACAAAGGGGCCAAAGGTCTGTTGAAGATATAGCAGGCTATGCCCAGCGTGAACATATTCTTGCACTTGAGCACGGACTTCGGATCCATCCCACTGTCCTTCAGGCTCTCTCTCGTCATCGTGGACACGGGAGCCAGGATTATGTTCCTGTCCTCAACTCCGAGTTCGATGAAAGGATTGTCAGTCTTGAAACCGGCCTTGGTGAGCCCGTTGCCGTCGAACGCATCCTCGTCTATGAGAATCATGGCATGGCGCTTGCACCACTTGGCATTGGCCTTAAGCGCCGCCGGATTCATCGCAATGAGCATATCGCACAGATCGCCGGGAGTGTTGACCTCGTCATTCCCGATATGGACCTGGAAACCGGACACACCGGACACGGTTCCGTGGGGAGCTCGGATTTCTGCCGGATAATCAGGGAACGTGGAAAGTCCGTTGCCATAAATGGCCGACATATCCGCGAAAAGAGACCCGGTGAGCTGCATTCCGTCACCCGAGTCTCCCGCAAACCTGATTACAACATCATTAGCATCTATTACTTTGTGTTGCATTCAGATATAGTAGTTTGTCTTATTCTGCCGCTGCGGCCTGCTGGGCTGCCTGAAGTTCCTGAGCGAGTGTTTCGAGTGTCCTGTCATCGGGGATGTTGAGGGCCTTGCGGGCCTGGGCAGTGATGTCAGTGCTCTGGGCGGAATCGATATAGAGAGCCGCTGTAATGTCAAACACGTAGATGTATCCGCCGGCCTTGGCAATATCGTTGACGGTCTTCTGAGCCTTGTCATAGATGGGTGCCATGAGTTCCTGCTGCTTCTGCTGAAGCTCGGCCTGAATGGTCTGCTGGAATTCGCCGATACGCTGCTGTATCTCGGACAGTTCCTTCTCCTTGGCCTCACGGATGGCCTGTGAAGCCGTGGATGCGGTCTGCTCATATTTCTGGTACTTGGAATTGAACTCCTCAACCATAGACTGATATGTCTCCTGAGCTTCCTTGCTGGATGTCTCCATAGTCTTGCGAGCCTGATCCATCTCGGGCATCAGCTGAACGAGTTCGTTCATATTGACGTGAGCGAATTTGGGCTGTGCCAATGCGCTGAAAGAAACAAATGCCGCTGCGGCAATCAAAAGAATCTTTTTCATATTGTTGATTAATTAAAATTGTTGTCCGATTACGAAATGGAACTGACTTCCTCCCTTCGTGGGGTCGTCGAAGCCGTAACCCCAGTCCACACCGAGCAGTCCGACCATAGGCAGGAATATCCTGACACCGAATCCGGCACTTCTCTTGATCTGGAAGGGGTTGAAATAACGGATGTCAGACCAGCAGTTACCGCCTTCGAGGAATGCGAGGGCATATATTGTGGACGAGGGCTGCAGAAGTACAGGATAGCGCAATTCCACAGTGAACTTGTCATATACGTTTCCGGCGTAGGCATAGTTGCCCGACTCGGTATTGTACTGGGTATACTGATATGGAGTCAGCGAATAGTTTTCATAACCTCTCAATGAAATGACCTCGGAACCGTATGTGCTGTATCCCGACATACCGTCACCGCCGACGAGGAAGCCTTCGAAAGGAGAATAACCCCAGTTCCTGTTGTAGTATCCCAGATAACCGAACTGGGCGCGGGCCATCAGCACCAGATCTCCGACAATCTTGGTATAGGTGGCGGCGGAGAACTTCCACTTGTGATACTCGATCCATTTGTACCTGTCCTGGGCCGACCACAGGAAATTGCCGGTCTCGGGATCGATTGCATTGTAGTCCACATCCTTCCAGCTCGCGACAGGCACCTTGTTGCCCTTGCCGTCATAAGTGAATTTCCTGAGCAGCGAGAACGGAGGAGTGAGTTGTATGGACAGGGAGAGCTCCGAACCGGAACGGGGATAAATCTGCTGGTCGGAGGAGTTGCGCATCAGGTTGAAGGTATAGCTGAGGTTGTGTGAGATACCGTCGGCAAATATGAAGTATCCGGAGAACCAGTTGGTCAGTTTGTAAGTCTGCCAGCTGAGTCCGTTGTAGAGTACGAAATATGAATCAGGCCACTTGAGCCGGGAACCGATGGATGCCGTGAAGCCGTAGACCTCCATCTGCCTGTCGTTGCTCAGGATATTGAGCGCAAGGTAGGAATCGGTCTGCCTGGTATAATAGGCGGAGAGATTCAGGGAAGTAGGCTTCTTGCCGAAGAGCCAGGGCTCCACGAAATTGGCCGAAAGTGCGGTATAATATGTACCGTTGGTCTGGAATCTGAACGACAGGTTCTGGGCGTCTCCGAGAGGCACTGGCCGCCAGGCCGTCTTGTCAAAGAAGCGATGGGTGGAGAAGTTGTTGAAACTTACGCCCACGGTGGCCACGAAGGTATTGCCGCCCCAGCCTCCCGAAAGTTCCAACTGGCTGGAAGGCTTCTCCGTCACGTTGTATATCAGGTCCACGGTGTTGTTGGCCTGGTTGGGGATGATCGAATAACCGGTGGTGGGATCGGAAATGGCTTCCGGGTCGAACTGTCCCAGAGATGCGATTTCCCTGATGGACCTTTCGAAGTCCGTCTGGCTGAACAGGTAGCCCGGACGGGTGAATATCTGACGGCGCACGACCTTTTCGTTGGTCAGGTCGTTGCCGTTGATGATGATGCGGTTGAGGGTCGCGGGTTTGCCTTCGGAAATGCGGAACTCCACATCGACGGAGTCGTTCTGGATGTTCGTCTCGACCGGAGTCACGTTGAAGAAGAGGTAACCGTTGTCCCTGTACAGTTTGGACACATCGTACTCGTTCTGCTTGCCGCCGCCGTACAGACGCTTGTTCATCGTGACCATATCGTAGACGTCACCCTTCTTGAGCGAAAGGATATTGTTGAGACCTTCCGTGGTGAAGACCGAGTTGCCGGTCCAGGTAAGGTCTCTGAAGAAATACTGCTCGCCTTCCTCAACCGTAATGTCGATGCCGATGTGCTTGGGGTCCATATAATAGATGGAGTCCTTGACGATGCGCGCATCCCTGTATCCGGATTCGTTGAACTTGCTCAGGAGAGCCTTCTTGTCATTGGGGTATTCCTTGTCTACGAATTTCTTGCTGCTGAACAGATTGTACCATTTGTTGGACTTGGTCTTCTTCATGGAGCGGGCGAGCTTGAAGTCCGAGACATGCTCGTTGCCTATGAAATTGATGTCCTTGATACGCACTTTCTCTCCTTTGTCCACGGCGAAGTTGACCCTGATGGCTCTCCGTATGACAGAATCCTTCTGTACCTCAGCCTTCACCGAGGCATTGAGGAAGCCCTTTTCGGCATAGAACCTCTTGATGATGTCGAAGGATGTCTTCTCCACATATTCGGAGAACTCGCCGCCCCTGCGCAGATGCAGACGATCCATAAGCTCTTTCTTCTCGGCATTCTTGACTCCTGAGAAGGTCCAGCTGGACACACGCGGCCTCTCGATTACGGACACTTTGAGATAGACGGAATCCCTGTCGTCGCTCAAGCGGTCTATGGACACCGAGACGTCCTCGAACTTGCGCTGAAGCCAGAGGCGCTTGACTATGTTGGATATGTCATCACTGGGTATTGTCAACTCCAGGCCCGGTTCGAGACCGGTCTGCTGGACAATCTGGGAATCGCTGAAATAGGTGTTGCCTTCTACGGAAACCCCGGCCACGATGTACTTCTGAGGACGATTATAATCCACACTGACAACGTCCCCCTGCGAAAATGCAGGCACCGATGCCAGAATCAGGGCCACTGACGAGATTATCCTTGATATCCTTTTGTCCATCTGAAAGTCTGCAAATATACCTTTTTTATTTGACTTTTCCGAACCGTCTGTCCCTTGAGGCGAATTCTTCGAGTGCAGACCGGAATTCATCCTTTCTAAAATCAGGCCAAAGTGTATCGGCAAACACAAATTCCGAATAGGCAGCCTGCCAGAGGAGGAAATTGCTCAGCCGTTTCTCTCCCGACGTGCGTATTATCAGGTCGGGATCGGGATAGCCCGCCGTGACAAGATATGGCGACAGGTCGTCCCC
>JAKSKI010000047.1 GCA_024401865.1 Bacteroidales bacterium
CCGGATGATTTCCACGCCAGATTTTCCGCGACGCGAAGGGAGTACAGCTACTTCCTTCACCGTTCCAAAAATCCCTTCCTGACCGGGCGTTCCTACTACTATGGCTACCCCGATCTGGACTTCGGCAAGATGAACGAAGCGGCCGGACTGCTTGTTGGCACCCGCGACTTCAGTTGCTTCGAAAAGAAGGGCGCGGACAACAAAACCTCCGTCTGCACCATCTTTGAAGCCCGGTGGCTCCCCTGCCGGGAAGAAACCGAAAGCGGAGAACCGACGGAGTGGATGTTCCGCATAGCCGGGGACAGGTTTCTGCGCAATATGGTGCGCGCGATAGTGGGAACCCTGCTGGAACTGGGGCGCGGCAAGCGGACGCTCGAGGACTTCTCCAGGCTGCTTGACGGCGGCGCCCGTACCGACGCCGGAGAATCGGTGCCCGGATATGCTCTGTTTTTGTCGGGAGTGGAGTACGGGGAACAATTTTTGCATATGGATTCCACCCGTTAACAGGATTATTACAAAATTAGCATATGGAAAGCGTAAACATTAAAGAACTCAACGACCGTATCCAGCAGGAGAGCGCGTTCGTTGACATCCTCCAGCTGGAGATGGGCAAGGTCATCATAGGGCAGAAACACCTTGTGGAGAACCTGATGATAGCACTCCTCGCCAATGGACATATCCTCCTCGAAGGTATGCCTGGTCTAGCTAAAACATTGGCCATAAGCACGTTGAGCAAAGCTGTGAGCGCCAAGTTCAGCCGCATTCAGTTTACCCCGGACCTTCTGCCTGCCGATGTTACCGGTACTCTTATCTATTCTCAGAAGAAAGAACAGTTCGAGGTCCACAAGGGCCCGGTTTTCGCTAATTTCGTGCTTGCGGATGAGATTAACCGTGCTCCCGCAAAAGTGCAGTCAGCCCTTCTCGAGGCCATGCAGGAGCGTCAGGTCACCCTGGGAGACGAGACATACAAGCTCCCGGAGCCTTTCCTCGTGATGGCTACCCAGAACCCCGTCGAACAGGAAGGAACCTATCCTCTCCCCGAGGCCCAGGTCGACCGTTTCATGCTCAAGGTCCTGGTGGACTATCCCGCCAGGGAAGAGGAGAAACTCATCATCCGGATGAACAACAGCGGAGAATTCCCCAAGCCCCAGCCGGTCGTGAAGCCCGAGGACATCGTCCGTGCACGAGAAGTCGTGAGGGAAGTCTATATGGACGAAAAGATCGAGAGATACATAGTGGATATCGTGTACGCCACCCGCACACCGGGTGAGTACGGGCTCTCGGACATTGCCGGCCTCATCAGTTATGGTGCATCGCCCCGTGCCAGCATTTCGCTCAGTATGGCAGCCAAGGCCTATGCATTCATCAAGCGTCGCGGCTATGTGATTCCCGAAGACGTGAGGGCCGTGTGCCCCGAGGTGCTGCGCCACAGGATAGGACTCACCTACGAGGCCGAGGCGGAGAACGTTACGACAGAGCAGATTATAGAGAAAGTCATAAATGCAGTCATCGTCCCATAGTGCAACGGACTTGCTGAAGAAGGTCCGCAAGATCGAAATCAAGACCAAGGCCCTCTCCCACCAGATATTTGCGGGGGAGTACCACTCTGCGTTCAAGGGGCGTGGAATGGCCTTCAGCGAAGTGCGTGAATATCAGTGGGGGGATGATGTCCGTTCGATGGACTGGAACGTCACGGCCCGTCTCAGAAGCCCGTATGTAAAGGTCTTCGAGGAGGAGCGCGAACTCACAGTGGTGCTGCTCGTGGACGTCAGCCGTTCGGGCCTCTTCGGTACCGTCAGCACCACCAAGCGGGAACTCCTTGCCGAAATAGCAGCTGTGCTCTCATTCAGCGCCAGCATCAACAATGACAAGGTCGGAGCGCTCTTTTTCAGCGACAGGGTGGAGAAATTCATTCCGCCAAAGAAGGGAAGGAGCCATCTGCTCCATATCATCAGGGAGATGCTCGAACTCGAGCCTGTTTCCGACGGTACGGACATTGGGGCCGCCCTTCAGTTCCTTACCAATGCCATCAAGAAGAAGTGCACGGCATTCCTGCTCAGCGACATGCTCGATGCGGACGCCTCCGGACGACTCCGTTATGAGGATGCGCTCAAGGTGGCCGTGGGAAGGCACGACCTCTCCGTCATCAAGGTGTATGACCCCGCAGAGAGGAGAATCCCCGCGCTGGGACTTGTGCACGTCAAGGACTCCGAGACGGGTGAAGCCGCCTGGGTCAACACCGACAGCAGTGCCGTCAGGGAGTCATATGCCGCCTGGTTCTCCCGCCTGGACCGGGAGGAGACGGGACTGTTCAACAGATACAAGGTTGACAATGTCAGCATTGCCACTGATCAGGATTATGTAAAAGGCCTGATGGCCCTGTTTCATAAATGACGAGATTAGTTACCATACTGCTGGTTTCCCTGCTGGAGATGATTCCCTCCGGTCAGACTTTCCTCCGCCAGCTTCAGCCCCGGGACTCGATACTCGTGGCCGACCAGATAGAATACGGAGTCAGGATTGACGGAGTGGCGCCGGGAACCGTGATAGGACTGCCCGACATCAAATCCGTTGCCAATGACACCCTGGTACTCGTGAGGGAGTGGAAACTCGACTCCTTAGCTGCGGGCCGCAGGCTCAGGCCCAAGGCGCTACGTCGCTGGGTCGGCAGGGGCAAACCCATAGCACTGGAGGCATCTGTCGTGCTCGCTCCATTCGAGGAGGGTACCTATCATTTGCCTGACCTTCCCGCCGTCAAGTCGACGGGAGAACGTGTCGATACGCTCCTTTTTGCAGGTCAGGAGATGGAAGTCAAGACCATGCCCGTGGATACGTCCACGTTTGAAATCAACGATATCAAGGGCCAGATGGTATATCCCGTCACCGTGGGTGAACTCGTTCCATACGCTGCCGGTATCCTGGCGGCGGTCCTCCTGACCCTGTTTGTGGTCTGGTTCCTCCGGAAGAAGTCCTCAGGCGGGGCGGCTGCCGCATCGGACGATCCTGCCCATATCGTTGCCCTGAGGGAGCTGGACAAGTACAGGAGTGACAGATATTGGGCTCCCGAAAGGCAGAAGGCGTTCTATTCGGGAGTTACTGACACCCTCAAGACATATATCGATGCGCGTTTCGGGGTGGACGCTCCCGAGATGACGACTGCCGAACTGTTCGATGCTCTCAAGGGCGAGAAGGAACTCGCACCCGGGCTCTATGCCGAGGTCAGGGAACTCTTCGAAAGGGCGGACTTCGTCAAATTCGCCAAGTATACGGCCTCCGATGAGGATAACTCCAAGGTTCTCCCCGTCGCCGTGAGGTTTGTGACCAGTACATATCAGACAGAAATAGACAAGGAGGCGGCACAGTAATGTTTTTCGAATATCCCGGATTGTTGTGGCTTCTGGCCATTCCCGTATTGCTGACGGCTCATTACGTATATCTGGAGCTGTCGGGCAGGAAGCCGCATATGAGGGTGTCGGTCTCTACTCCCTGGAAGCTGGAGGGGACATCCGCCCTCGCCGTATTGAGGCACTGCCCGTTCGTTCTCAGGATACTGGCCATCACTGCCATTATTTTCGCCATAGCACGGCCCCGATCTTCCACGGAAGTGGAGAGGATAGACACCGAAGGAATCGACATCATGCTGGCGATGGACGTTTCTACCAGTATGCTGGCCAGGGACCTTTCACCTGACAGGATAAGTGCCGCCAAGGACATTGCGATAGAGTTCATATCCCAGCGTCCTTCCGACCGTATGGGCATAGCCGTTTTTGCCGGAGAGAGTTACACCCAATGTCCTCTGACGACTGACAGGGCCACTCTTATCAACCTTATGAAGGAGGTTCAGACAGACCTTATCGAGGATGGAACGGCAATTGGCAACGGACTGGCTACCGCAGTTGCCAGAATGGCCGACTCGGATGCCAGAAGCAGGGTGGTTATCCTGCTCACCGACGGTGTCAACAACAGCGGTTCCATTGCGCCTCAGACAGCGGCTGAAATTGCCCGGACATACGGTATAAGGGTGTACACGATAGGCGTGGGAGCCAACGGAATGGCTCCTTATCCCGTGATGACTCCCTGGGGTGTGGAGATGCAGCAGGTCAAGGTGGAGATAGACGAAGACTTGCTCAAAGGCATCGCCGAGTCTACCGGAGGCCGGTATTTCCGTGCCACGGACAATACCAAGCTCTCTGAAATCTACGGTGAGATCAACAAGATGGAGAAGGCCAGGACCACCATCGACAGTTTCCCCATCTATAAAGAACTTTTCGGCAAGTTCGCGCTGGCCTCCCTTGTGTGCCTGCTTCTCGAACTGCTGTCACGATTATTGATAAGGAGGTTGCCCTGATGCTGGTATTCGCAAATGACTTTTTCCTCTGGCTGTTGCTTCTGGTGCCTCTGATACCGGTGGCATACGGAATCAAGTGCCGTCTGCGCAGGAGGACGGTCCGTCTTATGGGGGACGAGGCCCTGGTAGGCAGGTTGATGCCGTCATATTCCCCCGCAAAGGGTTGGGTGAGAATCTCCCTGTTCTCCTCTGCATTCTTCTTCTTTGTACTGGGTCTTGCCCGTCCTCAAATCGGTGCCAAACTCAGCGAGAGGGAGACCAAGGGGGCCGAGATAATGATATGCCTGGACGTGTCCAACTCGATGCTTGCCGAGGATTATTCTCCCAACCGTCTCGAGCGGGCCAAACTTGCAGTCTCCCGAATGGTGGACAGACTTCAGGATGACAGGATAGGGCTCATCGTGTTTGCCGGTACATCATTTGTCCAACTGCCCATCACCGCCGACTACGTGTCCGCCAAGATGTTTCTCGGCAACGTGGACCAGACTTCGGTCCCCGTCCAGGGCACGGCCATCGGTGATGCGATACTCACGGCCGCCAAGAGTTTCAGCGCCCAGAGCGAGAAGAGCCGGGCGATAGTGGTGATAACGGATGGTGAGAATCACGAAGACGACCCTGTGGAGGCGGCAGAACAAGCCGCTTCGATGGGCATCAGGGTTTATGCCATCGGTGTCGGGTCTCTCCGGGGCCAGCCCATTCCCGTCGGCGGAGAACTGATGAAGGACAGGGACGGCAATATCGTGGTCTCCCGTTTGGATGAAGGGACTCTTCAGCAGCTTGCAAAGGCCGGCAACGGGGCCTACGTCCATGCCGGGAATGACGAATTCGGACTCAATCCCATAATAGAAGACCTGAGGAGACTTGAGGACGAGAAACTCACTTCCGTCGTATTCGAAGAGTATGACGAGCAGTATATGTACTTCTTCGCTGTGGCCCTGGTCCTGCTTGTGGCCGAGATGCTGGTAGGAGAACGGAGACACAGGAGGAGGCTGTTTGACTGATATGATACGCATTAGGAGAATTCTGGCCGTTGCGGCCCTTTGTCTGATGGCTTCGTCTGTAGCCAGTGCTCAGGTTGACAGGCGCGACGTGCGGGCTGGCAACAGACGTTTTGCGAAGGGGAAATATGCCGAAGCCGAAGTGGATTACCGTAAGGCCGCCATCAAGGATACCACTTCCCTTACGGCGGCATACAACCTCGCTTCCGCCCTGTACAGGGAGGGGAACTACGAGGAGGCGGGGAAGTCCCTATCCGGAGTGTCAGAAGCCGGTGCCGTCTCTGAAAGGGCTTCCGACTTCCATTTCAACACGGGAGACGTGGCGCTTCAGAAAAAGGACTATCAGGCTGCGGTGGATGCTTTCAGGAAATCGCTCCTGCTGAATCCGGATGACCTGGAAGCCAAGGAGAATTACATTTATGCCCGGAAGATGCTGCAGAATCAACAGAATCAGCAGAACCAGGACCAAAATCAGCAGGACCAGAACCAGCAGAACCAGAATCAAGACCAGAACCGGGATCAGCAGAATCAGGACCAGAACCAGCAGGGCCAGGATCAAGATCAGAACCAGAATCAGCAGGAGCAGAAACTGTCATCACAGCAGGCACAGCAGATGCTTCAGGCTGTCCAGGCTCAGGAAAAGAAGACTCAGGACAAGGTCAACAAGGAGAAGGCTGCCGCGATGAAGTCAAGGCAGAAGGAAAAGAATTGGTAGAGTTATGAAGAGAATCGCCATAATATTGATATCACTGGCCATTTCGGCGCTCGCCTCCGCCCAGAGTACAATCAGGGTCCAGGCTCCGAATCTGGTGGCGGTCGGTGAGCAGTTCAACGTAATGTTCGTGATAGAAGGGGAGGGTGCCCCCTCTTCCTTCGAATGGACGGCAGGAGATGATTTCCAGCTGGTCTGGGGCCCCCAGAAGGGCCGTTCGTCATCAATTAGTATAGTCAACGGCAAGAAAACCACTTCGTCCCAGGTGACATATACCTATATCCTGTGCGCTTCTGCGGCTGGCAATTTTACACTTTCTTCCGCAGAAGCTGTCGTGAAAGGGGAGACCCTGCGTTCGAAGCCGGTATCGGTTCAGGTCGTGTCAGACCCCGCATCACAGGGCGGTTCGCAGCAGAAATCCACATCTGGAGATGAAGGACTGAGCACGGGCACAGTGCCTGACGGGGATCTTTTTGTCCGACTTCACTTAAGCAAGAGCAGGGCTGTCGTTGGGGAGACGATGACAGCGACTCTCAAATTGTATCAGAGAACCAGCATTTCGGGAATCGATGATGCTAAGTTCCCTTCATTCACCGGATTCTGGAGTCAGGAACTCCAGTCTCCCACAAACATAGAGTTCAAGCGTGAGGCGCTTGGCGACAAGATATATAATTCGGCAGTACTGAGAAGCTGGACACTCATTCCGCAACAGTCCGGAGAACTGAGAATCGATCCGGCCGAGATAGTATGCAGCGTCACCGTGAGGGCTCCCGGGAGTTCGACGGGCAGCATCTTCGATTCGTTCTTCCAGGATGACTACAGGACGGTCCGCAAACGCCTTGTCACGGAGCCTCATACGGTACACGTCACCGCGCTGCCTTCCGGTGCACCTGCCTCTTTCGGAGGAGGCGTGGGCAATTTCAAGATGAGTGCCAGTCTTACCAGGGACTCGCTTCGTGCCCACGATGCGGCATCCTTGGTCATCAATGTCACAGGCACGGGCAACGTGGCCCTGCTTGAGGCTCCCGGCATTGCTTTCCCGCCGGATTTCGAGGTGTATGATGTCAAGGTCACCGAAACTTCCTCGGGCAAGTCATTCGAGTATCCTTTCATCCCCCGTAGCCACGGCAGTTTCGATATAGGTCCCGTGGAATACAGTTATTACGATGTGTCGAAGGGCCGGTACGAAACCCTGAGTTCGCGGATTCTGCATCTGGACGTGTCCAAGGGAGCGGAGGAATCCACGTTCGGAGGGCAGTCGGTGGCCGCACCCATGGTGGGCAAGGATGTGCGTAATCTCGGCAATGACATCAGGTATATTGAGACGGGGGTACCCGCCTTCTCCCGCAAGGGGGAGGTGTTTGCGGGATCTGTCCTGTTCTGGTTGTTGGGTGTTTTGCTGGCCGGTATCGCAGCTGCCGTGTTCTTCGTTCTTCGCGCAATGGCGGCACGTCGCGCTGACGTGGTTGGAAGCAAGTCCCGTTCCGCAACCAAGATGGCTCGAAAGCGCCTTTCCGATGCCGGGGATTTCCTGGCTAAAGGCCTTTATTCCGCATTTTACGAAGAACTCCACAGGACACTTCTCGGATTTGTGTCCGACAAACTCAATATGGATATGGCCGATATGAGTAAGGACAACATTTCGAGGAAACTGTCTGAATCGGGTGTCGATACCGCTCTCTGCGATGACTTTGTGGCACTTCTTGATGCCTGCGAATTTGCAAGGTATGCTCCGGACAACGGCAGGGAGGCTATGTCGGCGCATTATGAGTCGGCAGTCTCCGTAATATCGACAATTGACGAAAAAATGAAGAAAAGACCTTCCGGAAGATTGACATTGGTGACAGCACTTATGCTGCTGCTCGTCCCCGCCGGATTGCAGGCGGGTGAGGCCACCGGCCTGGATTCCCTCTGGAACGAGGGCGTCCGCTTCTATGAGTCGGGAGACTGGGCTTCGGCCGGGGATACCTGGTCCTCGATAGTGAATCAGGGGTATGAAAGTCCCGAACTGTACTGCAATCTGGGCAATGCCTTCTTCAAGCAGCGAGAGTATGCCTATGCGATACTCAACTACGAGAGGGCTCTCAAACTCGATCCTTCTTATTCGGATGCCAAATTCAATCTGGAATATCTGTCAACCCTTATTCAGGACAGGATAGAAGTGGTGCCTGAATTCTTCCTCAAGACCTGGACTCGCAAACTGTCATACATAATGCCGTCACAGTCGTGGGCCGTGTTGTTCCTGGTGCTACTGGCCCTTGCTTTGGCCATGCTCCTGATGTTCCTGCTGTCCAACGATTCGCGCAGGCGCAAACTGGGATTCTTCGCCTCGATTGCGGCATTGCTGCTGGCATTGGTGGCACTTGCTTTCAGTCTATCCCAGAGGAACCACATCCTGAGCGCCGACGAAGCTGTTGTGGTGTCTGCGGTCACATCTGTCAAGAGTTCGCCCGGAAGTTCTTCGGTAGATCTGTTCGTGCTTCACGAGGGGACCAGGGTACGCATCCTTGAAGACATAGGCGAATGGTGCAACGTGGCTCTGCCTGACGGACGGCAGGGGTGGATGAAAAGTTCTGACGAAGTGCGGATATAAGGCTTTATTAAAATTTTGTAATATTAAATAATATCATTACATTTGCTTGATTTTTGACAATTAGTTCAACAAACTCATAAATTTAATTATGAAAAAATTATTTGTAATCCTCAGTTCAGTCCTCCTTCTTGGTATGAGCGCCAATGCACAGGAGACTTTCTATCCCGGTTGGAACTTCGGCCTCCAGGCCGGTGCTACCTACACCAGGAACTCTCACAGTAACCTCAAGTTCGGTGATGCAATCAGTTACCCTACATTGGGCTTGTTCGCCGGATATGAGTTCTGCCCTTGGTTCGGTCTCAGGGGTGACCTCTCTGGCTGGCAGATTAAGGCTATTGACGATAAGACTGTTAGCAATATCAAATATGCTCAGTTCAGCCTTGACGCAGTCTTCGATATCTGCAACATCTTCAAGTTCCGTTCAGAGCGTACCGTCAATCCTTACGTCCTCATCGGCCCCGGTGTCAACTACCGTTTCAACAATGCCACCACGGCTTCTCCTGACAACAGGCGTTGGGCTTTCGCTCCCCGTGCAGGCTTCGGTATCAACTTCCGTTGCAGCGATGCTGTCAAGGTATTCATCGAGGGTGACTACAATGCTCTCCAGAATGGCTCTAACAATATTGCTGACGTCTTCCCCAAGTTCCTTGGCAAGGTTGGTGACAGGAATGTCTCCGCTTTCGTAGGTGTCAAGTTCACTCTTGACCAGGCCAACAAGAAGGCAGCCGCAATCGCAGCCGCAGCTGCAGCAGCCGCTGAGGCAGCAGCCGCAAAGGCAGCAGCCGAGAAGGCAGCCCGCGATGCCGCTGAGGCAGCAAGGCTCGCAGCCGAGAAGGCAGCAGCTGAGAAGGCAGCAGCCGAGAGGGCAGCAGCCGAGAAGGCAGCCGCTGAGGCAGCAGCCGCAAAGGCAGCAGCTCACAAGGCAGCAGTCGATGCAGTCAATGGTGTTCTCAATTGCAAGTCAGCTTATCCTCGTTTCATCATCGGCAAGTACAATCTTACCAAGGATGCAAAGAAGAAGGTCGCTGCTGCTGCTGAGATCCTCGCAGTCAACCCTGACGTCAAGCTCAACCTCGTCGGCTTCGCTGACAAGGAGACCGGTACCGCAGCTGGCAACTGGACACTTTCACAGAAGCGTGCTGAGGCTATCGCTGACGCTCTCATCGCCAAGGGTATCAACGCCAACCAGATCGTTCCCGCTTGGAAGGGTGACACCGTCGTTCCCTTCGAAGATGCAAAGCCTTACGAGAAGCGTACCGTTACTTTCTGCGCAGAGTAATCCAAACACACATATGATTAGAGGTCGGTCTTTTTGGCCGACCTTTTTTTGTATCTGACTGATTATTTCTGTAAATTTGCGGGATTTAACAACGCAGTATGCAAGAAATCAGAAATATAGCGATCATCGCGCACGTTGACCACGGCAAGACGACTCTTGTCGACAGGATGATATATCAGGCCAATCTGGTGCGCCAGCCCGAAAATCTCGGCCAACTCATTCTCGACAACAATGACCTTGAGAGGGAGAGAGGCATCACCATCCTCGCCAAGAATGTGTCAGTTATTTACAAAGGTGTAAAGATCAATATCATTGATACTCCGGGCCATAGTGATTTCGGCGGAGAGGTCGAGAGAGTCCTTAATATGGCTGACGGCGTGCTGCTGCTTGTCGATGCGTTCGAAGGATGTATGCCTCAGACCCGTTTCGTGCTTCAGAAGGCTCTTGAAATGGGCAAGAAGCCGATAGTGGTCATCAATAAGGTCGACAAGCCGAATTGCCGTCCTGATGAGGTGCAGGAAGAGGTGTTCGACCTGATGTTCAACCTCAATGCAACCGAGGACCAATTGGATTTCACCACTGTGTACGGCTCCGCCAAGCAGGGATGGATGTCTTTGGACTGGAAGCAGCCCACGAGCGACATCACCCCCCTGCTCGATACCATCCTGAAGGTTATTCCCGCGCCTCCCGTAGTCGAAGGTACGCCGCAACTTCTCATATCTTCTCTTGAATACTCTCCTTATGTGGGCCGTATTGCTGTCGGAAGGGTTACCAGAGGTTCGCTCAAGACAGGACAGCAGATCAGCCTCTGCAAACGTTATGACGTGGTGCAGAAGGAGAAGATCAAGCAGCTTATGGTTTTCGAGGGACTCGGCAAGGCCAATACCGATGAGGTTCACTGTGGAGATATATGCGCTCTGGTAGGCATTGACGGATTTGAAATCGGTGACACCATTGCGGATCCGGAGAACCCTGAGGCTCTGCCTCCCATTGCCATAGATGAGCCTACGATGAGTATGCTCTTCACCATCAACAATTCGCCGTTCTTCGGCAAGGACGGCAAGTTCGTCACTTCCCGTCATATCAAGGAACGTCTGGAGAAAGAGCTGGAGAAGAATCTCGCCCTCCGTGTGAAGCCCGGTCTCACTGCCGATTCGTTTGTGGTTTATGGTCGCGGGGTGCTGCATCTCTCAGTGCTTATCGAGACGATGCGCCGCGAGGGTTTCGAACTTCAGGTGGGTCAGCCCAAGGTGCTTGACAAGGTGATAGGCGGGCAGAGGTGCGAGCCTATAGAGGAACTCTCCATCGAGGTGCCGGAAGAATTCGTGGGAGCGGCCATCGAGATTTCCACCCGCCGCAAGGGCGCGCTGATACATATGGAACCGCGCGGTGACAGGACTCTGTTGGAGTTTGAGATTCCGACCAGAGGTCTGATGGGACTCCGTTCCAACCTGCTGACCGCTTCTCAGGGAGAGGCAATCGTTGCCCACAGGTTCAAGGAATATCAGCCTTACAAGGGAGAAATCGAGCACCGCAGCAACGGTTCCCTCGTTTCTCTCGAACAGGGAGAAGCTATTGCATACTCGATGAACAAACTCCTTGATAGGGGCCGTTTCTTCGTCGAGCCCGGCGAGCCCATTTATTGCGGTCAAGTGGTCGGAGAGCATACCAGGGAGAGGGACCTCAATATCAACATCTGCAAGACCAAGAAGCTTACCAACGTCCGTGCAGCCGGTTCGGATGAGAAGATTGTGCTCCCTCCGGCCATCAAATTCTCGCTTGAGGAAGCCCTCGAATACATACAGGAGGATGAACTTGTAGAAGTGACCCCTCACGCTATGCGATTGCGCAAAATATTGCTTGATCCCCTCGCCCGCAAAAGAAATAGCGACAACGAGGATTGACATTACAGAAAATTTTGTTACCTTTGCAACCCTTTGTTATATCCGTCAAGGGATTGAAACCCGGCAGAAGCCACCTGGATTGGCACGCTGACGGCTCGTTCTTTGCCAGTTACGACAACTCGGAGGTCAAGGACGCCGATCTTGACATATCGGTGGACATTGACAACGGTGAGTTCGAAGTGGTAGTGAATTGTGTGATTGAGGGCACTGTGACAGTGCTTTGCGACAGATGTCTTGAAGACCTCACACTGCCGGTGAGCACCTCTTTTGAGGAGGATGAGACGCTCGACCTCAATCAGGACATATACGATTATGTCTGCATATCACTGCCTATGCAGAGAGTGCACCCGGACGGGGGATGTAACGAAGAAACATTGAAATACTTAAGTAAATAAAAATAGTTAACTATGGCACATCCTAAACACAAACTCTCAAAGCAGAGAAGAGACAAGCGTCGTACTCACGACTTTGCTCCCGTCCCTACACTTGCGACCTGCCCCAACTGCGGAGCCACAGTGATGTATCACTGCGTCTGCCCTGAGTGCGGTTACTATCGCGGACGTCAGATCATCGTCAAGAACGCAGAGTAAAAGTACATTGGCCGTTCAATCCCGGCCATAATGGTCTCTTAGTTCAACGGATAGAATGGAGGTTTCCTAAACCTTAGATACAGGTTCGATTCCTGTAGAGACTACAAAAACGCTCGGCCGATGGCCGGGCGTTCTTGCACTTCGAGCAGTGAACTGCTATGCTTTCCAACCCCCTTCGACTGTGTCGGTGGGCTCAGGGGTAAAACTATGTGTTTACTTCCTGTGCTGTGGCCGATGAGGTCACGAACAGGGGATCAGCCACACTAATGGGAATATCTTCGGTTGTGGAACGCGCGACACCGCACCTGCCGCCACAGTGAAACAACCGCCTTATCTGCCGTAGAGCCCAAGAATGTGGCTGCTATACTTTTATGGTGGACAGCGGCCACATTGAAAACCATAAGTATCTGAAAATCAATAGGTGTTTTTTGCAGATGTGGCTACTATCCCGTTCGTAGATGACAGTAGCCACATTTGAGTAACTTTTCCGATACCAAATGTGCATAATACTATACTAAGGGCGAGTATCGTGTACACAAACAGGCTTATAGCATATTGTAGCGGTTGTCGTTGTGCATAATACCCCATCCAAACAGGGCATTGTGCACAATTCAATATTGCATAACTGCGATGGAGGCATAAAAAGGGAAGGCCGAAACCTTCCCGATAGACTTGCCCCAAGATTACGTGCTGGATCTTTACCTTACGGTGAGGCTCGGGGCGGGGACTTTGCACTTAGCGAATTACCTCATCCACATCACGGCTTAAATCTCGTTGCA
>JAKSKI010000048.1 GCA_024401865.1 Bacteroidales bacterium
GTATGGGAAGTGCAGTATTAATCGAACGATTGGGCAACACTCACCGACTTTCAGCCGCTGAGTACAGGTCTCTCTTGCAGGATGACAATCCTTCGGACTGCTCCCTTCTTCACGCCAAGGCGCGCGAAACGGCCCAATCCGTCTTCGGCAAGGCCATATTCCTGCGCGGCTTGATCGAAATCACCAACCACTGCCGCAACAATTGTCTGTACTGCGGTATCCGGGCCGGGAACACGGCGCTCAACCGCTACCGTCTGGAAATCGGGGATATCCTCGAATGCTGTGCAAGGGGGTACTCCCTGGGGTTCCGGACCTTTGTCCTGCAGGGTGGCGAGGACCCCTGTCAGACGGACGAATGGGTGGAGGATCTTGTAAGGGCCGTGAAGACGGCATTCCCCGATTGCGCTCTGACCCTGTCCCTGGGTGAGAAGTCCGAAGAGTCATATCGCAAATTCAAGGCTGCCGGAGCCGACCGCTACCTTCTGCGTCACGAGACATACAACGCCGGACATTACGCAAGGCTTCATCCTTCATCCATGTCCCGGCTCCATAGGCTCGGATGCCTCGAAAGCCTCAAGAAAGCGGGTTACCAGACAGGTTCCGGCATAATGGTGGGAAGTCCTTACCAGACAGTCGACGACATAGTCGAAGACCTTATGTACATCCAGGAATTGCACCCCGAGATGATTGGGATAGGGCCGTTCATCCACCACAGGGACACTCCGTTCGCAGATATGCCGGACGGAAGCGTGTCGCTTACCTGCAAGCTGATATCGATATTCAGGCTGATGGATCCCCACGCCCTGATTCCGGCGACCACATCCCTCGCGACCATCGACCCCGAAGGCCGCACGAAGGGGATTCTGTCGGGAGCCAATGTTGTGATGCCCAACCTGACGCCACCGTCCAGAAGGGCCGACTATGCACTGTATGAGGGCAAGGCGGCGGAAGGGGCCGAATCGGCGGAAGGCCTTGGAGAACTTCAGAAAGAACTAAACGCCATAGGCTACGGCTTCATTGTGGACCGCGGCGACTATGACACAAACAGAACGTATAACTGAAAGCATAACAATGTACGACGTCAAATCACATAAAGCGGAAGAATTCATCGATGATTCCGAAATACGTGAGACCCTTGCTTATGCTGAGCAAAACAAAAGCAACAGGCCTCTCATAGAGAGCATTCTTCAGAAAGCCGCTCTATGCAAAGGACTTACCCACAGGGAAGCCGCCGTCCTTCTGGACTGTGACATTCCCGATCTCGTGGAGCGCACGTTCACTCTTGCAGAAGAGATAAAAAAGCGTTTCTACGGCAACAGGATAGTGATGTTCGCACCTCTGTACCTGTCCAACCACTGCATCAACGGATGCGTCTATTGTCCGTATCATGCCAAGAACAGACATATCCCCCGCAAGAAACTGACTCAGGAGGAGATACGCAATGAAGTCATCGCCCTCCAGGATATGGGCCACAAGCGCCTTGCCATCGAACTCGGAGAGCACCCGGTGGAGAATCCCATCGAATATGTCATCGAGTCTATCAGGACCATTTACGGCATACACCACAAGAACGGAGACATACGCCGCGTAAATGTCAACATCGCAGCAACCACGGTGGAGAATTACCGCAAGCTCAGGGATGCCGGCATAGGCACATACATACTCTTCCAGGAAACCTACAACAAGGAGAATTACAGGCACCTTCACCCCTCCGGGCCCAAAAGCGACTATGCCTACCACACAGAAGCGATGGACAGGGCCCACGAGGGAGGCATCGAGGATATGGGCATAGGCGTTCTATTCGGCCTTACGGGATACCGGTATGATTTCACCGGCCTGATGATGCACGCCGAGCATATGGAGGCCGCCCTGGGGGTAGGTCCGCACACCATCAGCGTTCCCCGCATACGCCCCGCCGACGACATTGATCCCGACGAATTCGCGGACGCAGTCCCGGATGACAAATTTCTGCACATAGTTGCCGTCATACGCTGCGCCGTGCCTTACACCGGCATGATAATCTCCACCCGCGAATCGCAGAAGGTCAGGGAGAAGGTTCTTGACCTTGGCATCTCCCAGATAAGCGGTGCCTCTCGCACCAGCGTGGGAGGCTACACCGAAGAGGAACGTGACGATGAGACCGCACAGTTCGACCTGGCTGACACACGCACCCTGGACGAAGTGGTCAAATGGCTCATAGAACTGGGATACATACCCAGTTTCTGCACTGCATGCTACAGGGCGGGCCGTATCGGAGAACGGTTCATGAAATTGTGCAAATCCGGCAAAATCCAGGATTGCTGCACTCCCAACGCACTGCTCACACTCAAAGAATACCTTCTCGACTACGCATCGGAACAGACGAGGGAACTCGGTCTGGAACTGATAGAAAGGGAAGTTGGCAAAATTTCAAACGACAAATTGCGCGAAGCCCTCAAAGAAGATCTGACAAAGCTTGAAAGGGGCGACCGCGACCTCAGATTCTGATATGACAGACCGTACGCCCGACCCTCAAAGACTGCACATCGTACTGCTCGGTGAGCGCAACAGCGGCAAATCGTCGCTGCTCAACGCCATTGCGGGCCAGAAGGCGGCGATTGTATCGGATGTACCGGGGACAACCACGGACTGCGTGTCAAAGCCTATCGAGATCCCGGGATTGGGGCCTTGCGTGCTTGTGGACACGGCCGGTCTGGATGACTGCGGAGAACTCGGACTCAAGCGCGTGCAAAGCACTCTCGAAGCGCTCAGAAGCGCAGACATCGTACTGGTTGTCGCTGACGCGCTGACTGGACGGATGCCGGATGTCCCCGACTGCTCGGCCTCAGTGGTCATCCCCGTCGTCAACAAGGCGGGTGACAGCACCGAAACCTCAACGCTGGAGACCGCGATGAAAAAGCGTTTCGGCAAGGAAGCGGTAAGAGTGAACGCTCTGAACGGAGAGGGCATCCCGGCGCTGATCAGTGCCATTCAGGAGAATATTCCCGAGGACTGGAACACTCCCCTTCTCACGGCCGGCGTCGCCCGTGAAGGCGACCTTGTCCTGCTGGTAATGCCCCAGGACAGCGAAGCGCCCAAAGGCCGGCTCATCCTGCCGCAGCAACAGACTATCCGCGAGTTGCTGGACAGGCACTGCCGTGTCGTATGCTGCCAGCCGTCCAGTCTGCAAGACACTCTGGCATCTCTCAAAGACACCCCCACAGCCATCATTGCCGATTCTCAGGTGCTCGCCCAAATCGGGCCGCTCAAACCCGAGGGATGCACGCTCACGTCGTTCTCCATCCTGCTTGCCGCAGCCAAGGGGGACATCACATATTTCAAGAAGAGCGCTGAAGCCATCGACCGGCTGGGAGAGGATTCGAGGGTACTGATAGCAGAAGCCTGCACCCACGTACCCGCCTCAGAGGACATAGGAAGGGTCAAGATACCCGCCCTGCTGAGGCAGCGAGCCGGAAACGGCCTGAGGGTGGACGTCGTATCCGGAAGGGACTTCCCCGTTGACCTGCGTCCCTATGACCTTGTGATCCATTGCGGAGCCTGTATGTTCAACAGACGTTATGTACTGTCCAGAGTGGAGCAGGCCAGGAAGCAGGGAGTGCCTATTACCAACTACGGAGTAACTATAGCATATATCAAAAATCTATTATAAAAATGAAAATCCAAACATTGAAAGATCTTGAGAAGATCAAGGCCGAAAGCCTGGCAAGCCTGGAACTGAGGAATGAGGTCGCCCCCGACACGGGGGATGAGACCTGCGGTCTCGAAAAGGGCACGGACCACATCCAGATTCTCACCTGTGGCGGTACCGGCTGCAAGGCATCGGACAGCGCGGAGATTGCCGCAAGAATCAAGGACTGCCTCAAGCAGTTCGGAGTAGAGGACAAGGTCGAAGTCATCACTACGGGTTGCTTCGGATTCTGCGAGAAAGGCCCCATCGTCAAGGTGATGCCCGACAACACCTTCTACACCAAAGTCAAGCCCGAAGATGCGGCTGAAATCGTCAAGGAGCACATTATCGGGGGACGCAGAGTGCAGAGACTTCTGTATATCGACCCGGAGACAAACGCTTCCGTCAACGATTCCAAGCACATGAATTTCTACCGCAAGCAAGTGCGTATCGCACTCCGCAACTGCGGTCTCATCGATCCTGAGAACATCCGCGAATATATCGCCCGCGACGGCTATATGTCATTGGCCGACTGCATCCTGACCAAGACACCGGCCGAGGTGATCGACGTCGTCAAGCGCAGCGGACTCCGCGGACGCGGCGGCGCCGGCTTCCCCACAGGCAACAAATGGGAATTCGCTTCCAAGAGCAACTCGGATATCAAATATGTAGTCTGCAATGCCGACGAAGGTGACCCGGGAGCATTCATGGACCGTTCCATAATGGAAGGCGACCCCAACTCAATCATCGAGGCAATGGCAATATGCGGCTATGCCATAGGCGCGAAGTATGGTCTCATATATGTCCGTGCCGAATATCCCTTGGCAATCCACCGTCTCAAGACCGCCATCGGACAGGCCCACGAACTCGGATTGCTCGGAGACAACATCCTGGGCACGGGATTCAGCTTCGACATCACCATCCGCTACGGTGCAGGCGCATTCGTATGCGGTGAGGAAACGGCCCTCATCCACTCAATGGAAGGCAAACGCGGCGAGCCCACACTCAAACCGCCCTTCCCCGCAGTGGAAGGATACAGGAAATACCCCACCAACGTCAACAACGTCGAGACCTGGGCCAACATTCCCGTCATCTTCCAGAAGGGACCCGACTGGTTCGCTTCTATCGGTACCGAGAAGTCGAAGGGTACCAAGGTGTTCGCCCTGGCGGGCAAGATCAACAACGTCGGTCTGATCGAAGTGCCTATGGGTACGACTCTCCGTGAAGTCATATACGAAATCGGCGGAGGCATCAAGAACGGCAAGAAATTCAAGGCCGTACAGACCGGAGGTCCTTCGGGCGGCTGCCTTACCGAGAAGCACCTCGACATCCCCATCGATTACGAAAGCCTTGGAGCGGCAGGATCGATGATGGGTTCGGGCGGTATGATTGTGATGGACGAGGACAACTGTATGGTACAGGTGGCCCGTTTCTACCTCGGATTCATCGTAGAGGAATCCTGCGGCAAATGCGCGCCCTGCCGCATCGGCAACAAGCGTATGCTCGAAATTCTCGACAAGATAGTGGCAGGCAAGGGCACTGTTGAGGATCTGGACAAGCTTGAGGATCTCGCCAATGTCATCAAGGACGCCTCTCTGTGCGGTCTCGGACAGACCTCACCCAACCCCGTTCTCTCCACTCTCGCCAATTTCCGCGATGAGTATATGGAGCACGTAGTCGAGAAGAAATGCCGCGCAAAGCAGTGTATGTCAATGCTCAATTACATCATCGAGCCCGACAGGTGCGTCGGTTGCCATCTTTGCGCGAAGAACTGCCCCGTCGAAGCCATATCAGGTGAGCTGAAGCAAAAGCACGTGATCGACCAGCAGAAGTGTATCAAGTGCGGCACCTGTATGAGCAACTGCCGTCTGCATGCCATCTCCCTCAAATAGTATATGTTATGGAACAGAACAAGATAAACATAAGCATCGATAACCGTCCCGTATCAGTAAATCCGGGTACAACCATCCTTGATGCCGCCAAATCCTGCGGTATCGAAATACCGACCCTGTGCCACATCAATCTCGAAGGCACCTGCGTCAACAACCATCCCGCTTCCTGCCGTCTGTGCGTCGTGGAAGTGGCCGGAAGAAGAAATCTGGCACCGGCCTGCGCCACAACCTGCACCGAAGGGATGGAAGTGCATACAAACACCCTGCGTGTACTGAAGGCCAGAAGGACGATACTCGAACTCATCCTCTCCAACCATCCCCACGACTGCCTTATCTGCCGCAAGTCAGGCAACTGCGAGCTCCAGAGCCTTGCAAGGAAACTCAAGATTCACGAAGCGCCATTCGAAGGCGGAGAGAAGTCCTGCCACGAGTTGGACAAGTCCGTCTCGATAGTACGTGATATGAACAAGTGCATCCTCTGCCGCCGCTGCGAGACAATGTGCAACGACGTGCAGACCGTGGGTGCAATCGGGGCAAACGGCCGCGGTTTCAATACCACCATCTCCCCCGCATTCGGGCTCAAGCTCTCGGAGAGCGAGTGTACCTATTGCGGACAGTGCGTTGCAGTATGTCCTGTAGGAGCACTTACCGAGGTGGACAACACAAACCGTCTGATCAAGGACCTGGCCAATCCTGACAAGACCGTGATAGTCCAGACAGCGCCTGCCGTCAGGGTTGCCATCGGCGAAGAATTCGGACTTCCCGCCGGTACCATCGTCACCGGCAAACTCGTCAGCGCCCTCCGCAAGCTCGGATTCAACTACGTGTTCGACACTGACTTCGCCGCCGATCTCACCATTATGGAGGAAGGTTCCGAACTTCTCGAAAGGCTCAAGAAATTCCTTGACGGCGACAAGTCCGTACCTATGCCGATACTTACGTCCTGCTGTCCGGCCTGGGTCAACTTCTTCGAGCACCAGTTCCCCGATATGCTCGACATACCGTCGACGGCACGTTCTCCCCAGCAGATGTTCGGTTCTATTGCCAAGACATACTGGGCAGAGAAGATGGGCATTCCCAGAGAGCAGCTCGTGGTGGTATCGGTGATGCCCTGCCTCGCCAAGAAATACGAGTGCGGTCGTGACGAGTTCAAGGTCAACGGCAATCCTGACGTAGACTATTCACTCTCCACACGTGAACTCGCGGCCCTCATCAAGGAAGCCAATATGGATCTGAAGTCGATGGATGACAGCGATTTCGACAATCCTCTCGGTGCGTCCACAGGCGCAAGCGTCATCTTCGGAGCCACCGGCGGAGTTATGGAAGCCGCTCTCCGCACCGCATATGAGCTGTACACTGGCAAGACCCTCGACAAGGTCGAATTCGAATCAGTACGTGGTCTTGAAGGAATCCGCCACGCAAGCGTCAACCTCAACGGATTCGAACTCAAGGTGGGTATCGCCCACGGACTGGGCAACGCCCGCCGTATGCTCGAGGACATCAGGTCAGGCAAGAGCGAATACCACGCCATAGAGATCATGGCCTGTCCCGGAGGATGTATCGGTGGAGGCGGACAGCCCCTGCACCACGGTGATGTGGAGATCATCAACGCCAGACGCAAGGCCGTCTACGAAGAAGACAGGAACAAGCCTCTGCGCAAATCCCACGAAAATCCCTACATCCAGCAGCTATATGAGGAGTTCCTCGGCAAGCCCCTGTCAGAGAAGGCTCACGCCCTGCTTCACACCAACTATTTCAACAAATCCAAATAAAGACTATGGAAAGCAACAAGATATCCTGCGCAGCCATCGCCAAGATCAAGGAAATCTGCGAGGCGCACAACAATGATGCGGGAGAGCTCATCAACATACTCCACGAGACTCAGAACACCCTCGGATACCTTCCCAGGGAAGTGCAGGTCGAAGTGGCCAAAAATCTCAACATACCCGCAACCCGCGTCAACGGTGTGGTAAGTTTCTATGCTTTCTTCACCGAGAAGCCTAAGGGCAAGCACCCCATCTCAGTGTGTCTCGGCACGGCGTGCTATGTGCGCGGTTCCGACAAGGTACTCGAGGAAGTCAAGAAAGTACTTGGCATAGAGGTGGGCGAAACCACTCCTGACGGAGTATTCTCTCTGGACTGCCTGCGCTGCGTCGGCGCCTGCGGACTTGCGCCAGTGCTTACGATAAGCGGAAAGGTCTACGGCAACGTGGATCCCAAGAACGTCAGGAAAATCCTGGAGAATCCGGAATTCACAAAGTAAACTTCAAAAACTGGCGGCAAGGATTTGCCGTCAGTTTTTATTTGGATTCGGGCAGACGTCCGATATATTCGTCGATGTGGTTGACCGTAGAGGCAATCGCTTCCCTTGCAGGCGTGGAATCGTGATACATCTGGAGGCGGTACATCTCGCGCAGGTACTGCCTTCCTTCCTTTGTCCGGGTCATTACCGTCCATAGCTGCTCCGCGGTAGCATTGTCACCTGAAAGCAATTCCTTTACATCGGGGGAGATGGCATCCTGAAGATACTCGATCTTGCGGTCCTGATAGAACTGAGCCATTTTCATCTCATCTTCTATGAGGCCGTAGGTACGGATGATGTCAAGAGACAGATCCATATCCTTTATCTTTGTAAAAAGGCTCGAATTCTTGAGGAGTTCGAGGGCATCCTCCGAATGAGTGATCTCGACACTGGTAAACGGCACGTTGCAGTACAATGCCATCGAATCCCGGGGAGCGTCCCCGTATCTGCCCTCATATCTCACAAGGAAATGTGCGGCATTTGAAGACAAGGCCAGCAGGCTGTCTGACATTTCTATAAATGACAGGTTATCCTGAAGTTCATTCTTGACCAGGAGGAGGCTGCTGCGGACTTCCCTGTTCTGGTTGATGCGCGAGACTATCCCCTCGCCCGTGAATGTGATTGCGATTCCAAGGCACACGGCCAGGAAATTCATCACATAGTCAATCCACTTGTCTTTGGTGATTCTGTTCATACGGCTTTATTCTTTCATTCTGGAATCTATGATGATTGTCACGGGACCGTCATTGATGAGAGCGCACTGCATATCTGCACCGAAAACGCCCTTCTGCACGGGCCGCCCGGCTATTTCGGACAGACGGGAGCAGAATTTCTCGTACATCGGGACGGCCAGCCCGTGCCCTGCCGCCCGGATGTAGGACGGTCTGTTTCCCTTTTTGGTGGAGGCAGTGAGAGTGAACTGGGACACGGCAAGAATCTGGCCGTCCACATCCACGACGCTTCGGTTCATAACTCCCTGCTCATCGTCGAAGATCCGGAGTCCCGAAGCCTTTGACGCAAGCCATTCCATATCAGAGTCCGTGTCGGCATTCTCCACCCCGACAAGGATAAAAAGTCCCCTGCCTATTTGTGCAACGCACGCTCCGTCAACGGTAACCGACGCTTCCCTTACCCTTTGGATGACAATTCTCATACTCTGCAAAGATAATCACTTTTGGGACACTGACGTCAAAGCTGGCACCGGAATGCAGTCTTACTCGATAATAATGATTAACTTTGCTTCATAGAGACAGAGTAATACCCTATGGCACACGATACAGACTTCTCCATTTTTGACTATTCCGTACCGGATGAATGGTACCGGGGAGTATACCGCGACAGGAAGCAGTGCTGCAGCGCAGCCCGTCCGTTCAGTCTCATTCACAAGGCCAAGGCGGACGAATGCTGGCTCATAATCCACGGTTACAGAGGCTATCCCGGGGAATTTGTCAGACCCGCGACCGATTTGTTCGAAGAAGGCTTCGACGTGTTTGTGCCGAGACTCCCCGGCCACGGAACGTGCGGAAAGGATTTTATCAGGTCTCATTCCAAAGACTGGATGGGACTTGCCGCAAATGCGGTAAATGACCTCAAAAGCAGGTATGCCAAAGTTCATCTGCTCGGGCACTCGATGGGCACCGCAATGGCGGCGATCATCGGCTGCCCCGATTCCGAGATAGGCAAAATAGTATATGTCAGCCCGAGTTTCGAGAATCTTCAGATGCCATGGACGGCAAGAATGGCCTTACGCCTGCTCTCCCCCTTCACTCCCAAAGTCAACTGCCACTGGCATCCAAGTTCTAAATACCATCTTCATTACGAGAATGCGCCCTGCGACGAAATGTATCTGGGTGGGGAATACTGGACCTGGTTCTTCACACGCCAGCTGCCGGAATACTACCGCATCTTGAAAAAGGGGCTGAAGGCACTGCGCGGGAACGCTCACGAACATCTGGTCATCTGCCCGGGACGGGACAGGATTATTTCTCTTCCCTCCCTCGAACTGTACAGAGAGGCCGTCGGCGACAGTCAGAATTACACTATTGTAGACAACGGCACACATTCTCTCTTTTATGACAAGGACCCCGTGGCCGAACAACAGGCAGTGGAAGCAGTAGTTTCCTTTGCCCGCAAGCCGTGTGATTCCAAGAAATGATGGCTCAAATAATATTTGCAATGAATTCTTTTCTCAACAAGGCTTTTGGATTCGATCCAACAATCCACAAAAAATCAAGGGAGATAACAGCAGGTATCACCACTTTCCTGACTATGTCCTATATTCTCGCGGTCAACCCTGACATTTTCAGGCCTCTTGCCGAATTCGGGATGGATACAGGAGCGGTATTCACGGCCACGGCGCTTGCGGCAGCCTTCGGAACCCTTCTGATGGCCGTTCTTGCCAAAATGCCCATAGCTCTGGCTCCGGGTATGGGTCTCAATGCATTCTTCGTCTACACGGTATGCCTTTCGATGGGTTATTCGTGGCAATTCGCCCTCACAGCTGTACTTATCGAAGGAATCCTGTTCGTGATACTCACACTGACCAACATACGTTCCTGGATAGTGGATGCCATTCCGGCTTCGATCAAGAATGCCATAGGCGCAGGAATCGGACTGTTCATCGCCCTTATCGGAATGCAGAACGCCGGCATTATCGTTTCCGACCCGGCCACACTCATAAGTCTGGGGGACATCACAAGCGGAAGCGCCTTGCTGGCCCTGTGCGGCTTGCTCATTACCGTGCCCCTGATGGTAAGGAAGGTGCCGTGTGCGCTGCTGATAGGCATATTTGTCACCACCATCGCCGGCATTCCTTTCGGCATCACGCAGTGGCGCGGATTTGTTTCCCTGCCTCCATCCGTCTCAAGCACATTCTGCCAGTTCGAATGGAACAATATCCTGTGCCCCGATATGTTTATTGTTGTGGCGACAATGCTGTTCCTCGACATATTTGACACAATGGGCTCGCTGGTCGCCATCTGCACACAGGCCGGATTCTCCAGGGAGGACGGTTCCATCCCAAGAATCAACAGAGCGTTCATGGCAGACAGCATTGCTACCATATTCGGGGCAATAGTGGGGACCAACACCACCACGACTTACGTTGAAAGCGCCTCGGGAGTCTCCGCAGGAGGAAGAAGCGGGCTCACCGCCGCCACCACCGCCTTATGTTTTGTATTGGCATTGTTTTTCGCTCCCCTGTTCCTGGCAGTCCCCAGTGCAGCCACCGCCCCCGTCCTGATTATTGTAGGACTGATGATGGTCAAACCCATCAAGGACATTCCCATCGAAGACTTCAGCGAGAGTCTGCCGGCATTTGTCACGCTTGTCACCATTCCTATGGCATACAGCATATCCGACGGAATAATGCTCGGCGTCATATCCTACTCGGTCATCAACGCGCTGTGCGGGAAGTTCGACAAGGTCAGCATACCCATGTGGGTGCTGGCAGTCTGTTTCATCTGCAAATATATACTGCTTTAAGCCTCCTTCCCCGGATGCCGGCATCGACTGCATATGCGGATTATTCCTCGGGCAGAACGCCAGATGCATCCTCTGCACACTTGAGATACTCTTCCTTTAAAACAGATGCCGGGACGCAATTTCAAACCTGCGTCCCGGCACTTTTTTGTTTTTGTATCTGCCATCCAAGGTTCGGGCTGTTTATCGGTGCGTTGAATCCGCGTCGCAGCACCTATTGTTTAAATGTCATCGAATTTTGTGCAATCAAGAGTGTATACTTTCCCAGCATCAAGTGTACGCTTGGTCACCGTGTAGTTTTTAGCCTTGGAATTTTTGGGATTCGTAATTGTAACAGTAAACTGATTCCTTTCTCCAGGCAAAACAGCCATATACGGGTTTTCATCCAAATTGTTTTTGGTTGGAGTTCCTGTGTAATTCTCAAATGAAAATACACCTTTACTATCTATTGAAAAACGACACGAAATTGCTCCACAAGTAACCTTGGTAAACCCTATCGGTATATTCTTAAATTTGATTATGGCTACCGCTGGTTTAAACTTCAAGCTCCCATTGACATTGTCATAAATTGCATACATCGGCACCGTAAAAGCATCTTGGTTGGCAGGTACATCACAAGTCAGCTTGAAGTCTGTCTTTGATGTCCAATGTGTGTATTTATCACCATCACTTTTTTTTATGTTTCCACCGTGTACGGCAATCATTGTGGTGACATCTTCCCCTTCAGGATATTTGAAATATCCAATCTGTGTTCCAACAGATGCCGGGTTGACTGTGGATGTGAAATATTTATCTCCAGTTTTCGAGGTCGGGGTCGAAGTCATTGCGTAAATCATATCCCCTTCCGACCATGTGAGAGGATAATGGTTATCTTCATCTTTGTCGCCGATGAGGACTTTTACATCCGTGCCTTTCTGAACGATTTCCGCCTTTACCTCTGAGAATGATTCATTGTTCCCCAGATTCTCCTTTGTGCAAGAGAATAAAACTGCTATTGCAGATATAAAAATGACTGTTTTTTTCATAATGATGTCGAGTTAAAGTTCACCTCCGTCTTCCAGATACATCCCATCAGTAGGAATACTTTGACATAATACGCTGCGTGTTGTAATTTCAATTTCTTTGACATAGGGCGCTGAATACCGCTCCGTCATTTCATTTGTTTTGCTGATTGTCATAATTTGATTGAATTTTAATTGATTTATTTGTCCAATCAATATTCCGCGACAACTCGCTGTC
>JAKSKI010000049.1 GCA_024401865.1 Bacteroidales bacterium
AGGCCTCCGGCAACGTGGATGCCAGGCATTATGATACAGCACGCCTGCGTCAGGAATACCTTGTCGAGGACGTGATGGTGTCAGGTGAAATCAATATGGTATATTCCATGTTTGACCGAATAATCACCGGGGGAGCCGTGCCGGTATCCGAACCCCTTGTGCTTGAAGCTCCCGAAATCCTCCGTGCCGATTATTTCACCCAGCGCCGAGAAATGGGCATCTTCAATGTCGGTGGAGCAGGAAGTGTGGTGGTGGGGGACGAAGAATACCATCTGGAATACAAGGAAGCCCTCTACGTGGGCCGGGGCAACCGTCACGTCACGTTCAAGAGTGATGATGCCGCCAAACCCGCCCGTTTCTATTTCTGCTCCGCAAGCGCACACAAGGAGACGGGCGTGAAGAAGGTCACGAAGAAGGATGCCGTAGTTATGCACTGCGGAAGTCTCGAAGAGTCCAACGAGCGGACCATCAACAGACTTCTTGTGAAGGAGGTGGTGCCTTGCTGCCAGCTCCAGATGGGTATGACCGAGCTCGCGCCCGGCAGCACCTGGAACACCATGCCCGCCCATACCCATAACCGCAGGATGGAGGTATACTTCTATTTCGAGCTTCCCGAGAATGATGCGGTATGCCATTTTATGGGAGAGCCTCAGGAGACACGGCATATCTGGATGCACAATGAGCAGAGTGTCATAAGCCCCCAGTGGAGCATACACAGTGCCTGCGCCACCCGCAATTACACCTTCATCTGGGCTATGTGCGGTGAAAACGATGACTACAGTGATATGGACTGGTGTGAGACCAGGGACCTCAGATAGACCGGTATGAAGAAGATTTATGTGACAGCCGTCGCGGCATTGATGGCCTTGGCGTCCTGCTCATCCGTACAGGAGCCGCGCACTATGGCGCGCTTTGTCCCCGAACGCTATGATGACTTCATTTTTGAGAACAATCTCATTTGCGGCCGCATCTACGGAGAGGCTTTGGAGAATGACGGTGACCACCTGACTTCTCCCGGCATCGACATATGGGTTAAAACCCCCGGCCCTCTGGTCGCCGATCAGCGCTACAAGGATGAATTGGAGAACGGAAGGACCTATCACAAGGACTGGGGCAACGGCAAGGACTGCTACAAGGTGTCCAGAAGCCTCGGGGCCGGAGCTTCGGCGGTTATTATTGAGAACCGCATCCAATATCCCGCCACCAACTATCGCGAATGGGATTGCGTGACCGACGGTGAGCGAACGGTATTCACGTTGAGTTATCCCGAATGGGAGGCCGGCGGCGAGAAGATAGCTCTGGTGAAAAGATTCACCGTCGAGCCCGATTCGTATTTCGTCAAGGTTGAGGATACCTATACCTTCAGCGGCGAGTACGGGGACAGCCTCGAAGTCGTAGCCGGCATATTCCTCCATCCTGCCCAGGAGACTGTGGAGTCCTGGATTTCAGGCGCCGACAGGTATGCCATCTGGGAGAAGGCTTCCGACCAGAAGGCCGAGCCCGAAGACGGAATGCTTGGCGTTGCGGTGATTGTGCCAGGAGCCACATCCAGCCGTCTTTCCCACGGGGATGACCACGCCATCGTGGGCAGATATGTCAAATCCGGAGAGACCTTCTGCTATTATTTCGGCAATTGCTGGAGCAAGGGCGACGTCAAGACTGCCGGAGAGTGGTTTGAACTTGTCAACAAACAATAGTCGTATGCCTCAGAATTGTCTTTATTGCCTCAACAAAGAAGCTCTCGATTCGCTGATGATCAAGATCGCGGATCTCTCGGTGTCAACGGTTTATCTCTTCAGGGAGCAGAGCCATCCCGGCCGTTGCGTGGTGGCCTACAAGGACCATATCGGTCAGCAGTTCGAGATACCCGAGGACGATTGGGTGAAATTCATGCTCGACGCCAGGAGGGTAGCCGTCGCGATCGACAAGGTGTTCCATCCGGCAAAAATCAATTTCGGTGCGTATTCGGATACTCTCAAGCACGCTCACTGGCATATTGTGCCCAAGTATGAGGGCGGATTCGAATTCGGTGGTGTATTTGAGATGAATCCCCGGAAGACCTACCTGAGCGACAGCGAGTATGAAGAAATGATTGCAGCCATCCGGGAGGCATTGTAATGCTTTTGTGGCGGATAGTCAGACGCAGGCGCAAGGCACCGTCGGGCCCTGCCGTCGAAGCGTTGAGGCAACAGGCCAGGGCCGTCCTGCCCCAACGTCTGGCCGTTCTTGCCGATAAGTATGGATTCTCGTATAACCGGGTGACTGTCAAGAACAACGTCTCCAATTGGGGAAGTTGCTCCACCAGGGGCAATATCAATCTTAATCTCCGGCTTGTCACACTGCCTCCGGAACTTCAGGATTACGTTATGCTCCACGAACTCTGCCATCTCAGGCAGATGAACCACGGTCCCGAATTCCACCGCTTGCTCGAATCGGTCTGCCCCGGTCACAGGGAACTCCAGCGCAGGATGAAGGATTACAGGCTCTTGTGACCAAGGACGGCGAGGGCGTCTTCCATGCTCAGACAGTCCTCGATTCCGAATTCTCCGACCCGTGTGCGTCTGAGTGAGTGCAGGAAGGCGCCGCTTCCGACGGATTCGCCGAGGTCTCTTGCAAGTGCGCGTATGTATGTGCCTTTGCTGCACCTTACCCGGATCTCTGTCTGTACCAGTTCGAAGCCGCTGATGTCGGCTACGTGTATCCTGCAACTCTTTTCATTGCTGTTGAACTTGTTATCCGCTGGATATGTGCCAACCAGGGAGCTTGGAGCTGGGTTAATGCCCCCTGATTGGCACATATCCAGCCGGTTGTCAACAGGGCTTGGAGTCGGGTTAATGCCCCCTGGTTGGCACATATCCAGCTGGTTGTCAACAGAGCTTGGAGCTGGGTTAATGCCCCCTGGTTGGCACATATCCGGCCGGTTGCCAACAGATCTTGGAGCGTAAGGTCTGCAGGACAGGAGTTCGAGCTCGGAGATGTTGATGCGGGAGGCTTTCAGCAGGTCGCCGGCTTCGGACATTCTGCCTTGCTTGAAGAGCTTCCGCGCGGTTTCGTAGGCCCTTACGCCGTCGACAGACTTGGCGCTGAAAAGGGGCGCCACCTGCATCTGCTCTCCGATAAAGTCCGGAAGGACAGCGCGAATCTTATCTTCATCGACTCCGTCCAGGCTGCGGATTCCGTCGATTTCCTTCTCAAGGTCGAATGACGGAGTGACTGCGCCGAAACTCACTCCCGCTATGTATTCCTTCTCGTGGCTCTGAAGCGTTTCCGCCAGTTTGGTGGCTTTGCCTATGCAGACGAGCAGTATGCCCGTCGCGAGGGGATCAAGCGTGCCGGCGTGTCCCACCTTCAGGTTCTTCTTTCCGAAATGCCTGCCTGCCGTCCATTTGATTTTGCGGATCACGTCTGCGGAAGTCCAACGGTAAGGCTTGTCGATGGGCAGGATGATTCCTTCGGGATACTGCTCGATATCGGACTCGAGTATCAGGCCCGGGCGTGGTACTGTCGCTGTCATTTCTGTGCGTTGAATATGGGGCGGGATCCTCCATTGGCCCTGTAGTGGTCAGCATAAGTGCATTCCACAATGGGAACGGGGCATTGGAAAGAGCCTTCCCGGGTAATGTAGAAGTCTTCCTTGATAGTGGCAGTTCCTTCGGGATACGAATCGAACCAGTATTCGATGGCATCTGACTGCACCTCACGGTAGCCGTTCCAGGACCTGGGCCCCGACAGGGAATTGACAGGAGTCAAGGCTGCCGGGTATGGAAGACGGAGTTTTACGAAACTGCGGTTCTCGTCATTGCGTATGGTATATTCCACAGTGACAATGTCGCCGGTCCTGCCTGATGCGGGTGACGAACTGCTTATGCCGAATCCGTTGCCGTCCGCTACAATGCTGTCCAGTGCTTTATGGCTGGATCCCTTGAGGACCAGGACTTCGGCTGCCAGAATCTCTTCCGGAGCTTCAAGCACGTTCTGAATGGCTTCCAGATAGGCGGGATCGCTTTCCCAATGCTGGGTCTCCTTCTGTATCATAGTCCACAGGCGTATGCCGTCGGATATGGAGTCATCATACCCTTCGAATATGCGGCTGAGCATATTGTGCGCATACAATTCGCTCTCCAGGAGGCCTCTCCAGGGCGTTACGGCGTTGGGGAAATAAATGCCGCCGGAACTGTGCCGGACTGCATATTGCGACAGGGATTTCATATCCTTGCTCTCCGAACGGCTCATTCTGGAGCCGGCGAACAGGCTGATGCCGAGTCCGGATGCGAGAGCCTTCCCCTCATCGCTTCCGCCCAGACGGCGCAGGGTCTCGATACGGCGCGCCTTGCGCAGTATCTGCCCTTCAAGTCCACGTTCCCCGACGGGTACAAGGTATTCCCTCACTTTCTTGCGCATTCCGCTGCCTGCCCTGACGTTCAGAGGCACGTCTGCAAACATCGCGCGTACGTGGAGATACTGCTCCAGGGAAATGCCTCCCTGCCAGTATTGAAGATTGCCTTCGATGAAACTGGAGTCAAGATAAGAAACAGCCCGGCTCGCCTCAGGGAGCATATCTCCGAGACATTCCAGCGCGGTGGCCGTGAGTATGGGAGATGAATTCAAACCGGGGAACCAGGCATATCCTCCGTCGGCGTTCCTGTACGACTTGAGTCTGGCGGTCAGGCCCTCTTCACCGGCTCCGGACTCGGAGGGCGCCACTTCTCCCGGGAGGTCCTCCAGAAGATGCATTGCCTTGATGGCACGGCAGATCGAGAGCAGATTGTTGCCTTTCGGCTTGATCTCGCCGGGAATGGCGTCTTTCACCATATCCAGTATGGAAATTGTGCTCATTACGGCATCTGCTCCCGGCATGTTCACGAATTGGGAGCGCAGACGACCGGCTTCGGCAGCCTTGTCCTTTCCGGGAAGAAGCAGGGCTGAATGTGCCTCTGTAAGTGTTTGTCCGGATGTCATCACCGGCACGTTGACAAGTATGCCGTCCGAATAAGATTCGGCTTTGTCGGCAATGAAAACGGCCTTGATGGGTACATTGCCCGGTTCAAGCGCACAAACCTCATACGAAGCCGAAGACTGGCCATGGGCAGGGACAGTCACGGCTTCGCTCCTGCCGTCATCGAAAACGATGCGTCCGCTGATCGGCTCCTCTGTGGAATTGCTTACAACAGCTCTGGCAAAGTAGCGGTCTCCGCAATATAGGAACTCAGGCTGGAACAGGGATATTCTGACGGGAATGGTTATGAGCAGCTCCCTGCGGAGTACGGCGTTCTGCATGGCTTTGTTGTGGGCGAACACCTGTACCGCAAAAGTCGAAAGCCTGTCTCCGGCCTTGAAACTGAAATCCACCACTCCGTCGGCGTCGGAGTGCAGCAGAGGCTCCCAGGCTAGAGAGGTTGAGAAATCCTTGCGTATGCGGACGGGCGCTTCATCGGCCGCCATATTCGACATTATTGCTGTCTTGGTCCTGTAGGGGACGGTCCCACCCTCCAAGATATTGATGTGGCTGTCGTTGCAGCCCGGACTGACAATCGTGGAACTATGGGGCTCGGGCAGGGGAATTCCTCTGACTTCACTCCATACGTTGGGGGAAATGCTTTCGGTGGCCTTGTCGAACACGGCCAGTGCGCACTCGGTCGCCGGGCCGGTCTTGATGCGGAGCCTGCATTCCTGTCCGGGACGTGCCATATCCGTAAATCTTTCGAAATCAAGGGGCAGGTCCCACACTTTGATTTCCCTGCGCCGGCACATACTGTGCCTGAAGCACCGTCCGTCCTGGAAATACAGGACTTCCATTGTCACCACGTCAGGATAGGAGTCCGCGTAAGCATAACTTACCGTAGTTTCGGCTTTGCCGTCCACGGGCTTGAAATGGATCATACGCTCATCGAGAAGAACGTTGCCTTCACCATACAGGTCGACCACGGCCCATACGGGCTTGTCGGCAGCCACTATCTTCAGACTGATTTCCCTCGTGTCGAGTTCTTCGAAATAATGCTCCTTCTCCGCTTCGGGTTCCCCGGGCCCCGGAAGAGCCATTACCTTGGAGAATGACTGCGTCTCACCGCCCGCATCCGTGACGCTGACCTTCACTTCTATCATCGCGAAGTAGACTTTGCGGGTTTTGAATGAAAATGCGAACCTTCCGTTGGCGTCGGGCTTGAAATCGCCCGAAACGATACCGTCCACACCGTTTACCGTATAGCGGCATACCGCATCGGAGAGGCTGTGGCCCGAATAGCTGACAATGCTTCCGCTCACCTCCAGGCTGTCCGGGACAGTGTCGAGACGCTCATAGTCACTTCCGTCGAATTCAAGGTCAAAAGTGGGGACTTCGATGTCTTCCACTCTGGCCGTTTCGTAACCTATGCACCTGCCGTCGGACCACAATGCCAGTCGGGCGGTGCCGTTCCGGGTTGAGGCCGGTATCCTGAAACTGCCTGCAACGGAGCCGAATTCGTTGGTGGTGAGCTTGATGCGTGCCAGTTCCTTCCCTCCTGCATCTGTAAGGACGGCCTCCGTGCCTGTCCCGGCCCCCACGTTCTCAATCGTATAGGTGCCTTTGTAAAGTATGCCCTTGAACTTGATTTCGTCGCCTTTGGAATACAATGACCGGTCAAGCAGGGTAAGGCATCTGAGGGTTCTGGCGTCAGTGAGATCCTGGGTCAGGGGGGAGGTGTTTACCGCAATTTCGTCGCTGCAGCGCAGCCTGCCCCGGGCATCCCTGAATGAATAACGGTAATTCAAGGTCCCCGCACTTATGGCTTCATAGAGCTTTCCGCCGACGGGTTCTCCGCTCATATGGTCCGCTACGAAAGCGTGAGCTCCCCGTATGTCGCGTTTCACCGCAACGGCAAGAGTATGCTTGCAATACGAGGATTCCACCTTGTGCTTCCCTGAAGTGCAGTTCAGGCGGTATTCCCCGTCATCCCAGTCGGGGAGAGCGTATCTGATGCTGTCCGTGGCGTGATAACTCCCGACAGGATTGTCGAACGTGTGGCGGAACATCTCCTTCTTCCCGTCCGTTATGACGGCAGTCGCCCTGCTCAGGTTGCGAAGTCCGATGACGAGGACTCCGTTCTCCACCCAGGCCTCCAAGGAACTTTCTTCCATTGCTGTCAGCAGTGCGTCCGCTTCATCGCATACCTGGGCTATCTGCCTGTCGATGCCGGCATAAGCCTTGCGCTCCCGGTTGAATTCCTCGCATCTGGCCTTCAGGGCAAGGAAGTCCGCGGAGCGGCCTCCATTTTGCTCCAGGGAGTAGTAATCCTTCCATAGAATGTCCCCGACAGCGAGCAGTGACACGGCACAGCCCCGGTACTTGTCGGCAAACGCTCCTGTTGCTTCCGTATTGTCGAGTTTCGAATACTCCCTCAGCGCATCCAGAGGGTATCTGCCCTCGAACGAGTCCTCTCCGGCCACCCAGCAGGCATAGTCATAATCATTCTCAAAGACGGAGGAGAGCACCTTACCGTACGAGTATGAATTTATCCTCCAGTCATTGGCCCAGAACTCGGGATTGCGTGAGCTCTGGAGCTTGCGTCTGTTGTCCTTCAGGAAATTTCCGGGCCATTGGCCGGCGGCATCCTTGAGATGATATGCCAGGGCGACAGGTTCGCCGGAATCTATGATTTCCTTCAGAAGGGCCTCATCGAGTGCGTCCCTCTTTTTCCAGTTCAGCCTGACCGCGACGTTGCGGCTTTCGCTGCAGGCCCGGTAGAAATCCCAGACCCTGTGCTCCGCCGATGCCTTCGCCTTGATGCGTCCGAGAATCTCCAATTGTTCCTGAGGGCGGTCCTCACCGGAGGCCTTGTCATATTCTTTCCAGAGTTTGTCCAGTCCGGAGCCTGAGGATGCTGCCACAAGCAGCGCGGCCAGGCCTGCAAGTATGGTGTCAATCATAAAGTTTAAGATATTCGTATGCTTCTGACACTACAAAAGTGCTGCCAATTATCAGTATCCTGAACACTCCCTCCCTGTCCGCAATGGCGAGGGCCTTGCGCAACGCATCGGCCACGCCGTCCGCCACCGTCGCGGGCAGAGCGGGTCTGATGCGGGAGAAAGCGTCCTTGAGCTCATCTACGGGCAGAGCCCTCGGGGTGCGGGGAGCACACAGCACTATGAAGGAATTCTCGGGAAGGATTGAAATGTTGGTGCTGTAGTCCTTGTCGGCCATAACGCCGTACACTATTATGGAGGGCCCTTCAAGCCCTTCGAAATTGGCCTTGAGCGCGGCGGGGTTGTGACCTATGTCCAGAATGAGCACGGCTTCCACGCCTTCCGGAGTCGTCGTCGTGACCTCCTCCCATCTTCCGTGAAGACCCGTGACTGCGGCCGTGCGGGCAATGGCATCCATATCCGCTTCCACGCCCAGGATGCCGAGGGCGCACAGGACGGTACGGAGGTTCATCTTCTGGGAAGGGCTCTTCAGGTCCAGGGAATTCAATTCTTCTTCGCCGGGAAGTGGGAATGAGCCGGCGAAATGCAGTTCGCAGCCCGAAGCGGAGGCTTTGACTTCGAAGACGCTGTCCGTCTCCGGGTCGTGGCCCCATACCACGGCCGGGACTCCGGGCTTGAATATGCCGGCCTTCTCGGAGGCGATCGCTGCCCTCGTCTCTCCCAGAAGCGCGCAGTGGTCCAGACCGATGCTTGTTATGACAGACAATTCCGGAGTGATTATGTTGGTGCAGTCCAATCTGCCTCCAAGGCCGACTTCGATGACTGCGACATCAACCTTCTGCGTGGAGAACCACCAGAATGCCATTCCGGTAGTCACCTCGAAGAAGGTCATGCCTTCAGTGTATCTCTCATAGGTGTCGAGGAACTCCTGTACGGATTCCCGCGGTATCATGCTGAATGAGTCCCCGCTCACAATCTTCATCCTCTCGCGGAAATCCACCAGATGGGGGGATGTGTACAGGGCGACCCGCAGCCCCTTTGCCGCCAGGGCCGCTGCCAGCATCGAACTTACCGAACCCTTGCCGTTGGTGCCGGCCACGTGTATGCAGCGCAGCTTCTCCGACGGCTTCCCCAGCACCTCGTCCAGACGTTTCATAGCATCCAGCCCCGGCTTGTATGCATCCTTGCTGAATCCGGAAGTGGCCACGGACTGGTGCCTCAAGAACAGTTCCTCGATTTGCATACCCCAAATTTAGTCAAAAAACATTATATTTGCGAGTTATGAAATCAGTTCTCCAGTCACCGTACATAATAGACGGGGTGCAGCAACGGCTGACTCCGGCTCAGATCATCGGGGGCAGCGGGTCGGAGGCTTCCGACCCTGGAGCAGTGTTCGAGCCTGTCGTCGACGAGAGTATCGAACCTGGCCTGGATGCCTTCAGACTTGAGGACTGCAGTCCGGAGACATACCTCTCGCGCGTGCTTGCGACCAGACGTGCAGTACCGATTCCGTTTGCGGCCAACTATACCCGCGGGAGAGTGGCCGAGGCTTTGATAGACGCTCTCTGGCATAAGGGCCATTTCCGTATCGGGGACCTTGAATTGTGCCTGGACTGGTGTCTGGACCCTTCCGCTCTCGGTAATATGGCGGCATTCTATCGCTCGGTCGAAGCGGCGGGCGACTATCTGAGCGACCTGGGACTGGAATTCTCCGGATGCAGTTGTACGGAATCGGGGGGCTGCTCGGTGTCCGCGAAGGCGTGCATTGCCTCTTCGCGGCGTCCTGAAGACCTTTTCGTCGACCAGCCGTACAGGACAGACAACCCTGTCATCAGGACTGATACCATACCTTGTGTACTTGACCCCGATCCCCAGAGCTGGTTGATATACATCCCTTTCGATACGGCCGAATACAGGCTCGGAGGTTCTCTCCTGGCTCAGGCGGCCGGGCAGACGGGCGGGGTGGCTCCGCTTCTCGGGGATGCGGACTACTTCATTGACTGTTATGAGGTTGTGCGAGAGCTTGTAGAGGACGGAGTCGCCATTTCCGGTGCCACAGTGATGGAGGGAGGACTTATGACGGCTGTCAGCCGTATGTCGGAATCCGGCACGGGAGTGTCCGTGGACCTGTCCGATATGATGAAGGCTTCCGGGGAGCAGAATGCTCTGCGGCTGCTGTTTGCCGAGATACCCGGTGTCCTTGTGCAGGTGAGGGATATGGACTTTGACTATCTGGATGCCGAACTACTGCTTCAGGATGTGGCTTATTTCCCTCTCGGACATCCTCTGGACAATGGCGGGAAGATAGAATTGAAATCTTCGGCAAAGACCGGATTGCAGAATATTCTCGAGTCTCTGATAAGAAATCAGGGCGCCGAGGGCGAAGATTGAAAAATTTTTACTAAATTCGCGACCCGAAAGTTTTGACTAATAATTCAAAGGAAACATACAGTATGATCGACAACAAAAAACGCGTCTACCTTTTCGGCGGCAAAACCGCTGAGGGTGACGGATCAATGCGCGAGCTCCTTGGCGGTAAAGGCGCCAACCTCGCAGAGATGAGCCGCCTCGGTATGCCTGTTCCTGCAGGTTTTACCATCACAACCGAGTGCTGTGCAGAGTATTATGCCCTTGGTGGAGGATATTCCGAGGGCCTTAAGTCAGAAGTCGCCGCTGCGCTTGCAGCCACAGAAAAAGTGATGGGCAAGAAATTCGGTGACACTGAGGATCCCCTCCTCGTGAGCTGCCGTTCCGGTGCCCGCAGTTCCATGCCCGGTATGATGGATACCATCCTCAATATCGGTCTCTGCTCAGCCACCATTCCCGGTATGATCAAGAAGACGGGCAACCCCCGTTTCGTATATGACGCTTACCGCCGTCTCATCATGATGTATTCCGATGTCGTGATGGAGAAGGCCGAAGGCATTGAACCCGCAGACGGACAGGGTATCCGCCAGCAACTCGACAGAATGATGTCCGACCTCAAGGAGTCCAAGGGCTACAAGTCCGATACCGACATCACGGCGGACGAACTCAAGGACCTTGCCGAGAGGTTCAAGGTGCGCATCAAGGAAGTCCTTGGCGTTGAATTCCCCGACTCTGCCGAGGCCCAGCTCTGGGGCTCGATTGGCGGTGTCTTCAAGTCCTGGAACGGCAAGAGGGCCATCGCATACCGCCGCATCGAGAAGATACCCGATGATTGGGGTACAGCTGTGAACGTGCAGTCGATGGTGTTCGGCAATATGGGTGAGACCTCCGCTACCGGTGTGGCTTTCTCACGCAACCCCGCCAACGGTGACAACAAGTTCTACGGTGAGTGGCTCATAAATGCCCAGGGTGAGGACGTCGTTGCCGGTATCCGTACCCCCAACCCCCTCAACGAGGCTACCAAGAGCGAGCAGAACAAGCATCTCGCTTCCCTCGAGTCTGCAATGCCCGAGGTCTACAGGGAACTCGATGACATCCGCAAGCGCCTCGAGGATCATTTCCACGACATGCAGGACATCGAATTCACGATTCAGGACAAGAAACTCTATATGCTCCAGTGCCGTATCGGCAAGCGTACCGGCATAGCAGCCCTTCAGATGGCTATGGATATGCTCGACGAGGGTATGATCGACGAGAAGACAGCCGTTATGCGCGTCTCTCCCAGCCAGCTCGACGAGATCCTCCATCCTATTCTCGACCCTTCATCCGAGAAGAAGGCCACTGTGATAGCAAAGGGACTTCCCGCATCTCCGGGTGGAGCTGTAGGCACCATCGTGTTCACTTCAGAGGCCGCAATGGCTGCTGCCGCCGAAGGCAGGAAGACCATCCTTATCCGTGAGGAGACTTCTCCCGAGGACATTGAAGGTATGCGCGCTTCGGCCGGTATCCTCACCACCCGCGGAGGTATGACCTCCCACGCCGCTCTCGTGGCACGTGGATGGGGCA
>JAKSKI010000005.1 GCA_024401865.1 Bacteroidales bacterium
TCCTATGGAGGCGGCGGTTCCTATGGAGGCGGCGGTGGCTCCTACGGCGGTGGAGGCGGCTCATCAAGAGGCGGAGGCACGCGATGATGCCTGAACGAAAGATAATGTGGGTTTGACAAAAGACGACGCAATATGAAAAGATATATCATTGCAGCCATATCAGCGGCTCTGGTGGTCTCGATGGCAACGGCTCAGACAATGACTGACGCAATCAATACGAGTCAGAACAACTATTACGGCACGGCCCGTACCGTAGGTCTGGGCAATGCGGTGACGGCAGTGGGTGGAGACCTGGGAACCATAGGCATCAACCCCGCGGGCTCGGCCGTGGCCGGGTATTCTCAGTTTACAATCACGCCGGGACTCACAATCTCGGCTAACGGGTCTTCATACGCACCTTCCTATGCCGTTTATCCCAACGGCGGCAAGGAACCCCTTCCTGACATTCAGGAATTCGGTGCCGAAACGTCCACGTCCAGGGCACGGTTCTATGTCCCCAATCTCGGCATAATGATAAGGTTCGACACCGGCCGCAGATATGGCGTCAAGTCCGTCAGTTTTGGAATCGTATCCAACGGAACATCCAATTTCAACAATGAGGAGATGGCGGGAGGCATCAACCGCGGCACGTCCATAACGGGAGCGTTCGCCGCATTCGCAACGTCCAACGCGGACGGACGGGGCAAGATGCTGCCCGGCAAAATCCTTTCGTGGACCAATCCGTTCAGCGGGGACTATTATTGGAACTATGTGGCGGCATATTGGGGCGGCCTCATCAACTACAACGACGATGCCGGTACATATTTCGGCTCCGCGGAGACAGTGAGCAAATCCCCTGAGGGCAAATACGATTATTTCGTCAAGGGCGATCTCAGGCAGAGGCACAGTACCCAGACATACGGAAGCAAGAATGACATAGTAATCAATGCGGGTCTGGATATCGATGACAAGGTGTTCGTGGGACTCAACCTCGGACTGCCCGTAATGAGTTACAGGCACAACCAGTATTTCTACGAGAACGCCTATTCGGATCCCGCTGAGGATTTTGTGTATATCCCTGAGTACTACGGCAGTACGGGAGAATATAACAGAGGGCCCTTGAGTACCTACGAACAGTGTCAGTACAACTACTCGTATATGTCCAACGTTACCGGAGTGTACGGCAAGCTGGGCGTCATTGTGCTGCCCACGGACAACCTCAGGCTGGGAGCGGCGTTCCAGTCCCCGGTGGCTTATTCGGTGAGTGAGACCTGGCAGGTGAAGGAGGAGTGCTCGAGGTCGGAATACAATCCCGTAAGAGATGCCTTTGACATATATCATACTGACAGTTCATATTCTCCCGAAGGCAATTACAAGTACAGGCTTACAGGTCCCTATTCGGTCAATGCCGGAATCGCATATACTTTCGGTACGGTGGCCTTGATAAGCGCCGATTACGAGATGACGGACTTCAGCGTGATGCGTTACAGGGCCAACAACGGCAATATCGACAGCAGTTTTGACAGAGTAAACCGCATCACCGGCCTGTTCTGCGGTCCTTCCCACTCCGTGAGGGCCGGAGTTGAAGTGAAGCCGGTTCCCATGCTGGCCCTAAGGGCTGGATTCAGCTACAAGACGGATCCCACATACTATCGCAATGACGAATGGGGCAACAGGGTGACCGCATATGACTATGACCGGTATTATGACAAATTCGAGAGCGGTTATTATGCCCTGGCTTCAGGCAAGCACGCCAATTCCGACAATGTATGGGCAGTATCTGCAGGCTTGGGATTTCTTTCCGCAGGCTCTTTCTTCGCCGATTTTGCCGTCAGGATGACTTCCTTTGCCACAACTTATTTTGAACCATACAACGTTTACCTCGAGGGGGAGGACGCTGTCATATGTTCGCCGGCAATACGTTCCAAGCGTAATCTCTGGGATGTGATGCTGACATTCGGATGGAGATTCTGATTATGAAAATGACTGCAAAAGAACTCGCCGAGGCGTTGCACGGAACGGTGGAGGGCAATCCCGATGCCGTCGTATCTTCGTTTGGCAAGATAGAGCACGGCAGACCCGGGCAGCTCAATTTCTTCGCCAATCCCAAGTATGCCCGTTATGTGTATACCACCAGGGCCTCGGTGCTCCTTGTCAACAGGGATTTCGTGCCTGAGAAGCCGCTTGACGTCACTCTCGTCCGCGTGGATGACGCTTACAGCGCTTTGGCCGAGCTCCTCAACTACATTGCATCTCAACGCAAGGCTTTCAGACGTCATCGTGGCCGCTGCCGCATAGCCTGCAGCGCCAGACTGGGATCCAAGGTGTGGGTGGGCGATTATGTCACCGTAGGGCGCCGTACACGTATCGGGGACAAGACCAGGATATGCGACAACGTGACGATAGGCGAGAACGTGACCATCGGTTCGCGTTGCATAATTTATCCCGGGGTGCACGTGTTCGCCAATACGGTAATCGGTGACAATGTGATCCTTCACGCAGGATGTGTCATCGGGGACGACGGCTTCGGCAATGCAAGGCAGGATGACGGCAGTTGGAAGAAAATCGAGCATCTGGGCAATGTGGTGATAGGCAACGATGTCGAAATCGGGTCCAACACTACCATAGACAAAGCTCCAATGGAGTCTACTGTCATAGGCAACGGGGTGCGCATAGACAATCTTTGCCAGATAGCGCACAACGTACAGATTGGGGACAATACGGTAATGGCTGCACAGACCGGCATCGCGGGCTCTGCGATAATCGGCAGGAACTGCATAATAGCAGGACAGGTCGGGATTGTCGGGCACGTCAGGATTGCCGACAACACTACAATCGGGGCCAAGAGCGGAGTCATTGGAAACGTTCGCAAGAGCGGGGAGGTGCTGTTCGGCATCCCGGCTCTTGACAGGACTCAGTATCTGCGGGCTTTTGCCAAATTCAAGGCCTCCGCTGAAGAATAATTTTTTTTTCTTATCTTTGCAGGTCGCTATGAATCAGAAGACACTGCAAAATAAGTACACCTTTGAAGGAAAGGGCCTTCATACGGGCAAGTTCGCCCATATGACCATCGGCCCGGCTCTGGCCGGTACAGGCATCCGTTTCAGGAGGACAGACCTCGGAACGGGTGCTTTTGTTGATGCCGTTGCCGAGAATGTGTCTTCCACGGCCCGAAGTACCACAATTTCAAAGGGCCGCGTGTCGGTATGCACCATAGAGCACGTGCTGTCCGCCCTGACTGGACTGGACATCGACAATGCGCTGATAGATATTGATTCACCCGAGGTTCCGATACTGGACGGCAGCGCAAGAATGTATGTGGAGGCGATGGGGCAGGATCCTCTGGTGGAGCAGGACGCACCGCGCAAATGGATAGAAATCAGAGAGGAAATCATTGTCAGAGACAGGAAGAGCGGTTCTTATGTCAGGATAACCCCGGCGGAAGACTTGAGCTATGACGTTACCATCGATTTCAATTCCAGGGTGCTTGGGGTGCAGGATGTCCATTGGGACCCCTCTCTTGATTACTCCAACGAAATAGGCCCTTGCCGTACATTCTGTTTCCTCCACGAGATTGAGATGCTTCTGCGCTTCGGACTTGTGAAGGGTGGAGACGTGGAGAATGCCATAGTCATTGTGGAGAAGCCCGTCACGGCCCGCAAACTCTCGCGTATGGCCAAGGCGCTTGGCCAGCCCGAAATCTCAGTTTCCCCGAGCGGTTATCTGAGCAATCTTGAACTCCGCTTCCCCGATGAGTGCGGCCGCCACAAGCTTCTGGACATAATGGGCGACCTCAGGCTCGCCGGAGGTTTCCTCAAGGCGAACGTGTGCGCTTACAAACCAGGTCACAAGATCAATACAATTACGGCAAAAACCATTAGAGAGCAAATTATCTGATATGGCAAACATACATCCTCTTGCAATTGTCAATCCCGGAGCAAAACTCGGCGAGAACGTCGAGGTGGGACCTTACGCATTCATTGATGACAATGTGGAAATCGGTGACGGAACCAAAATCCTCCCGCACGCCACAGTATTCTCCTATGTCAAGATCGGCAGGGACTGCACAGTGTTTCCCGGTGCTGTCGTGGGAGCCATTCCGCAGGACCTCAAGTTCGACGGAGAGGTGACTTATGTGGAAATCGGTGACCGCGTCAATATCCGTGAGTGCGCAACCATCAACAGGGGAACCAAGGCAAGCGGCAAGGGTGTCACCAGAATCGGCAGCGATACCCTTATCATGTCATACGTGCACGTGGCTCACGACTGCCGGGTCGGCAGTCACTGCATCCTTGTCAGTTACGTTGGTATTGCAGGTGAGACGGATGTTGACGACTGGGCGATCATAGGCGGCGGCACCAAGGTGCACCAGTTCTCGCACATCGGCACTCACGCAATGGTCGGCGGCGGTACCGGTGTCAACAAGGACGTCCCTCCCTATTCTCTCTGCGGACGTCAGCCTCTCGTATATGCCGGGGTCAATCTGGTCGGTCTCAGGCGTCGCGGATTCGAATCCGACGTCATCCGCAACATCAAGGACATCTATGATATGATATATTATCAGGGATACAATTTCTCCGATGCTGTGGCCCGTATAGAAGAGGGTTTCCCCGAGTCGGAGGAGAAGAGGACCATCCTTGATTTCGTCAGGAACTCCAAGCGCGGCATTGTACGTGGAGGAGACCTTCGTGACAAGGGCGCTATAGAGTAGCGTGCTGCTGAGCATAGCATATTTCCCTCCGGTCGGATATTTCTCCGTCATCAGGAATGCTCCCGACGGAGTCTTCCTTGATACCGGGGAGAACTATCAGAAGCAGAGTTACCGCAACAGGTGCCGCATCCTCACGGCCAATGGAGTCGAGGATCTGAGATTCCCGATAATTCACGACGGCACCCGTCGTATCACTGAGGTGAGAGTCGACTACAGCACTCCCTGGGTTTCCAAGACCAGGACGGCAATCGATTCGGCTTATTATTCTTCACCGTTCTTTGAATATTACAGGGACAGCCTGTATGAAGTCCTGAATGCGGGTCACCGGACCTTGTGGGAACTGGACAGCGCCCTGCTGTCTTATTTCTGCTCCAAGATAGGTCTGCAAGAGCCAATGCCGGTAAAGAGGAATGATGTGGCGTACCTTTCGAGGGCGGGGGTGGAAGGACAGGACCTCAGGGACAGGATACATCCCAAGAAGGAGCCTCTGGCCGCCGGATGCGAATACTGGCAGGTGTTCAGCGACAGGTACGGGTTCGTTGCCGACCTTTCGATAATGGACCTGCTGTTCAATGAGGGCCCCGGGAGCATAAGCATACTTTAGCATTCAACCAACAACAATAGCACTATGCAGTCAAAGCAATTATTCCGCACGATTCTGCCCGTGATGTTCGGCTATTTCATTATGGCCTTCGTCGATGTAGTCGGTGTCGCAACCAACTATGTCAAGGCGGATTTCCAGTTCTCCGACACAATTTCCAGCCTGCTGTCCGTGGCATGCTTCATCTGGTTCTTCTTCCTCTCCATTCCCACCGGAATGCTGCTCAACCGATTCGGACGCAAGAATATGGTCCTGGTGAGTTTTGCCGTGACGTTCGTCGCTTTTGCCCTTCCCCTGATATCTTACACGTTCCCTGTGGTGCTGGCGGCATTTGCCTTGATCGGCATAGGCAACACTATCATCCAGGTGGCGATGAATCCTCTCGTGAAGGATGTGGTGACCGGCGAGAAGCTGACCGGCACCATGACCCTTGGATACTGTCTCAAGGCGGCAAGCTCGTTCCTCGCCCCCATCATAGCTTCCGCTCTGGCGGGTACAGCCCTGGGTTGGAAGTGGATATTCCCCATATATTCGATAGTATCCCTGCTGGCGGCTCTCTGGCTCTTCCTTGCCCCGGTCCCCAACAATTCGACCTCGTCCGGGACGGCACCTTCCTTCGGGACTTCGTTCGCCCTGCTCAAGGACAAATACATACTGCTGTTCTTTATCGGTATCATTGTGCTGGTGGGAGCTGACGTAGGTATGGGAATCTCCCTTCCGAAGATCATCAAGGAACGTTTCAACCTCCCGGAGTCCCAGGCAACCCTCAGCAACAGCCTGTATTTCCTGGCAAGAGCGGCAAGTTCCCTCGGAGTCGGCATACTTCTCATGAAGATGAAGGAGCATCAGTTCTACGGAATCAGTGTGTTTGCGGCGCTGCTCGGTCTGGTGGGAATAATATTCGCCCGGTCATATGTGCTTATGATCGTGAGCGTGCTGCTGTTCGGCCTTGGATATGCCAACCTGTTCTCCATCCTGTTCAGCCTGTCCCTCAAGCATAAACCCGAAAACGCCAACGAGGTGTCCGCCATCCTTGTCACGGGTATCGCCGGAGGAGCCGTGGTGTCACCGATACTGGGAGTCGCCACGGATATTGTGGGCACACAGACTGCAGCGTTTGTCGTGCTTCTCGTCATATGGCTGTATATGGCATTGATCCTCAAACCTGTCCGGAAAGTATCCATCGACAATTAAGATTTGCTTTTTAGCCCCGGATTGCTTATATTTGCAGACGTGAAAGAGATAGAGGCCGCAAGGTCTCTATTTTCTTTACCCGCAAGACTATGAAAAAGGAAGAATTGACTCAGGTACTTGAGAAGGCCGCTTCTGAGAAGGGCTGTAAGGTTGTCGGACTCGTGTTCAACGATGATGACAACGAATTTGAAGTGACAATCGACAGGCTGGATGCCACTGCGGTGGATCTCTCGGACTGCGAGTACGTGCATCGCGCCGTACTGGCAGCTTTTGACAGGAACGTGGAGGATTATGCCCTTACAGTCGGTTCTGTGGGTATCGGCACCGAAGAGGCCGACGAAATGCTTAAAACAATCAACGAATAAACAATGGAAAAGGAACAGGTAATCACCCTCATTGATGCCTTCAAGGATTTCAAGGAGGAGAAAAACATTGACCGCCCCGTAATGATGGGCGTGCTCAAGGATGTATTTCTCACACAAATCGCCAAGACTTACGGCTCGTCCGACAACTTCGACGTCATCATCAACGTCGACAAGGGTACTTGTGAGATATATCAGAACTTCGAAATTGTCGAGGAGGTGGAGAATCCCAACTCCGAGATGACTCTCGAGGAAGTCAAGGCGGACAGCGGAGACGATGACTACGAAATCGGAGATTCCTACGCCAAGCTTCTTCCCCTGACGGCTTTCGGCCGCCGCGGTATTCTCAACATACGCCAGAACCTTCAGGGAAGGATAATGGACATAGAGAAAGCCAATGTGTTCAAGAAGTATTCCGAGAAGGTGGGCGAGATATTCAACGGAGAGATTTACCAGACCTGGAGCAAGGAAGTGCTCATCCTCGATGAGGACGGCAACGAGCTCCATATACCCAAGAGCGAGCAGATACCGTCAGAGAGATTCAAGAAAAACGATACCGTGCGCGCCATCATCAAGAGTGTGGAGATGAAGAACAACACCACGCCCTATATAACCCTCAGCCGCACGTCACCCGAGTTCCTCGAGAGGCTCTTCGAAATGGAGGTGCCCGAGATTGCCGATGGTCTCATCACCATCAAGAAGGTGGTGCGCATGCCCGGTGAGAGGGCCAAGGTGGCCGTGGAGTCTTATGATGACCGCATCGATCCCATCGGAGCCTGTATCGGAGTCAAGGGAAGCCGTATCAGCGGCATAGTCCGCGAACTCCGCAACGAGAATATCGACGTCCTTCAGTGGTCGACAAATCCCCAGATACTCATCCAGCGCGCCCTTGTGCCCGCTCACGTGTCATCCATTGATATGGGGCAGAATCCTGATGACAAGGTGAAGGTCTATATGCAGCCGGAGGAAGTGAAGAAGGGTATCGGCCGTGGCGGATGCAACATCCAGCTCGCCGGTATGCTTGTGGGCAGGGAGCTCGAAGTCTGGCGTGAACTTCCCAAGGGCATCAGCAATGATGAGGAGGACGTTCTTCTGAGCGAGTTCTCCAACGAGATCGACCAGTGGATTATCGACAAGCTCGAGGGTATCGGTTGTGACACAGCCAAGAGTGTGCTGGCAATCGATCCCGAGGATATTGCCAAGCGCGCTGATCTCGAGGACGAGACCGTTGCGGATGTGATACGTATACTCAAAGCAGAATTTGAAGACTGATGGCAGAAATAAGATTAAACAAATTACTCAAGCAGTTCAACATAGGGCTGGGTGACCTGGTGGAGTTCCTCCGGAAACAGGGCGCTGACGTGGATGAGAATCCCAACGCCAAGATTTCCGATGAGTACGTCCCGGCCATCGAAAAGCAGTTCGGAAAGGATCAGGAGGCTCTCAAGCAGGCCGAAAAGATTGATATAAAACTTAACGAGATACTTGTCAAGACAGGCAAGAAGCCCTCGAAGGAGGAGGAAGAGGAACCTGCCGACGAAATCCGTATCAAGACGACCACTTTCATAAACAAGAAGTCCTCTCCCGCATCTTCAACCGAGCCGGAAGAGGTCCGGGTCGTCGAAGAGCCGGCCCCCGTTGTCAAGGAAGAGCCTCAAGCGGAGCAAGCTGCACCGTCGGTGGAAGTCAAAAAGCCTGAGGAGGCGGTGGAACCCGTTCCCGAGCCGGAACAGGAGGAGACTCCCGTTGCCGAGGCGGTGGAGGCAAGTCCTGTGGAGGAAGAAGCCGCTCCCGTGCCCGAAATGGAGGCGGAACCTGCTTCAGAGCCCGAGAGCACTCCGGTGGAAGAGACTGAAACAGCCCCTGAGCCTGAGGCAAAAGAGCCTGAGAAGGCACCTGCAGAGGCGACTTCTCCCTTCAAGGTGGTGGGCAAGGTGGACCTCAGTCAGTTTGACCGCAAGCCGGTGAAAAGGGAGCGCATAGCCAAAGGCAGCCAGAAGGTGGATGTAGCCAAGGCTGGTGCCAATATTGACCGCAATGCCGGCAAGAAGGAGGCTGCACGACAGGCACAGCTCCAGCAGTCACAGGGCAAGCGCCGTCGCGACAGGAACGACAGGCTGAAGCCCGCTATGACCGAAGCCGAACTTGAGGAGATGCAGAAGGAGATCCAGAAGCAGGTCAAGGAGACATATGCCAGGATGAACGAGGGCAAGAAGAACAACTTCGGAGCCAAATACCGCAAGGAGAAGAGGGAACTTGCCGCCCAGCGTAACCAGGAGGAGAAGGAGCAGCTCGCCGCCGAGAACAAAGTCCTCAAGGTTACGGAGTTCGTTACTGTAAACGATCTTGCCACTCTGATGAACAACACCCCTGTTGTCAAGGTCATCGGGGCGTGCATGAGCCTCGGCCTTATGGTCTCCATCAATCAGAGACTCGATGCCGAGACTCTTGTGCTGGTGGCCGAGGAATTCGGATACAAGGTCGAGTTCGTCACCGCTGACATTTCCGAGGAGATCAACGCCAACGAGCAGCCTGACAGACCTGAGGATCTCAAGCCCAGGCCGCCTATCATCACAGTCATGGGACACGTGGATCACGGCAAGACCTCGCTTCTCGACAATATCCGCAAGTCCAATGTGATTGCAGGTGAGGCCGGAGGTATCACCCAGCACATCGGTGCATACAGCGTTACGCTGGCGGACGGACGCCATATCACTTTCCTGGATACTCCGGGACACGAGGCGTTCACGGCTATGCGTGCGCGCGGTGCCCAATTGACGGACCTTGCAATCATCATAGTCGCCGCAGATGACGCCGTGATGCCCCAGACCATTGAGGCTATCAATCACGCCCAGGCTGCAGGTGTACCTATGGTATTTGCAATCAACAAGATAGATAAACCCGGCGCTAATCCCGACACTATCCGCCGCCAGCTCTCCGAGATGAATATCCTTGTCGAGGACTGGGGTGGCAAATACCAGTGCCAGGAGATTTCCGCAAAGCAGGGTATCGGCGTACAGGAATTGCTCGAAAAGGTGCTTCTCGAGACCGATCTGCTCGAGCTCAAGGCCAATCCCGACAAACTGGCGGTAGGTGCGGTCATCGAGTCTTCACTCGACAAGGGACGCGGCTATATCGCCAATGTCCTCGTGCAGGAGGGAACTCTCCACGTCGGTGACTGTGTGCTTTGCGGCAGTTTCTACGGCAGAGTCAAGTCAATGTTCAATGAACGTGGCCAGAAGGTTCAGACTGCCGGTCCGGCAACGCCCGTATCGATTCTCGGTCTTAACGGAGCTCCCGCCGCCGGTGAGAAGTTCAACGTGATGGCCGATGAGAAGGAAGCCAAGAACATAGCGGCCAAGAGGGAGCAGCTGATCCGCATCCAGGGTATCAAGACCCAGAAGCATATGACCCTCGAGGAAATCGGTCGCCGTATCGCCATCGGCAACTTCAAGGAGCTCAACATCATAGTCAAGGGCGATGTGGACGGCTCTGTCGAGGCCCTGTCCGATTCGCTCATAAAACTCTCCACGGAAGAAGTGCGCGTCAATGTCATACACAAGGCCGTCGGCGCCATATCCGAGTCTGATGTACTGCTCGCAGAGGCATCCGATGCCGTCATCGTGGGATTCCAGGTAAGGCCTTCTCTCGAGGCTCGCAAGGCCGCTGACAAGGAAGGCATCGAAATACGTCTGTATTCCGTCATCTATGACTGTATCAACGAAGTCAAGGACGGTATTGAAGGTATGCTCGAACCTGAGAAGAAGGAGGAAGTCATCGCTACGGCCGAGGTCAAGCAGACCTTCCATATCAGCAAGGTGGGTACCATCGCAGGATGTATTGTCCGCGACGGCAAGATGGTCCAGAAGAGCAAGGTCCGCCTCATCCGTGACGGCATCGTCATATATTCGGGTGAGCTCGGTTCTCTCCAGATTGTCAAGGACCAGGTCAAGGAAGTGCCTGCCGGCAAGGAATGCGGTATGAGCATAGCCGGTTACAACGACATCAAGGAAGGCGACTTCATCGAGGCCTTCCAGATTGTCGAAATCAAGCGTACTCTTTAGAGGAAAGCGGCGCCTATAAGACCTGCGGCATTGCCGAGGGTAGCTCTGACCACGGGAGGCACTCCCGTGGTCTCGCCGTTATATGTGGCTTTCGGCATCAGGGCGTTGACCTTGTCCAGCAGGTAGTCTCCGGCATCGGCCACGCCTCCTCCGAGAATCAGGACCTCCGGTCTGAATATGGCCGTGACTGACGAGAGGCTGTATGCAAGATAGGTGGCATATTCGTCGATGAGATCTACGGCTCTGCCGTCTCCGGACAGGGCTTTGTCAAATATGGACTTGGCATTGGTGCAGGCGTCCCCAAATATTTCCCTGCCCCTCTTTATGAGTGCCGTTGCGGAGCAGTAGGCCTCCACGCAGCCCTTTCTGCCGCAGTTGCAGGTCCTTCCTCCCTGTACCAGGGTGGAATGACCTATCTCTGCTCCCATTCCGTCTGCACCCTTGAAGATGTGTCCGTCGATGATGATGCCGCTGCCGACACCTGTGCCCAGTGTCAGCATAATGACATTGGCGCGTCCCTTGGCGGCACCGGCCAGCGCTTCTCCATATGCGGCGCAGTTGGCATCATTGTCAATGCGCACGTCAAGGGGAAGAAGGGGCTTTAGCCATTCGCGTATGGGGACGTTCTTCCATCCGAACTGATGGGCATTGACGAGCAGTCCGGTGCGTGTGTCAATGCAGCTGGGCATTCCGATACCCCAGCATTCGATATCTTCGATACTTACCCCCGCCGCATCTATGGCAGCCCGGCTCGCAGCCGCGAAGTCGGCTGTAATGGCCTGCCAATCCCTGCCGGCCCCTGCGGGTATGCTTTTGTGAGACAGAATGTTGAAATCATTGTCGACTATGGCTGCCGCGAGGTTTGTTCCACCGACATCAAGTCCGAGATGGTAAGGTTTCATAATATTTTAATGTCTAGTCCCTGCGCTTCGGGCATCGAAGCGAAAGGCTCCAACTCCGCCCGGCTGAGGGGTGTGGTTTGTCCGTATCCGTACTGCTCTCCTATCTGATTGTATTTGCCCAGTCCAAGGGTGTGGTATGGAAGCAGGTCTATGCCCTTGATGCAGTTGCTGTGTGCAAATGCATATGCTTTTTGGAAGTGTCCGCGCTCCAGGTTGAATCCGGGTATGCAGGGGAGACGAAGCCTGATCTTGCCGGGGTCGCAGGCGGCTATTGCGCTGATGTTGCCCATAATCAGGTCCAGGTCGCCACCAGTGACCCGGTGCAGTTTGTCGGCGTCAGTGTGCTTGATGTCTGCCAGGAACAGGTCGGTATAGGGGAGAATGCTGTCAATCACGGTACGGGGAGCCATGGCGCTTGTCTCCACTGCAGTATGGACGCCTTCGTCCCTGCAGGCTTTGAGCATTGCAAGAAGTGCATCCGGCTGCATCAGGGCTTCTCCGCCCGAGAATGTCACCCCGCCCCCGCTATGTGCGTAGTAATCCCTGTCCCTGAGGATACGGCTGACTACGTCGCTGCATTTCATCTCGTCCGGAGATATGCGTATGGCACCTCCGGGACATTGTTCGACGCATTTGCCGCAGAGATTGCATTTGCCCCTGTCAAACCTGACTGAAGGCCCGTCGGTCCGGATTGCGGCGCCGACAGGACAGGATGATATGCAGGAGCCGCAGTGGGTGCATTTGATCTCGTTATGGATAAGAATGCTTGCAAAAGTCTGAGATTCGGGATTGGAGCACCAGGGGCAGTGAAGAGGGCAGCCCTGCATAAACACTACCGTCCTTATGCCTGGTCCGTCGTGGATGGCGAACCTCTCGATGTTGAATACTCTTACGTTGAGGTTAATCATACAGTACTCTGCTCAATAGCTCCTCCTGCACGTTTCTGGGCAGTTCCACGAACACCGCGGAGAATCCGCTGACCCTGACTATGAGGTCGGGGTATTTCTCCGGGTGGACCATCGCATCCTCCAGTTCGCCCTTGTCCACCACGGTTACCATAAGGTGGCAACCTCCTCTGTCGAAATATGTGCGGAACAGGGATTTTATCATCTCCCTGTTGCCGTTGAACATCGCCGGGGTGAACTTGATGTTCTGCACCGAGCCTGCGTGGTATCTGGCATCGAACTTGGCCAGAGAGTTGAGCATTGCAGTAGGTCCGCTGACATTGGCTCCTCCCTGGGGGTTGTTGGCCGGATTCATATACATTCCGGACAGACGCCCGTCGGGGGATGCCGCGGTGGCATTGCCCCACTCGGTGTTGAGCTGGTTGTTGCTTATGACCACGAGGAAATATTGCATACCGACCTTGATTCCCCTGTCCCTGATACCTTTGGCGACGAATTCATAGAGGTCGTTGGCCATATTGTCGGCCGTATCCAGGTCATTGCCGTATTTGTCGCAGGCCATACAGTCCCGGCGCAGGATTCCGCTGCCTTCGAAATTGTGCAGCATGGCGTCGTGTATCTCGCGAAGGGTATATTTGTGGCGGTCGAAGACGAGTTCCTTCAGCGCTTCAAGAGAGTCGGACGCATTGATGCTTCCGTAGATCTCGCAGGTGCCTCCGAGATATCTGACGCCGCCGTCAAGCAGGGCCTTGCCCCGCTCGATGCAGTCATCGGTAAGCAGGCTGTTGAAGAGGAAACTGACATTCCTGTTCATTACCTGATATGAATAATACTGTGCTTGTGCGGACTTGTCGAGATATATGTCCAGGAAAGATTTGTAGTCAGCGTAGAACTTGTCGAAGTCGGTGTATTCCTCCAGAGCCTTGATGCCAAAGCCCGCGTCCTTCCTGATACCGTCCATAGGGTCCACACCTCCGTTCATGAAGATGGTAAGGAGTTTGAGCAGGTTGATGCAGATGTTGGGAGTACCGGTGCTCTGGCCCTGGATGACGAATTCGGTGCATCCGAAGGGCACATACCATTCGGCTGTCTTCTCGTCGACCCTCATTCCCCAGGAGACTGCCGGCACGTTGACCTCGTCATTGTAGAGAGTGGGATAGGTGGCTCCGCATCCGAGTGCGTCAAGCGCTTCGTCCCAGGTCTGCTCGGTGGTGTCCCTGTCTATCCTGAGAGTGAACTGGGGCTCCACGTACCTGCAGTCGTGGCAGACTTTGAGGGCGATGTGCATGAAGACGTCCGCTTCCTTGGGATGGCGCCTTCCCTTGCCTCCGACGATGATGCGTCCGTTGACGGTGGTGCGCCTGTTCTCTATCATAGTCCAGAGGGACTTCAGGAAGTCATAGGCTTTCTGCTCCGTGAGCCTTCCTGCATTGAGGTCGGCTACAAGATAAGGGCCCAGCAGATCGTCCAGACGGCCGTAGTTGATGACTCCGGCGAGCAGGGCATAGAGCCAGAACAGCTGCAGAGCCTCGATGAAAGTGCAGGGAACGCGGTGCTGGATGTTCTCGAGAGCATCGGCCATTTCCTGCAACTGTGCTTTGCGGACCTCGTCAGACCCTTCCATCTGCCCCAATGCATCCTTCCTCAGTGCATCGGCGCTGTCACAGAGTATGTCGAGACATTCGAGTCCGGCCCTGTAGAAGTCATTGTCCGGTGCGGCCGCGATATGATCGCTCAGAATCTTCCTCATACCCGGGACTCCGTTTGCCAGCAGTTTGGGATAGTCCAGCATCATACCGGACAGACGGGCGGTCGCTATGAGGGGGAATGCGGTGTCGATGAACATCCCCATTGTGTCATCGACTATCATATCCCTGTTGAACTGTGTCTTCACGTCGTGGTCAAGCCAATAGCGGTAAAGGTCATCGACTCTGGGCTTCAGTCCGCCGGGCAGCTGCTCCTGGAACTGGCGCAGCTTGCGGAAAACGCAGTAATGGCCCACGCCGCCCACGGAAGTGACACATCCGAAGCCTATGGGCAGGAAATCGAGCCTTCCGGCAAAAAGGTCCTGCGGCTCAATCGGACGGAACATACGGGGATACAGCACCTTGAGGCATTCGACTTCCCGGCGTTCCCTGGAAGAACCGCTGAACCGCCTGTGGGTGTCCGTGTAGGCTTCCATTATTTCCAACTGTTCCAGAAGGGGCTTGCGGCAGGGAATCTTCTTGCTCTGCTCCACGTTCTGGACCGTCTCCACGTTGAATTTGGCCATATTGCTCAAGTTTGTTCAAAGATAGTGAATTTTTTTTGTGTACATTTGTAAAAACCGCACAATATGAACATACTTCTATCAGTTTTGGCAGCCGCCTCGGCATTCATCTCCATAGCTCTTGATTCGAAGACGGGCAAGGACGGCCCCTGTGACTGGATGACCATCCCTTCCGCCCAATTGAAGGACATACCGGAACGTGTCTCATTGCCCGGATATGAGTTGACAGGAGAATGGCTCCCTGCCATAGTGCCCGGCACCGTGCTCAATACCGACGTTGCCAACGGACTCCTTCCCGAGCCATATTATGGCCTGAACAACAAGATTCAGAAGGGGCTCATCCCCGACCTTGCTGCCGGACGCGACTACTATACGCGCTGGCTCAGGACCGAGTTCGAGATCCCTGCGGAAGCCGCTGGCCAACAGCTTTGGTTGCGTTTTGACGGTATCAATTACAGATCCGAGATATGGATAAACGGAGTGCTCCTGCGATCCACGACAGGTATGTTCCTCCAGGATTGGATAGCCGTGACGGATTTCGTCAACCCGGGTGCAAAGAATGCGCTGCTTGTCAAGGTGATTCCCGTCGATACTCCGGGGACCTGGCACAAGAAGAAATGGGGCGACTACAATGAATTCCACAATGGCGGTGACGGCAATATGGGGCTCAACACCTCGATGCTTATGAGTGTGGGCTGGGATTTTGCCTTTATGGACGGCATACGTGACCGCAACACCGGCATATGGCGAAGTATGTATCTTGAATCGACCGGTCCCGTCCAGCTCCGCCATCCGTTCGTGAAGGCGTCGTTATCGGACAATTATACCAAGGCGGACCTGACAGCCATAGTTGAGGTCGCCAATCCTTCGCAATACAGTTTCGACTGTTTCGTTACGGCAACGTTCGAAGGGCAGTCCTGCACCAAGAAGGTGGGGATGGACCTGGAGAGCATTGAAGAGGTGGTGTTCACTTCCAGAGATTTCCCCGCTCTGAAGGTGGAGAACCCCCGCCTGTGGTGGCCTGTCAACAAGGGACCACAGGAAATGTACGGTATCACATTCACCGTCACCGTTGACGGACAGGAGTCCGACGTGCTGGATTCGAAATTCGGCATTCGGGAAATCCGTTCCGACCGCAATACTCCTGACGGTTCGCGTGTATTCTACATCAACGGCAGGCGTATCTTCGTGCGTGGCTCCAACTGGATACCCGAAGCCATGTGCCGTGCCGATGACAAGAGGATAGAGGCCGAACTCCGATATACCGGGCAGACAGGCATCAATTTCCTGCGACAGTGGGGTGGAGGCATCGCCGAATCGGACCGATTCTTCGAATTGTGCGACTCACTTGGAATAATGGTGTCCCAGGAGTTCTGGATGTCTGGCGGTTCCCGTGTCCCGGCCGACAAGGGCGTTCATCTGGCCAATGTCAAATCCACCGTCAAGCGCATACGCAACCATCCCTGCCTTGCTTATTATGTGTGCTCCAATGAGAGTTCGGAACTGCCGGAGGTGCGCAGGACCCTTATGGAAATAGATGGCACCAGAGGCTATCAGAAGCAATCCGAGTGCGACGGCATCCACGACGGCAGTCCGTACAAGCAGGTCAACCCTATGCGGCATTATGAGAACACTGCATCCGAACGCGGATCACGCGTGGACGGCTTCAATCCCGAGTATGGTGCTCCTATGCTGCCGCTGGTGGAATCGCTCCGCAAATTCATGGACCCCGAAGACCTCTGGCCCATTAACCGGGAGGTCTGGGATTATCACGATGGCAATGGATTCTCGCTTGTGAGTACGATGTACAGGGATATGGTCAACGAATACGGCGAATCCTCATCGATCGAGGAATTTTCCCGCAAGGCCCAGCTTGTGGCTGCGGTCAATTCACATTCGATATTTGAGGTATGGAACTACAACAAGTTGGGATATGGAGACCGCTGGGCTTCCGGATTTCTGTTCTGGTTCCACAACAGCCCCATTCCACAGGTATGCGGACATTTCTATGACTATTATCTCGAGCCCTGTGCCGCTCTGTACCATTCCGCCAATGCACTCGAGCCCGTCCATATCCAGTATGACTTCCTCAAGAACACGGTATCGGCCGTCAATGATTACTACAAGCCATTCGAAGGCGGTACCGCCACGGCTTCCATCTGGAGCCTCGACAGCCGCAAGCTGTGGGAGAAGAGTTGCAAGGTGGACATCGCGGAGGACGGAGTCGCCTGTGACATCTTGGAAGTGGACCTTGACAAGGCAGTCGGAGACGTGTTCTTCATCGCTCTCAGTCTCAAGGATGCGTCCGGCAGGGAGGTATCCCGCAATTTCTACTGGCGCTCCCGTGACGAGTACCGGGGATGGAATACGCTTACCGGTCCATGCACGTCAGGATTCCAGGCTCTTGACTCTATGAAACCGGCGTCCGTGTCCAGCCGCGTGGCAGTCGTCCGTAAGGATGGAAAGTCATTTGTGGAGGTCAGGATGCGCAATGCATCATCGCGTATTGCATTCTTCAATCAATTGATGGTTAAGGACTCTGACGGAGAGCCCGTGGCACCGTCGTTCTATTCCGACAATTTCTTCACCCTGATGCCCGGGGAGAGCAAATCGGTTACAATCGAGAGCCCGGAGACCCCTGCGGTGCTGGAGTTGTCCGGCTGGAACGTGCCTTCTTCGAGGAAAGTCCTGTCGGATTATGTCCGTTAATACCTGTTGCCTATGCGGATTGCAGCAAAATATATCCTTTTGACCGCTGTCGCGGTATGTGCCTGGGTGGTGGCGGATGCCTCCGTGACCACACCTGTATATGACAAGTTCCGGACTGTGGAGGATTCCTGCCGTCCTTTTGTTAGATGGTGGTGGAACGGGAACAAACTCCAGAAGGAGGAGATTACGAGGGAGCTCGAAATCCTCAAGGAGGCCGGAATAGGCGGTGTGGAGATCAATCCCATAGAATTCCCTTTCAGGATAGATACTTCCGGTATCAGATCGCTGGTCTGGCTCAGCGACGAATGGATAGATATGCTCAAGTACACCTTTGACGAAGCGTCCAGGATAGGCTTGACCTGTGATCTTATCGTGGGCTCCGGATGGCCTTTCGGCGCTGAGGATCTACCACTTGACGAAAGGGCCTCGGTGATGCTTACATACGCTGTGAGCGTTGAGGGAGGCTCTGATGTGGAACTCTCCAAATTCCATATTTTCAAGTCGGTGGACCCCGGGGTTACCGTGCCCAATGAGCGCCGTACATTCGAACTTGTTACGGCTCTGATGACTCCGGATCCCATCAATGATCTTGGCGAGGCCGTTGACATAATGGACCGCTTCAATGGCGATCTCCTCACTCTCAAGGTCCCCGAGGGGAAGCACGTCCTCTACTTTATGGTCAGGGTTGACTCTTTCGCTTCCGTCATCAACGGGGCGCCCGGAGCTGCAGGCTCGATTCTCAACCATATGGATGCGAAGGCGGTTCGCAAATATCTTGACAGGATGTCCGATACCATCGAGGGCCGCATAGGACCCCTTTCGCAGTATCTGCGTGCATTCTTCGTAGACGGAATGGAGCTTGAAGGCAACAACTGGACCGAAGGATTCGCCGAAGAATTCGAGCGCCGCCGTGGATATGACGTAAGGCCCTGGCTGCCGTTCACTATGTTCAAGGTGGGGCGTCTGGGCAATGTGGAGCAATATGACTATGGTGCATCCAAGGGGGAGCGCTTCCGTGAGGAAGTCAACCGCGTGCGCTTCGATTTCGAACTGACCAAGGCGGAACTCCTGAACGAGCGCTATATGGCTACGCTTGTGGGTTGGTGCCGTGACAAAAAGGTCAAATCGCGAATTGAGGCCTATGGAAGAGGATTCTTCCCCATAGAGTCTGCTCTTGACGTCGATATCCCGGAAGGGGAGTCCTGGACAATGAACTGGCTCAGGCACCGCATAGGTGAGGAGATGGGGGATGCGGACTACAGGCGCGGAAGGTCCTACACGATGATCAACAAATATGTCACTTCTGCGGCCCATCTGACCGGTAAGAGGCTGGTGAGCTGCGAGGAGATGACCAACACTTATATGGTGTTCATTACGTCTCTCGAATTCCTCAGGATGGGTTCCGATATGAACGCCACAACCGGCATTACCCACTCGGTATGGCACGGCTTCAACTATTCGCCTCCTTCTGCCGGATTCCCGGGGTGGGTGCAGTATGGGAGTTACTACAGTGACCGCAATACCTGGTGGCCTTATTTCAGACTGCTCAACGACTATCGCGCCAGGATGAGCTCTGTGCTCCAGCGGGCGGATATGGTGACCGATATTGCGCTTCTCCCCGCCAATATGGATTTGTGGACGGAGATGGGAGTCCAGACTGATCCCTTCCCCGACAGCCTGAACGTGCCGTACACGTCCCTGATATGGGAAGCCATACACAAGAATGGCGGAGGGGCCGATTATGTCACGGAAGAGATTATCCGCAACTCGACTGTCCGCAGAGGCCGGCTTTGCTATGGTCCCAAGGAGTATGGAACCATCTTTATGATTGAAGTCGGAGGGACCACGCCCGAGGTTCTGGACAAGCTGGAAGAATTCGTCGCCGGCGGCGGAAGGGTGTTCTGCATAGGAAAGTATCCCTGCAAGTCGCTGGGCCTGAAGAATTGGGAGCAACGAGATGCTGAGATTGTCTCCAGGGTAGAGAAATTGAAGTCATATTCCGACCGCTTCATATTGTTGGACAAGCCTTCTGACGGCAAGTATCTGGAATGGTATACGGACGTTTCGAACCGTTATTCGATACCTCACTGCATAACGATAGAATCTCCCGACAGATTCCTGTTGCAGAGCCATTTCGTGATGGATGACAAGTCTGACGTATTCCTGTTTGTCAATGCCAGTCTGAGTGAAGACAGGTGCAGCGAGGTGATATTCCCCAAGTCGGTGTATTCCGGCAGGACCGCCTGGCTGTATGATGCTTCCACGGGAGAGAGATATCGTCTTCCGATCACGAAGGACGGCAGGATGAAGGTGGCACCCGGTCCTGCGGAGAGTTGGCTCGTCGTTTTCAACCGGGACAAGGGAGGCCGGCCGATGGAGTCCTTGCCCTTGTGCGACCCGTCCGACGTGAATGCCATTCATCCTCAGGGGTGGAAACTGTCTCTTACCCACAAAGTCCTGGGATGGACCAGATATGACAGGATGGATGTCCTCACTGACTTGAAGGACACTGGGGAATGGAAGAATTTTGCCGGAGATGTCACCTATACTGCGACCGTGCATCTGGAGAAGGGGCGGCTGCCTTCATACATTGACCTGGGCAAGGTGGCGGACATCTGCTCGCTCAGGGTCAACGGCCACGATTGCGGCGTCAAATGGTACGGAAGACGCATCTACGACATCAGCGGACTGCTTCACGAGGGCGACAATACTCTGGAGGTCACAGTGACAACCCTTCTTGGCAATTATGTCCAGACCCTCAAGGACAGTCCTGTAGCGCAGCGCTTCATGTTCAGGAGGAACAATCCCCTTGTCCCCGCCGGGCTGATCGGGCCTGTCACCCTTTACTGATCTGCCGTTCGGACGGCAGATTGCGGACAGCCCTGGACTATGATTCATTATTGAAGACGTTGAATCATCATATCAAGGGGATATAGCCCGTCCTCGTTGGCCTCCAGTCCTTCAAATTTAAGCGGGACTATGCCTGGAAGGGTGTTCAGGTCAAGAAGAGTGCATTCTCGCAGCTGGGCGGCAGTCTGGTAGACCAGATTCACACCGATGAAGTCGTGACCGGAGGCATCGGTCCATTTCTCGAACACAAGTTTGCAGCCTATCGGTGTCACCTGCTCGATGGACTCGGGAAGGGAATACTCACATACGTGCATTGACTTCAGGACATTGAGTATATTGGTGTCGTGTCCGCAGATGAATGTGAATTTGCGGCCTTCCTTCAACAGGGCATCTGAAATGTATTCGCGAAGTCCCTTGGATACATAGCGCTGCACAAAAGGAGAGGAGAACCGGATTTCATCCCTGACGGTTATGATATTCGATATCATCCTCCAGTCCTCCGGACTCATTTCCCTGCCGAATGCCGCGGCGACCGGGTCGGGATTGAAATAATATTGCAGAAGCAGTGCATCGGCGGCCTGCCGGGCCTCATTGATGGTGACCGTCATATAAGCTTCGCTTCCGGTATGGCAGACTATGGAACTGTTGTGGTTGTTGAATCCCCTGAACGAGCCGTCCCTGAAGGCCGGAGAGTTCTTGATGTCAAGAATCTCCGAGAGCAGGTCATATGCCGGCTGAAGGGCTTCGCTGGCCTTGCGTATGTCCTCGGCACCGTAGGCGGCATCATATTCGTCACTTATCACTGCCCATTCGCGGTCTGATATGTCATCACCGAATGCGAGGTCGAATCTCGGGTCCATATGGAAGGGGAGGTCCTCGTGCTTGACGGTCACTGTCTTCATCGGTACGAATCCGGCGCAGAAATACCTTGCAGTGGTGATGGTGCGCTGCATGCTGTTGGCATATATATGGAGCTCGTCATCCGACGGCGCTTCATTCTCTTCAAAGAGCCCTTCGCTTACGACCCATTTGTGGAAGAACTGCCCGTTGATGGCCTCGAGCACACCTCCCTTCATCGTAAGTTCGGCAGCGCCGACGCCGAAGTCATACCAGCTGTAAGGCGTAATCCGGCTGATGAAACTGCCCGGCGACGAGAGGGGTGCGCGCAGATTGTGACGGCTCAGCACCACGGCCTCGGACAGGGAGTATCTGACGTGGAAATCTTCGCTGCGGGGCAGCTGTGCCCACAACTGCACCCCGATTAGCAGGGCGAGCAGGGAGGCAAGAGATTTGCGGACTTTCATGACTTTATTCAAAAAGCCCTTTCAAATCATTCTGAAAGGGCTTCCGTGTTGGTTGAGGTAGGGGGATTCGAACCTCCGCAGACAGAACCAAAATCTGTAGTGCTACCATTACACCATACCTCAATTCCGTGCCGCAAATATAGTAATAATTTCAATAAGGTCAATCCGCCCCGCTGTACGTAAGCCGTTATCTTCTGGCTTTGAAGAATTCGCTGACAAGAGCGGAGCACTCGTCTGCCAGTATTCCCGAACTTGTCTCCGTCTTAGGGTGAAGAAGGGAAGGGGAATACATCGTGAAGCCGCGTTTGGGATCGTCCGCTCCCCATACTATCCGGCCGGTCTGGGCCCAGGACAGGGCGGCTGCGCACATCGGGCAAGGCTCGACGGTGACATAAAGTGTACAGTCGTTCAGATATTTGCCGCCCAGCGCTTCGGTGGCGGCCGTGAGCGCTATCATTTCGGCGTGAGCCGTGGGGTCGTGCAGCATTTCAACCATATTGTGACCTCTGCCTATCACCTGATTGCGGCATACCACCACCGCACCGATGGGTATCTCTTTGTCCTCTCCGGCAAGTCTGGCTTCCTTCAAGGCTTCGAGCATATATTTTTCGTCAGTTTCCATATCGCGAATTTACTAAAAGTTTCGTAACTTTACGGATAATGAAACTTTTCCTCATAGACGGCCACGCACTGATTTTCCGAATGTATTATGCATTCCTCGGGAGACCTATGGTCAACTCCCGCGGGGTGGACACGTCAATACTGTTCGGTTTTACCAAATATCTGCTCGAACTCATTGAAAGAGAGAGACCTACTCATATCGCAGTAAGCCTGGACCCTCCGGGAGGGACCTTCCGCAACGAAATGTATCCTGACTACAAGGCCAATCGCGGCGAAACTCCGCAGCTGGTCATTGATGCCCTGGAGCCCGTCACGGATATCGTGAAGGCTATGGGCATACCTGTAGTGATGTTGAAGGGCTTCGAAGCGGATGATGTGATAGGATCGATGGCCGTACAGCTGTCAGGGCCTGACTGCGACGTGTATATGGTCACTCCCGACAAGGATTACGGTCAGCTCGTCCGCGACCATGTGTTCCAGTACAAGCCGGGCAAATCGGGCTCGGACAACGAAATTCTGGATGCTGCCGGCATCTGCGCGAAGTGGAACATCAGTTCGCCCTCCCAGGTGATCGACATACTTGCCATCTGCGGGGATTCATCGGACAACGTGCCCGGAGTGCAGGGAGTCGGCCCTGTCGGAGCGGCCAAGCTTCTTGCCCGCTACGGCAGTATGGAGGCCATCTATGAACATCTCGACGAACTGACTCCCAGACAGAAGGAGATGTTTGACTCCGCTTCCGGCCACATAGCCCTTAGCAAGGCCCTTGTCACCATCAAGACGGATATCCCGGTACCGGTCAGCCTTGAAGAAATGGCATTGGGCTGCCATGTCACATCGGAGCTGATGAAACTTTTTGACGTTTACGAATTCGGCTCCCTCAAGCGCAAGCTCGCATCCTTGACCCCGGCATCCGAGGTTCCGGCGCCTGAAGAGACGGAACGGACTCTGGAGTTCGTGACGGTGACGCCCGGTGAGATTGCGGGACGGGAGGTGGCATTCAACATAAAGGGGGATGTCCTGTATGCGGCTCTCGAAGACAAGGTGGCTTTCGGGACACCGGAACAATTCAGGTCCTTGCTGGAAGATCCTTCCGTCATCAAGGACGGAGCAGACCTCAAGTCCCTTATGAATGAGTTGTCGTCCAGGGGGATAACTCTAAACGGACAGCTCAGGGACATCTCGCTGATGCACTATCTGCTCAATCCTGAGCGCAGTCACGATGTAGAAGACCTCGCGGCATCTTATCTGAAGGTGGAGCTGCGCGGCGCCCTGGATGCCGGTGCCCGGACCTCCCTGTTCGATGAGCCGGAGGTATGCGACAGCCTGTCCGCCTGTCGGGAGACCGTGGCCATCAGGCTGCTGGCCGGCTGCATAGCTGACGAACTGGGAGCAAACGAGACTCTCGACAGCCTTTATACGACCATAGAGGAGCCTCTTGTGGGCGTCCTCAGCAGAATGGAGACAAAGGGCGTCCGGGTGGATGTCAATTCGCTCAAGGATTTTGCCGACAGCCTGCGGGTGCAGGTCCGGGAGAAGGAAGAAGAGGTGCGCACCCTTGCAGGAGAGCCGGAGCTCAACGTCAATTCTCCGAAGCAGGTTGGAGAGGTCATATTCGACAAGCTCAATCTCGACCCGGGACGCCGGAAACCCAAGACCGGCAGCTGGCCCACTGATGAGCAGACACTTGCGGAACTCGCCGACCGCAGCCCTATCATCGATGCCATTCTGGATTACAGGGGGTTGCGCAAGCTGCTCAACACATACATAGAGCCTTTCCCGGGTTATATCAGGTCTGACGGCAGGGTACACACTACATTCAACCAGGCCCTCACCTCGACCGGACGTCTGAGCAGTTCCAATCCCAACCTTCAGAACATTCCCGTACGCACCGAACTGGGCCGTGAAATACGCAAGGCGTTCGTGCCCGGAATGGACAACGCCGTCATCATGTCGGCCGACTATTCCCAGATCGAACTCCGCATTATGGCGCATCTGTGCGCGGACAAGCACCTCAGGGAGGCGTTCAGGACAGGTGTGGACGTACACGCCGCCACAGCTGCCAAGATATTCGGAGTGCCTGTCGGGGAGGTTACCGCCGAGCAGCGGCGGATAGCCAAGACTGCCAATTTCGGCATTATGTACGGCATATCATCATTCGGACTCAGCCAGAGACTGAAGTGCTCCCGTTCCGAAGCCAAAAAGATAATCGACGACTATTTCGAATCATTTCCCAGCATACGCAACTTCATTGATGACACCCTCTGCTCGGCCCGCGAGAACGGCTATGTCGAGACTGTTTTCGGCCGTCGCCGCTATGTCCCCGACGTCAACAGTCACAATGCCAATATCCGGGCCCTTGCCGAAAGGAATGCGGTCAACGCCCCCATTCAGGGAAGCAGCGCCGATATCATCAAACTGGCGATGATAGGTGTGGACCGCAGGCTCAGGGAAGGAGGATTTAAGTCCGGGATGGTGCTTCAGATACACGACGAACTGCTTCTGGAAGTACCTATGGACGAGATAGAATCCGTGCGTTCCATCCTTGTGTCCGAAATGGAGAACGTGGTTGAACTGACTGTTCCTTTAACTGTAGAATGCAATTATGGCAACACTTGGCTCGAGGCCCATTAACGAACTCATCAGACTTGCTATGATAGGGGACGGTGCGGCTTTTACCGAACTGTGGGATACGCATATCGCCCAACTCAAGTCCTATGTCAAGGGCTGGCTCAAGCAACTTGACGACTTCTATGTGGATGACATCTGCTCCCGCAGTTTCGAGAAGGCTTTCAGACAGATCAGCGCCTATGACCCGGCCAAGAGCCAGTTCTATACCTGGCTGCGCACTATCGCCCGCAATACCGCTCTTGATATGCTGGAGCAGGAGTCGCGATTGCGCAACAAATACGTGTCTCTGGATGACAACGCCGGCAATACCGCATCGCTGGAGAATATGGGAGATGACGAGGAGACCCCGCTTGAGAGCATAATCAAGACCGAAGACCGCGAGGTGACCGGCAAATATATTTCGGGGCTTCCCGAACTGTACAGGGAAGTGGCTCGCAAGAGATTGCTGGATGGGTTGCAGTACAAGGAAATAGCTGAGGAACTGGATATGGAGCTGAATACGGTCCGTACCCGTATTCGCAGGGCAAAGTCCCTGATAGACAAAATGAAGGAGGACGACATATGAAAAGAATTCTGTTCATCGCCGTTGCGATATTGTCGCTTGCCGCCTGCTCCGCAGGAAGGAAGGCATCCACTATGCCGCTGTATGATTTCCCCTCACTCGGACAGGGAGGGAAGACCGCCATTGTGGCCCACCGGGGATTCTGGCAGAATGAAGAGGCGGGTATGGCCCGCAACAGCATTGCGTCTCTCAGACAGGCCGTTCTATGGGGGTTCCGCGGAAGCGAATGCGATATCCATCTTACCGCCGACTCTGTGATAGTGGTCAACCACGACAATTCCATTGGAGGCAGGAAAATCCGGACTCACAGTTATGAAGAGCTGTCCGCCACTCTTCTGGTGAATGGAGAGACCCTGCCTACGTTCGACAACTATCTGGACGAGTTTGCCAAGGGCGCCAATCATATGATGCTTGTGGTCGAGTTCAAGACGCAGGGTGAGTGGCAGCGCGAATCCCGGTTGGTTGACAAGGCTTTTGAGACGCTCAAGGCACATAATCTCTTCGACCCGTCCAAGGTGGCGTTCATTTCGTTCGGCCGTGATATCTGCCGGAAAGTGGCAAAGGAGGCTCCATCCTTCGTCAACCAGTATCTGAACGGAGATGCCGAGCCCCGAGTCCTTGCACAGGAGGGTATCAATGGTATGGATTATAACGGGGCCGTGCTGAAGGCCCATCCTTCGTGGGTCTCCGAAGCCCACGCTCTGGGTATGTCCGTCAATGTATGGACTGTGGACAACCCGGATGATATGGATTTCTTCAGGAATCTGGGCGTGGACCAGATTACGACCAACGATCCTCTGCTGGCGCGCAGCCGTCTGGGCGACAGCGAGTTCAGGATACGCAAGAAGTTGATATGCCTAGACCTGGATGCCACTCTCACTCAGCACCGTACTCCGCTCGAAGACTTCAACAGGGCGGCCCTGGACAGTCTGGGCAGACACTATGACCTGGTGATGATGTGCGCGGGCAATGCACCCAGAGTATGGCGGCAGATGGGGGAATATCCCATTGACATAGTAGCCAATTATGGGATGCAGGAAGCCCGTGTCGAAGACGGACAGCTCAAAATCGTACGTCAGATTACGGTTCCTGCCGATACGGCATTCTTTATGGAGAAGACATCATATCTGAGAGAGAAATACGGATATACGCAATATGACGGCAGTCCCGTGGAGTTCCATCCGGCCGGTATGGTGACATTCGGCCTCCTGGGTACTACGGTGTCGGCGGAGCAGAAGGTGAAATTCGACCCTGACAAGGCCAGGCGCCGTGCCATGTATCCCGAGGTTCTGGAGATATTCAGGGATTATGCCGTGTTTATAGGAGGTTCATCCTCGTTTGATTTCACCCCCTCCAGGTTCAACAAGTATGATGCCTCGATGGATTATGCCGCCAGGAAGGGTTACACTCTGCAGGAAGTGCTTTTCATCGGGGATGATTTCACTGACGGAGGCGGTGACAGCCATATCCGCATCAAGGGTATGGACTATATATGCATTGATGATTATCACAATTTCCCCAAACTTACCGAACCCTTGCTGCATCAATGATGAATGAGTATGACGTCATAATAATTGGGGGTGGCATAACAGGTGTCGGTACGGCCAGGGACTGCGCTTTGCGCGGTCTCAGGACTGTCCTTGTGGAGCGTTTCGACCTGACCAACGGTGCGACAGGCAGGAATCACGGCCTTCTGCATTCGGGCGCGAGATATGCAGTCACTGACAGGGATTCCGCCTCGGAATGCATAAAGGAGAACCGCATCCTTAAGCGTATTGCGTCCAATTGCGTCGAGCGGACTGACGGGTTGTTCATCACCCTGCCCGAAGACGACCCGGCATATCAGGACAAGCTTGTAGAGGCTTGCAGGGCGGCCGGTATCAAAGCCGAATCCATAGATCCCGCTGAAGCCCTGAGGCTCGAACCATCGGTCAATCCCCGTCTTGTCGGAGCAGTAAGAGTGCCTGACGCTTCTGTGGACCCTTTCCGTCTGAGCTCGGCCAATGCTCTGGATGCCGCCGCACACGGTGCTCGGATTCTCACTTATCACAGCGTTACGTCATTCATCAAGGATGGCTCGCGTGTGGTTGGCGTCAGGGTGAAGGATACCAGGACAGGCGAAGAGAAGGAAATTCTCGCTGCCATGACAGTCAATGCTGCCGGCATATGGGGGCAGGGGATAGCCGCTATGGCGGGTGCCCGAATAAGGATGCTGCCTTCTAAGGGCTCTCTTCTCGTATTCGGACACAGGGTCAACAGAATGGTGGTGAACCGCTGCCGCAAGCCAGCCAACGCTGACATTCTGGTCCCGGGGGATGTCGTATGCATCATAGGTACAACGTCCGATAAGGTGCCGTTTGAAGAATGTGATGACATCCGGGTCACCAGACAGGAGGTCACTGCTTTGCTTGATGAGGGCTGCTCTCTTGTGCCTGCTCTCGCAAATACCAGGATTCTGCGGGCTTATGCGGGCGTAAGGCCCCTTGTGGCATCAGATGATGACCCGACGGGTCGCAGAACCAGCCGGGGCATAGTGCTCCTGGACCACGAAAGCCGTGACGGGATATCGGGATTCGTCACGATCACGGGCGGCAAATTGACCAATTACCGTCTGATGGCTCAGATGGCGACAGACCTGGTGTGCCGTAAATTGAATGTGGACAAGCCCTGCCTGACCGCCGGACTTCCATTGCCCGGATCGGAGAGACGGTTGAATCCGTCACGGGCGGACGCCGTGGCTTTCAAGGCCGCAGAAGGCCGTCACGGCACTATGGTCAAGGATATGGACTTCTCCCATAAGAGTGAAGTGCTTTGCGAGTGCGAACACGTTACCAAAGCGGAGATAGCCTACGCTGTCAAATATCTGGATGTGCACAATATGGTGGACCTGAGGCGTCGCACCCGTATAGGGATGGGAACCTGTCAGGGAACATTCTGCATACGGAAGGTGGCTGAAGCCCTCGCAGAGGAACTAGGATGCCCGCAGAAGGCCGAAGAGTTCCTCGACCAATATGTAAGAGAACGCTGGAAGGGGATGGCGCCCGTCTGTTGGGGTGACTCACTGAGGGAAGCGGAATATATGCGCAAACTGTACCGCAAATGAGATTCGACGTTGTGATAATAGGCGGAGGCCCGGCCGGTACCGGCATAGGACTTGAACTTCAGCGTTCTGGTCTGGACTGCCTCGTGGTGTCGGAGGGGTTGGGCCTGGAAGAATCGCCCCGTAGGGAGTTCGTGGAGGCTGGAGGAACCTTGCTGCAGGGAGATACCGTGCTTGGAGGCACCATCTCGGAAGGGAAGGTGACGGGTGTGGCAACACGCAATCTCAAGGGTACACCCATAGAGGCATCCTGCTATGTGCTGGCTACCGGCAGGTTCTTCAGCAAGGGCCTGATATCCACAATGGATGGAATATTCGAGCCGGTATTCGGATGTGATGTCCTCTATGACAGAGATTCTACCAATTGGACGAATCCGGACTTCTACGCACCCCAGCCCTTCGAGGACTTCGGAGTCGTCACTGATGATCAAGGGCGGGTGAGCATTGGTGGCAGAACCATATCCAATCTCTTTGCCGCCGGTGAAGTCCTGGCTGGAAAAATTGGAATGCAGACAGGCATCGAACGTGTCGTGAATGCCGTTTTGGGGAGGAAATGATATGCAGGACAAGAATGTGAGCGTCAATAATTTCGAGCAATGTCTCAAATGCGACATATGCTCTTCGGTGTGCCCTATGCTTGCAGCCAACCCCCGATATCCCGGTCCCAAGCAGGCCGGACCCGACGGAGAACGCTACAGGCTGAAGGACCCTGCATATTATGACCTTACCCTCAAGTTCTGCCTCAACTGCAAGCGTTGCGAGGTGGCCTGTCCCTCTGGGGTGAGGATAGGTGATATTATCCAGACAGCGCGTCTGAAGTACGGCCGGCAGAACAGGCCGCTGAGGGATTTCGTACTTGCCGATACCGATTTGACGGGCTCTCTGGCCACACCTCTGGCTCCCGTCGTGAACAGGGCGCTTGGATGCAGGCCGGTCAAGGCGGTGATGGACCGTTTGGTCGGGGTGGACAGCCGGAGGACACTGCCCTCATACAGCGGCCGGAAGTTCGTGAGATGGTTCAGGGAATCTGCCGCTCACCGTCAACTCGGTTTCAGACGCTTCGTGAGCTTTTTCCACGGGTGTTATGTCAACTACAATTTCCCCGAACTGGGCCGGGATTTCGTGAGGATAATCAATGCCTGCGGTTTTGGCGTCCATCTTCTTGAAGATGAGAGGTGCTGCGGGGTGGCCCTGATATCCAACGGATTCGGAGCCCAGGCCAGACATCAGGCCGAAATCAACGTCAGGTCCATACGCAAGGCGGTCTCTGCAGGAGAACCTGTCGTGGGTTGCAGCTCGACCTGTATTTTCACGATGAGGGATGAGTATGACCATCTCCTGGGAATAGATACCTCCGATGTGCGGGACTCCATACTGCTCGCTTCAAAGTGGTTGTATGACAAGGTCGAGTCCGGTTCCGTCAAGCTGGTGTTCAAGAGTGATTATCACCTTAAAGTCGCATATCATACAGCCTGCCACATGAACAAGTTGGGATGGTCCGTGTACTCGATACTCCTTCTGAAGATGATCCCCGGGTTGGAACTCATCGTTCCCGAGCAGCAATGTTGCGGCATAGCCGGCACCTTCGGATTCAAGAAGGAGAATTACGGATACTCCCAGGAAATAGGCAAATCCCTGTTCGACACTCTTGAGGCCATCTCTCCCGATATCGTGGCCACCGACTGCGAGACCTGCAAATGGCAGATCGAAATGAGTACTGACCTTAAGGTTATGAATCCCATCTCCATACTGGCGGAGGCATTGGATTTTGAAAAGACGCAAAAATCAAACATACGATAATGATATCACAGGAATATTTGAACAAAGCGCTTGCTCTGGCCACTGACACCAGAGTGTTTGAGATGGCAGACGGGGCACTGGACCGTGTCCCTGATGTCTTCAAGAATTGTTTCCCCGGCCGGAAGGCGATAATAATCGCTGACTGCAACACGTGGAAGGCTGCCGGAAACGTAGTATTCGACAAAATGAACGGGGCCGGCATCGAAACCTGCAGTTTCCTGATTCCCGACAGGCATTTCCACGCCGAATGGCCTTATGTCGAGATGGTGGAGGCTCAGGTCAAGCACTCCGGAGCTGTTGCCGTCGCCGTCGGTTCCGGTGTCATCAACGACTTGTGCAAATTAAGTTCGCACCACTTGGGACAGTCCTATTTATGCGTGCCTACAGCCGCTTCTGTCGATGGATATTCTTCGTTCGGAGCCTCCATATCGTATCAGGGACTCAAGCAGACATTCGACTGTCCCGCTCCCGTTGCGATAGTCGCGGACGCCTCTGTCATTGCGGCTGCTCCCTCAAAGATGACGGCGGCCGGATATGCCGACCTTGCGGCAAAGATACCCTGCGGTGCGGAGTGGATGATAGCAGATCTTTTCGGTACAGAGCCCATAGTGCCTGATGCCTGGCACGTGCTCCAGGATGTCCTCGACGGCGTACTCTCCAATCCCGAAGGTGTGGCCGCAAGTGACAAGGATGCAGTGTCTGATTTGTTTATTGGATTGACTCTCAGTGGTATAGCTATGCAGATTGCCCGCTCGAGCCGTCCCGCTTCCTGTACCGACCACCTTTTCAGCCATTATCTCGATATGACAGGACACCGGTACAAGGGTGAGCTTCAGTCGCACGGATTCCAGGTGGCGATAGGTACTCTGACAATGTGCGCATTCTTCGACGAATTCCTCAAACTGGACCTCTCCTCCCTCGATGTGGACAAGTGTGTATCTGCCTGGCCTTCAAAGGAGCAGGAGCAGCAGAGAGCTCTGGAACTCTTCAAGGATTTCGTGAGTCCGCGTCTGGGATACGATTCCATCAGCGTCAAGTATGCGGATGCCGGGACTGTGCGTTCGCAGCTTGCCAGTGTCAAGGAACAGTGGCCTGTGCTGAAGGAGCGATACCGCCGTCAGGTTTATACCTTCGACAAGATGCAGAGGCTGTTCAGGATAGTCGGTGCACCCGCAGACCCTGAGGATATAGGATTGACCCGGGAACGGCTGAAGGAGCTTGTGCCCTATACGCAGCTGATGCGTCACAGAATCAATCTGCTGGACCTCGCCAAGAGAGGTATGTTTTATGACGGATTGGTCGAGGCCGTCTTTGGCCCTGACGGCGCCTGGAGTATTAAATAATTGTTTATGACAAAGACCAAGAGAAGTTTCGGCTACTGGCAGTGGCGCATCATACTTGTGTCGATGGTGTGCTATGCCATATTTTATTTCGTACGCAAGAATTTTTCGATAGCTATGCCGGGCCTTACGGCCGAGTACGGCATTTCCAACACCAGTTTCGGAATCATCATCGGCATCGGTTCACTTGTGTACGGACTTGCCCGTTTCATTAACGGATTCATCGTTGACAAGGTCAGCACAAGGATTTTTATGGCTTTGGGCCTGTTTCTGTGCGCGGTCGCCAATTTCTGTTTCGGATTCGGCGCAGACCTCAGTTATCTCATAACAGGAGTGCATGACGGACCTCAGTTCGTCAATATGCTCATATTGGTGATGGGTGTCACCATAATCCTCAACCAGTATTTCCAGGGAATGGGATATCCCCCCTGTGCAAGAATGCTGCCGACCTGGATAGCTCCGGGGCAACTTGCCACAAAGATGAGCATCTGGAACACCTCCCACTCAATCGGCGCCATCGCGGCCTCTGTCGTATGCGGTCTCATAATGTCCAATATGGGGGCTGATATGAGTGGTGACAGCAGCGTCGTGGCGAGGATTACGTCCAATCTCAGCGGCAGTATCAGAGGGTGGGAAAGCCTTGACCTGGCCGACCGGACCTCAAAGATAATGGCTTATGCCGGTCATTATGGAGCCTGGAAATGGTGCTTCTGGATACCTGCCTGCTTCGCCCTATGCGGCACAGTCGTCATACTGCTCGGCCTGAGGGACAGACCCCAGGACGTCGGGTTGCCCGAGGTGGAGGGCACACATACCGGGAAGGAGGACACCAGAGGCAGGAAGGGAGCCCACAAGGAATTCCTCAGCCATATGGTCTTCAGGAACCGTTGGGTATGGACCCTTTCGATAGCCAATGTGTTTGTGTATGTGCTGAGGGTTGGGGTGCTTGACTGGGGCCCCAAGTTCCTTACAGAGCACAGGGGTATGGACATCAAGTCCGCAGCCTGGTCCGTGGCATTCTTCGAACTGCTCGCCATTTTCGGCACCATCTTCGCCGGGTGGGCCACTGACCGTCTGTTCAAAGGCAAGGCGCACCGTATGTGTGTGGTCAGTATGGTAGGCGCGGTGGTATTCTTCGGAATCTTCGCCCTATGTCCGGAACTTCCCACATTTGTCTCAATACTCATATTGGCGCTGGGCGGTTTCTGCATATACGGTCCACAGGCCCTGATAGGCATCGGAGCCGCCAACCAGGCCACCAAGGAGGCTTCGGCAACCGCCAACGGACTTACCGGCCTGTTGGGCTATGCCGGCTCTTCCATTGCCGCATTCGCGATAGGCATCATAGCCGACAAATTCGGGTGGGATGCGGTATTTGTAACCTTCATCATAGTAGGAATCATAGGAGTCGTGACGTTCCTCTCAATGTGGAATGCGCCCCGTGACGGATATGAGAGGGCAAGGAGTTTCACCGAAAAGATAGTGTCAGAAGATGAACGCTGAACTTAAAGCACAACTTGCCGCAATCAGACACGTCGCTCTCGATATGGACGGCACCATATATCTGGGGAATACCGTTTTCCCGTATACGATTCCTTTCCTTGAAGGACTTGTCGATATGGGTATCAGTTACTCTTTCCTGACCAACAACCCCACAAGGTCGATAGATGACTATATAGGCAAACTCCACCGCCTTGGAATCCCCTGTACGAGGGAACAGATGTACAGCACGACCACGGCAACCATAGACTATATCAAGACCCATTTCCCGGATGCGCGCAGACTCTTCCTGCTGGGCACTCCTTCGATGATATCCCAGTTTGAGGAGGCGGGATACGTGTCCTGCGCTGATGATCCCGAAGACGTTCCGGACATTGTGGTCGCCGCTTTCGATATGACGCTCGTATATTCGAGGTTGTGCCGCTGCGCCTGGTGGGTGTCCAAGGGGCTTCCCTATATTGCCACCAATCCCGACTGGGTATGTCCGACCGACCAGCCGACCGTACTCGTCGACTGCGGCTCCATATGCAAATGTCTTGAGGGAGCTACAGGACGCAGACCGGATATCTTCATAGGCAAACCCAATCCGGACATCCTCTTCGGCGTGTTCGGACAAGTGGGGGTGAGTCCGTCCGAGGCGGCAATAGTGGGGGACAGGATATATACCGATGTCAAGACCGGGCTGAATGCCGGAGCCATGGGGGTGCTAGTGCTCTCGGGTGAGACGACAATGGATATTGTCCGTACTTCGGATGTCAGACCGTCCCTGATATGCCGGGACATAGAAGAGTTCGGCGAACTGTTGAAGGAGGCCCGGTTATGAACGTCGACAGGTCACGCTTTGCAGAAGCGATAGAACTCTGGACCGAGTGGAACGCAAAGATCAACGTTGTGTCCCGCAAGGATGTGGATATGCTGTACGAGCATCATATCCTCCACTCTCTGTCCATCCTTCAGTACCTTGTCGAGAATGGCCATATCGGTCCCGATGACGGGGATGCCGCCACCTTCCTCGATGTGGGCTGCGGAGGTGGTTTCCCCGGCATACCTCTTGCGATAGCGCTCCCGGGGGCCGAGTTTACTCTATGCGATTCCATCGGCAAAAAGATCCGGGTTGCGCAGGCCGTGTCCGAAGGGATCGGACTGACGAACGTGAGATGCGTCAACGCCAGGGTCGAGACTCTGACCGGGAGGTTTGACTGGGTAGTGTCCCGTGCCGTCACCTCTCTGGACAATTTCTATCCCTGGGTCAGGGACAAGTTCGACAAAGGTATCCTGTATCTCAAAGGCGGAGATGTGAACGATGAGATTTCCGCCTTGTGTGCAAGGTGCGGCGTCGACCCCTCCAAGGTGACCGTATGGCCGGTCAGCAATTGGCTTGATGACGATTATTTCGCAGAAAAATTTGTGATTCACATCAGAAAATAATATCTTTGCGCTCCCGTTTAGAATAATATAAAAGAAAATAGATATGAAAAGGACATTTCAACCCTCAACACGCAAGAGAGTCAACAAGCACGGATTCCGCGAGCGTATGGCTACAGCCAACGGACGCCGCGTCCTCGCTGCCCGCCGCCGTCACGGCCGCAAGAAGTTGACAGTCTCTTCAGAAGACAGATTCTAATTCTTCGGATCGGAATTATCATGAGGCGACCTTCGGGCCGCCTTTTTTATGCTTTACCGTGAAGTCGGCGCCTTGATATCCACTCGCGGACGTTGGTCTCGATGATAATGCTGAGGACAATTGCAAAGGTAATCTCGACAGCCATAAATCCTGACTGTATGGCTGATGCAAACTGCTGCTTGACGATGTAGAGAGTGCTCCAGAACACGCCCGCTCCGGGTATCATCGGGAAAATTCCGCAGATCAGGAAGACGGTGCTTATGCATTTCTTCCGGACGGCGCAATACTGGGACAGGATAGCCACGCAGAGTGAAGCTATGAAGGTGCCGCCGATAACTGTAAGGGTGGTGTATCTGACGACCAGCATATATACTATCCATCCGATCATTCCCACGAGACCTGTCATGAAGTAATGCTTGCGGGGCACTCCGAAGAGTACCGCAAAGGCCGCCGTACCCATAAAAGCGGCCGCTGTCTGGACGGGGAAGCGGTAGGTGTCGGGGTCTGCTGTCAAGCCGTCGATGCGTATCGTCCCTCCAAGAAGACGGTCCATTATGAAGAAACTGAGGCATACTCCCACAGCTATGCAGAAAAACACCATTGAGGCGTCGAGCAGACGTATTGTTCCGGCAAGATAGTCTTCACCGGCAATATCGCGGAGTCCGTTGGTGAATGCCACTCCGGGAATAAGGGGAATCAGTGTGCCGATAACCATATTGCCCAGGCTGTGCCCCAGTCCCAGTGAGAAGAGCAGCATACAGAGTGCCGTACCTAACATACTGCCGCAGATGTTGGTAACAGGTTTTGTGAGATATTTCGAGCCTATCAGGATGACAAAGGCGTACATAAGCACGCCGCATAACAGGGACGCCAGACAGTCGGCATATCCTCCACCGAAGATTGCGCAGAAGCCGGCACTTCCCAAGGCTGTGCCCGCCAACTGCTCCCAGATGCTTTTGTCGGGAGAACTGTTGATTCTGTCAAGACGTCTGTCCGCCTCCTCGACCGTGATGCCGCCCTCGGAAATCTCTCGTGAAAGTTGGTTGACTTCTACAACCTTGTCGAGCCGGGATGCCCTAATGGGTATGAATTCCACCTTGGAATATGTGTCCCCGGTAGTGAAGATGCCGTTGCTGAGCACAAAGAAATTCTCATCCGCCGCCCCGTAATGGGTGGCGATCCTTTCCATAGTATCTTCAACGCGGGAGATTTCAGCGCCGTTCTCAAGGAGTATGTGACCTGCCTTGGCCGCAACATCAAGAACCTTTGACGTATCACTCATAGCCTAACGCCGAGGCGCTGTTTTGAAATTGGTCGAGAAGAGGCGACTCGAACGCCCGACCCCCACGTCCCGAACGTGGTGCGCTAGCCAACTGCGCTACTTCTCGAAAAAAACAAACTCGCCTTTAAGCGAGCTTGTTGATATAAACCTGGATGCCGCTCTTGAGATTGGCCGCCTTGTTCTTGTGGATAAGCCCTATCTTTGCGAGCTTGTCGATCATTGCAAAAACTGCAGGTGCCTGTTTCTCTGCTGCTGCCTTGTCCTTTGTGTTGCGAATGTCCCTGATGGCATTGCGTGTTGTCTTTGCATAATACCTGTTATGCAGTCTGTGCCTTTCGCTCTGGCGATCGGCCTTCTTAGCTGAAGATGTATTTGCCATTGTTAGTATTTTTAATATTTTGTAGTGGGTAGGAGAATCGAACTCCTATTGCAAGAATGAAAATCTTGAGTACTAGCCGTTATACGAACCCACCAAAAGGACTGCAAAGATAGATAATTTTTATCAAATTGCAAATTAATTTTTATCCTCTTCAGCCGCCCATTCCCAGGAGTAAAGAATTGACTCTACCTGGCGCAGATATTGCCTTTTGTCATATTTGGGCGCATATACGAATGCCTCCACGGTGATAATGTCCATCCCGTCCTTCGAATAGAAGGAATGAGAGACAAAGGGGCCTCCCATATAATCGTTCTCCACCTCCCAGTAGCCGCGTGTCTGAGTGAAATCGCGTCCTTTGTATCTCAAATATTCGGTCTCGGGACTGATGGCGGTGCTGGTGGTCATATATGTGCCGTCGAACATCCCCGGCACGTTGTCCTTGAGGATGGCATTCCTGTGGGAGATGATATTGTCAAGGGTGAATTCTTCAGCCACCCGGGACGGGTACCTGTAGACAAAAATCCCCTGTATGGTGTACTGCTTCTCATCAGCTATCCATACGAAGTCGGATGACTTCTTCTTGAGCTTGTACCCGGTGGGGAAGTGGGGGGAACCTCCGAATATTTCCTCCACCTGGGGAGCAATGTTCCTGTCCTCGTACCGGATGGTGTTGGCGATGACTCTGTCGCGTTCGGCCTGCTCCAGGGCGCTCACGATTGTCTTGCCGTTATCCTTCAGCAGTGCTATGGCCTGCTCCTCGCCCGATGCCTTCACGTTGATGACGCACTGGGGGGATGCCCATACATCGTGGAGATATCCGACGCTGCCTTCTTCATTGTCTTCGGCGATGTCGAAAACCACTATGTTCCTGTGGACCTTGAACAGGTCTGCAAATCCGCCGGGAGCGACGCTGACCAATGAATACAACGGCTCGAGTTGTGCAAGATAAGGGCAGTCACAGGCAAGCAGGTTGCGTGTCTCGACTCCAAGGTTGCCCTCCCAGTTGTCCTTGTCCATCACAATGATGACTTCTCCGGCTTTGCCGCTGACATTGGGCAGTAGGGCTTTGGTGCCGCCCTTGCAGGAAGCCAGAGCGAGCACGGCGGTCAGTAATATTGCAAGTCTTCTCATATTTAATGAATTAATCTTCCGATATCGTTGCCGAATGCGAGAATCATCAGCGCCACCAGCAGGGCCATTCCCACCAGCTGCGCAATATAGAGGAACCTTTCACTCGGCTTGCGCCCTGACAGCATCTCGTAAAGCAGGAACAATATATGTCCTCCGTCAAGTCCCGGAATGGGAATGAGGTTCATAATGCCCAGCATTATGGACAGCAGAGCAAGAATGTACATGAATTGATACCAGTCCCAGGCTGAAGGGAACACCTGTCCTATGGCTATGAAACTTCCCACCGATTTGTAGGCACCGGAGGAAGGAGTCGCGAGCAGGCGGAGGTCCTTGAGATATCCGGTGACGCTGCTCCAGGTCAGTTTGAGTCCGGCGGGGATGGCTTCGGCAAGGCTGTATTCCCTGACAGTGATGCCGGGTACCTGAAGAATCACACCTAACCTGCCGGCAGTGTCCACCTGCACGGGAATGCCAAGGGTGTCGGCCTGTCTGACCACAGTCACCTCTGTGATGCCGCCGCGCAGACTGTCCAGTATCGGCCTGCTTTCCTGAACAAATTCCACAGGTCTGCCTCCCACGGCCACCAGACGGTCATTCCGTACCAGTCCGGATAAGCGGTTTGGACTTGTGTCGGGTATTGAATCGATTACGAAGGGTATTGCCAGGTCGAACATCAGGCTCGAGTTGAGTACCCTGCTTATCATCGAATGGTCAATGTATATGTTGATGGTGTCGTTGCCTCTCTTCACCACGGCTTTGTTGACGTCGCGTCTTGCGAGGTCGGCCTGAAGGGATCCGAAATTGTCGGGCACATAATCGTCCAAGCTCAGGATTTCGTCCCCGTTGCGGAACCCCATCTCATATGCCAGCGGGTTGACGTATATCTGCGAACCCTTGTTCTGAATATAGGATTGCCCCCAGATCGCCATTATGGCTATGTAGACGAGAATGGCAAAAATGAAATTGTTGAGTACGCCTCCGAGCATCACCATAAAGCGTTGAGGCGCAGGCTTGCTGCGGAATTCCCATTCACTGGGTTCTTTCTTCAGGGATTCAGTGTCAAGGGACTCATCCACCATCCCGGCAATCTTGCAATACCCTCCGAGGGGCAGCCATCCGATTCCGAACTCGGTGTCGCCCTTCCTGAACCTGAGCAGGGCCTTGCCTCCGATGTCGAAGAAGAGGTAGAACTTCTCCACCTTTATGCCGAATATCCGTGCCCACGCAAAATGCCCCAGCTCATGAATGAAAATGAGAAGGGACAGGGCCAGGATGACCTGAAGCGTCTTAATCAATGCAACCATTTGCGATAGCGGCTATTTCCCGATTGGTTTCGAATATGTCTTCCAGACTCGGATCCGCTGCAAAATTCAAGCCTGCCAGACATTTCTCGTTGATTTTGGGAATGTCGCAGAACGAAATGAGCCCCTTGAGGTATGCGGCCACCGCGACTTCGTTTGCGGCATTCAGGGCGCAGGGGGCATTGCCTCCGCGCTCGATGGCCTCGTATGCGAGCCTGAGACAGGGGAACCTGTCCATATCCGGCTTTTCGAAACTCAGCGTGTGCAGTATGTTCCAGTCCAACTTACGGTTGCCGACCGTGATCCTTTCCGGGAAGTTGAGAGCGAAGCCTATGGGCTGGCGCATATCGGGACAACCGAGCTGGGCAATGACGGCGCCGTCCACGAATTCCACCATTGAGTGAATGACCGATTCCGGGTGGACGACCACTTCGATGCGGGACGGATCGATGTCGAAGAGCCATCGGGCCTCGATGACTTCGAAACCCTTGTTCATCATGGAGGCGGAGTCTATGGTGACTTTGGCTCCCATATTCCAATTGGGATGCTTCAGGGCTGTCTCCGGACCGGCAGCGGCAATCTGCTCCTTGGTCCAGGTGCGGAAAGGACCGCCTGATGCCGTCAGATGGATTTTCTCCACGGCGTTGCCCTGAGCTGCCAGGAGGCATTGGAAAATGGCGGAATGCTCCGAGTCCACCGGGAGGATTACCGCTTCGTGCTCCCTTGCAGTCCGGGTGACGATGCTTCCGGCGGCGACCAGCGTCTCCTTGTTGGCGAGCGCGACTATCTTGCCGGCTTCAAGGGCGCACAGGGTAGGCCTGAGCCCGCTGAAACCGACCATAGCTCCCACTACGATGTCCACGTTGTCGCTCTTGACCAGACTGCACAGACTGCCTATGCCGGCCCAGACTTTGCTGTCGGACTCTTTAAGGGCGTCGGCAAGGGCGGGATAGCGGCTTTCGTTGCATATGACGACATTATTGACATCGAATTCCCTGGCCTGAGCCGCCAGCAGGCCGACATTGTTGTTGGCCGAAATCAGTTCGAGTTCGAAGAGGTCCGGGTGCTGCCTGATGACGTCCAGAGTCTGGGTGCCTATCGAACCTGTCGAACCGAGTATGGCAATTCTCCGCTTCCTCATTTCTTCCCGGTTTTACTGCGCAGTATCGAGTCCTGCAGCGCTATGTCCTCCTGACTGATATTCTTGAGATACTTGGTGGTATTTCCTGGTATGATGCTGTCCAAACTGATGGTTTCCTCACCGGTGAGTACCCGGGACAGGTTTTCGGAATAGAGTTCCCAGCGCGTGATGACACTCTCGAGAGAATCTATCTTGATGGCATTTTCGATGGCCTGGCGTTTGGTCCTGGCGTCAGGATAGCCGGGGATGGATGTCCTGAGCGGGGTGAAGGCTATCAGACAGTATACCAACATCGTGAAGAGCACTCCGGCAGTAACCACTGCGATGACAAATCCCGTTTTTGTGAATCTTACGGACTTGATTCTCTTGTGCGAACTGTCGTCCAACAGTGTCAGACGATATATTTTATTGTTTCCTTCAGGTTTATTTGCCATAAAATGCTTAATTTTGCGAACTATGCAGAGGACAATCGGGATAGATTACGGAAGCGCCAGAGTAGGAGTCGCACAGAGCGACCCTCTCGGAATCTTTGCGTCACCACTCGAGACTGTCCCCACTGCAAAGATAATAGAATATCTCAAAAATCTTGCCCATAATGACGAGATAGTCAGATTTGTGCTGGGATACCCTCTCAACCTCGACGGCTCCCACGCCTCTGCGGCTTCCGACGTGGATGCATTCATCCCCAGGCTGCAGGCGGCCTTCCCGGATACACCCATAGCCCTGGAGGATGAGAGATTTACCTCCGTGCTGGCCCACAGGGCAATGATCGACGGGGGGATGAAGAAGAGCGACCGCAGGGACAAGATGCAGGTGGACAAGATAAGCGCCGCCATCATATTGCAAGGATATTTGGACAGGAAGAAATGATAAGACCGATTTATTTGCTGGGTTCTGAAGTGCTGAAGCGCAAGGCGGAACCTGCCGACCTGGGGACCGGAGAGGAACTCAAGGCATTGGTGAACGATTTGTGGGAGACGCTTGCCGTTTCGGAAGGGTGCGGACTCGCCGCCCCGCAGATTGGCGTGAGCCTCAGGGTTGCCGTTGTGGACGGTGACGTCATGGCGGATGTCTATCCCTATCTCAAGGGATTCAAGAGGACATTCATCAATCCCGTGATCGTTGAAGAGAGTCAGGAGAAATGCGAGTATAACGAGGGCTGTCTGAGTGTCCCCGGAATTTATGCCGATGTCGTCCGTCCCGCAAGAATCAAGGTCGAATATTATGACGGGAATCTTGAGAAGAAGGTGGAGGAGTTCGACAAGTTTGCCGCCCGTATGATCCAGCACGAGTTCAGCCATCTCGACGGAGTGCTGTTCACGGATCTCGTGGCTCCTGTCCGCAAGAAGCTTCTGGCCAAGAAACTCCAGCGCATAGCTGCCGGCAAGGTCGCCACACGTTACAATTCCAAAATCAAATAGTCCTGGCTTCCAGGATCAGTCCCGGAATCTCCATTCGATTACGATGGGGAAATGATCCGACGGATATTTGCCGTCATAGGAGGTCGTAATCAGACGCCAGGACTTGACCCTGGTCCCGGGAGTGACGAATATGTGGTCGAGATTGTGCATCCCGTCCGTGTGCCTCAGGGGCTTGTATTCGTTCCAGGACGCGATGTCCAAGCCTTCGGCAGTGTCGGCGACTGTGTAACTGTCAATCAGGGCTCCGGATTCTGCCAGTATCCTATATGCGTCGCTGCCGTCATAGCTGTTATAGTCTCCGGTGAAGAACGCAGGCTTGTCTCCGGCTATCTCCCTGAGTTTGGCCAGCATCAGGCGTGAACTGTTGTTCATCGCTTCCACGGCCCTGTGGTCGTAGTGCATATTGAAGTGGAAGAAATCGCGTCCGCTCCTGCGCTCCCTGAAATGGGCCCAGGTACACATCCTAGGCGTCGTATTGCCCCAGCTCATCGATCCCGGTTCGTCTGGGGTGTCCGAGAACCAGAATCCTCCCCAGTCAAGCAGCTCGAACTTGTCCTTCTTATAGAAAATGGGATTGTAGTGATATGGACCGTCTTCCAGCGGCCCGTAAACGCTCTGCCCCACCCAGGCGTATTCAGTGAGGAATTTCTCCATATCCTTGCACTGATACCACATCGGTTCCTGCATTCCCACGATGTCGAAATCCTCTTCCAGAAGCATCTTCTCCACAAGGGGAAGCCTGCCCGGCCATTTTGCGGCTTCGGTCTTTTCGTTGGGGAATCCTATCTGGTTGTTGAAAGTGGCGACCCTGACGGTGCTGCAGGATACTGCCGCGAAGGCAAATATAAGGATGATCTTGTTCATATTCATATACAAAGATAGAAATTTTGTTAACTTTGAAAAAAATTGTCAGCGCTGATGGACAAGGCAAAGAGAGGCTTCAGATATTGGCAATGGAGAGTAATCGTGTGCTCTATGACAGGGTATGCGATATTCTATTTCGTGCGCAAGAATTTCTCCTTTGCCATGCCTATGCTCAAGGAGCAGTTCGGCATCACAAACACCAGTTTCGGCATAATGCTGACCCTTGTCGGCATCGTGTATGGTGTGTCCAAGTTCGCCAACGGTGTCCTGGCCGACAGGACCAATGCCCGGTGGCATCTGGCAACAGGTCTTGCCGTTTGTGCTCTTGTCAACTATGTGTTCGGATTTTCAGACGGCCTGAGCCGATGGATAACCGGCACAGACAGCGGCCCTGACTTTGTGAACGGAATAGTCATAGTGATGGCCGTGCTCCTGGTCATCAATAATATCTTCCAGGGCTGCGGCTTCCCTCCGTGCAACAGATTGATGGTCAATTGGATTCCTCCCAAGGAACTGGCCACCAAGATGAGCGTGTGGAACATCTCCCACAGCATAGGTGCGGCTCTCGCCTCCCTTGTCTGCGGATATCTCACCTCCTGGAGACTGTGCTTCTGGATTCCGGCTGCCATCGCGTCTTTCGGAGTGGTGTTCATTATCGCCACCCTCAGGGATACTCCGTCCTCGGTGGGCCTGCCCGAGCTTGAAGGGACCCGAACTTCACTGGACAGGGATGACAGTAGCGCCGCATACAGGCGTTTCGTCCGTGAGAAGGTACTTCGCAATCCGGTCGTGTGGCTGATTTCGACGATGGACTTCTTTGTATACGTAGTGCGTTTCGCCATACTGGACTGGGGCCCCACGTTCCTCAGGGACAAAGGTCTGTCACCGGAGCTCTCCGGATGGACTATAGCCATATTCGAAATCGCCGGATGTGTGGGAATGATCTGCGCGGGATGGATTTCGGACAGGGTGTTCAGAAGCAAGTCCCAGAGAGTGTGCGTGATAGAAATGGGCCTTGTGGCTATCTGTATGCTGGTCCTGTACCTGGTGCAGGACAGCGCCGGCCCCGTGACTGTCCTGCTACTGCTTGCCCTGGCCGGATTCTTTCTGTACGGGCCACAGGCACTCGCCTGCGTGGTGACGGCCAACAGCTGCACCAAGAAGGCCGCATCCTCCGCTGCGGGTATCGTGGGCCTGGTCTGTTATATCAGTCCCATATTCACGGGTGCCGGACTTGGTGTGTTCTCGGACCATTTCGGATGGCACTTCCTTTTCGGGCTGATGTCCATTGCGGCCCTTGCCGGATCCCTTGCGGTAATCCCTCTATGGAACATAAAGGATGACGGGTACGAGCATTGAAACAAATAAAAATATGATTATGAACAGGTCCAAAGTCTTCTTTGCGGATTTTCACACCGAGATGTACGGTGAAGGTACGGCAATCAAATTACAGAAACTCATCAAGGCTGCAGGCATAGGAAACATCGATATGGACGGCAAATTCGTCGCTATCAAGATGCATTTCGGCGAGAAGGGCAATCTGAGTTTTCTCAGGCCCAATTATGCCAGAGCTGTGGTGGATGTAGTCAAGTCCCTTGGTGGCAAACCGTTCCTGACTGACTGCAATACGATGTATCCGGGCAGTCGCAAGAATGCCCTCGAGCATCTCTATTGCGCCTGGGAGAACGGGTTTACCCCGCTTACCGTAGGTTGCCCGATTATCATTGGTGACGGACTCAAGGGTACGGATGACGTTGTCGTGCCCGTTGTCGGCGGAGAATATGTCAAGGAGGCATATATTGGCCGGGCAGTTATGGACGCCGACATCATCATAAGCCTCACCCATTTCAAGGGACACGAGGAGACGGGATTCGGCGGATGCCTGAAGAATCTGGGAATGGGTTGCGGCTCACGTGCAGGCAAGAAAGACCAGCACAGCCACGGCAAAGCCCGTATCGACAGGAATCTCTGCCGCGGATGCCGCAAATGTCAGAAGGAATGTGCCAATGACGGCCTTGCGTTTGACAGTGACAAGGGTAAGATGACAGTCGACCTGAACCATTGCGTGGGTTGCGGAAGGTGCCTCGGGGCCTGTAATTTCGATGCCATCAGTTTCGCCGAGGACAACGCCAATGAGATTCTCTGCCGCAGGATCGCAGAATATTCCAAGGCTGTGGTGGATGGAAGGCCGTCATTCCATATATCTCTCGTACTGGATGTGTCTCCCAACTGTGACTGCCATCCCGAGAATGACGTGCCCATTCTTCCGGATGTGGGAATGTTCGCTTCATTCGATCCCGTGGCTCTCGACTGGGCCTGCGTGGATGCCTGCCTGAGGTCGACTCCACTGCCTGGAGGACAGTTGTATGAGAATATGCACAAGAAGGGGTTCGTGGACTGTCACGACCATTTCAAGAACTCCACCCCCGAGAGTGAATGGAGGGCCTGCCTCGAACAGGCCGAGAAGATAGGGCTTGGCTTCCGTGAGTACGAACTCGTGACCCTTTAGAGCAGAGGTTCGTAGTTGAGTCCTCTGAGGTGCCCGTAATCGACGGGACGGAAATATTCCGTCATGGATACGGTAGTGAACCGCAGGCTGAAACCTGTCCCCGACCTTTTCATTATGAGAAGGCTCAGGAGTCCGTCGCCGCTCCCGCTCTTCAGCCTGTAGTCGCGGCACACGGGGGTCAGAGCCTTGAATCTGGTCGAGATTCCTTTTGCAGACTTGGTGATGACGGCGTCCCATACCGCTCCGTCATCCGTGGAGACCTTGGCTGTGACGGTGCCTGAAGGTGCCACGTCGAATATGTCCGCGAATCTGCGCCATCCTTCCACATCGGAGCGGACGGTGTAGTCGGGAAGTTCGTCGCTGAGGCAGAGGACGTCAATGTTGCGCCCGCAGATGCTCCTGTTGTTGCGTATGGTCACGCCTCGGATGTTCTGGCCTGGAGTGTACATCTTTGTCATCCCGAGAGGATGCTCGTCAGTGCCGCATACGGCCATCATCCCGCCTAGAATGTTAAGATTGGGCGTGGCCCCATCACCGGCATGGAACAGAGCGCCGTCAAGATATCTGCTCCTGCTTTCGCAACCGTCATCATAATATATCAGTCCGTGGATGTCGAATCCACCCTTGTTGCCATCTTTCTGCTCGAAGAGATAGTAGCTGGTGTCGGGATAAACCTGCGAACCACAGAAGATACCGCTCTTTGAAAGGACTATGCCTCTGGTTCCTCGCCACCATTCCCCTTCATCCCTTTTGCCGATGTATCCCGTCCACAGGTGAAGGTTGGAGCCGTAGGTGTAGCCTCCTCTGATGTCAAGGCCTATCTGAATGCCCATTGCCTCTATGTTGGTCAGTCTGCAGTCATAAGCTCTGATGAAAATGCCGGTCGAGCCTTCGGGAAGCTCGCCGCTGCCGAACAGAGTGACGTCTTCAACATATACCGGGCGCGAACCTGTACCGTCGATGCGGATACCACAGGCACGGATGTCATAGATGCCGACGTGACTGATGAGGGCGGAAGTCATCTGCTCGCAGGGCTTTATGCGTATGCCGTCCTCGCAGCTGTGGCATTTGATGTTGAGGTACTCCACGTTGATGCCGGAGGAGCGGGTGTATTCCACCACGCCGGCCGAGCCGTCGCTGCATTCGATTCCGGATATCAGCCAGGTGTCGTCGGGGCCTGGCCAGCTGCTCCGGTCGTAGCCGTCTCCCCTTAGGGAATTGACCAGTTTGAGGGGGGAATCCACGCGGTACACGCCTGCGGGGAGGTATATTGCGCCCTTGTCCGTGTTGGCGTTGACAATGGCGCTGATGTCTTCGGAACCGTCATTCCTGGCACCGAGGTCTAGGATGTTGATGACGTTCCCGGCGTTTGCAGGGAGTAAGGCAAGAAATGCTGTGACGATGCTCGTCAGGATTTGTCCGGTGGCTTTCATATCGGGAATTGTTGCTGTAGCAAAGTTAAGGAGCTTTCGGACAATTGCAAACAGATGCACTGTAAGGACTGAGGCCGTCAAATATGGAACATTGTTTTGATTGTGGACAAGATTGTATATATTTGTCCCGGTTGAACATCTATTGAAATGAATAAGTTACAAATCCTGATGATTCCCCTGACCGCGCTCCTGCTGCTGTGCGGATGTCGGAAAATTGAAACCGAGTACCGATATGAAGATCTCGGGCTGTCGGTGAAGTGGGCAAAAGTCAACGTAGGAGCCATTGCATACAATGATTACGGCGATCATTTCGCCTGGGGTGAGATTGCGGCCAAGGACAGTTATACCGACACGAACTACAAGTGGTTTGACGATAAAGGCAGGATTACCAAATATTGCAGCGACGAATCCTGCGGGAGGACCGATTTCCGTCTGGAACTGGAGGCTGAAGACGATGCCGCCACGGTATTGTGGGGGAACGGATGGCGTATCCCCACTCTGGAAGAATTCCTCGAACTTGTCCGGAACTGTACCTGGATATGGTCATCGGCAAACGGAGTCCACGGCTACAAGGTGGTCAGCAATGTGCCCGGCTATGAGGGAAGATACATCTTCCTGCCGGCTGCGGGAATCTGCTCCCGGAAGGGGGAAGGAGTCGGCGACGTGGGCTGCTACTGGACTTCCGACAATTGCGGCGAAGCCGAAAGCGCGCTTTCGGAATGCGTGGTATTCGATATGACAAAGGTTTCCACCATCGCTTCAGGCGGTCTGAAACGTGAAATCGGCGTTTCGGTCCGTCCCGTCTGCAAATAACTCTTAAAAGCAAAAAGAATGGAACACATCATACGACAACTCCTCATATTGGTCCTGGCCTCGTTGGCCGTCGCGTGTACAAGCAAGATCAGCATCCCATATCCCGGATCCGAGCAGGTGCCTCAGACAGGCGGACTGGTCATCTACACGAATTCTTTCAAAATGAACGATATGCTCCACAAGACAGATGTCAACACCGGAGTCACGTACATCGAAAGCGGCAGGGGGGAGATCATTGCCGGACAGAGGTCCTATACGGGATATTATCAGTGCTACGATGCAGCAGGCATACCCAAGTGGCACGAATGGCTGCCTATTACACGACGCCCCTCGCGGGAATACTGCAACAAGACCGTATTCGACGTTACCGCCGACGGCTCTGCCATCGACTGTTTCAGCGCCCTGGATACGGAGACAGGATTCCCGGCAGCGTATATCCAGAAACTGACGGCAGACGGAGAATATCCCTGGGGAAGCGACGGCAAGCTTTTCTATGCTTTCGTTCCGCCCAGCCAGGAGCCTGATCCCTACGAGGGCTTCGTGGCTGCAGATCATACAGGGGGAGCCTGGGTTGCGGCTGGCAATTCAGTGGATTCCATCGTTGTGGCGAGGATTGACAAAGACGGCAATTACGGCCGGATGCTCAAGTTCGATGCGGAAGGCAGTCTCGGCGTCAGACAATATGTTTCACGCCCCCAGATGTTGGTCGCGGACAACGATGAATTGTTCCTCCTTCTTCAATATGCCAATCTGTATGGGACAATGTATGAGGGTTATTATGACCTGGTGAGGATTTCCTCAGAGGGCGAAATACTTTCGACGGTGACGCTTATGCCCGAAAGGATGTTCTCCCGCGGCATATATGCAATGATAGGTCCTGACGGAAGGGGCGGAGCATACGTGCTTTTCAAAGCCGCCGAGGATTACGTCCTGCATCTCTTCCTGGAGCATTTCAACGCTCAGGGGCAGACGGATTTCGAGGAAGTGGACCTTACCCCCGGGGGTGCCGCCGGCAACTCCCTCGAGGCGCGCCTGGCCGTCGATCCCGAGAGCGGCAACTGCGTGACCGTATTTATGGATGACACGAGTTTCAATACATATCTGCTCGTCCAGTCGGTGGATTTGAAAGGGAATGTGCTTCTGGGCAAAGACTCGTCCCCTCAGCTTCTATTCAAGACGGAGGATGGTACCAGCCTGAACCACACCTGCGGATTCCGCTTGTTCCACTACAGTCAGGACGGCAAAGTCCATCTTTTCTATACCGTTGTGAAGGAACAGACAAATCCCATTCTCAAGACCTGTACCATCTCTGCCGAAGGTACAATGTGTGATGCGCGCAGTGTGGTCGAGATAGGGGTTCCCCAGTTGAGTGACGGCTACGAAGACAGTGTCGACGCCATCCTGGACGGACACCTGAAGTTCTGGTGGATGAATTACAGGTCCGTGAATTCATACGGTTTCACTGTCGGTCTTTGACCGGCGGACTTCAGAACCTTCGCAATTCCCAGAAAGCTACGGCAGCTGCCGCAGCCACGTTGAGCGAGTCCACGTTGTGCTGCATTGGAATCCGCACAACGTAGTCCGACTCCGAAATGGTCTCTTTCGGCAGTCCGTCGCCCTCGGTTCCCATCACCAGAGCCAGCCTGTCAACCTCCTTGAGGACCGGGTCATCCAATGTTATGCTGTTGTCGGTAAGAGCCATTGCGGCTGTCTTGAAACCATACTTGTGAAGGGAACTGACAGGCTCGTCAAGCCAGGTCCACGGAGCAAGGAACACGGTGCCCATCGATACACGCACAGCACGGCGGTTCAGGGGGTCGCAGGTTGTACGGGTAAGCAGAACGGCATCCACTCCAAGCGCAACCGCAGAGCGGAATATGGCACCGATGTTGGTGGTGTTGGTCACGCTGTCAATCACCACTATCCTGCGGGCATCCTTCAGAACTTCCTCCACTGACGGAAGCTGTGGGCGTCTCATTGCGCAAAGAATGCATCTGGTCATCGGAAAACCGGTCAGATTCTTCAGAAGTTCGTGACTGCCGGCATATATGGGAATATCGCCCAATCTTTCCATTACCTTGGATGCTATGCCGTCAAGATGTCTCTCTTCAGTGATCATCGAGAAAGGCTTGCATCCAGCATCCAGGGCCACGTCGATGACTTTGGCGCTTTCGGCGATGAACAGGCTTTCTTCAAACAGCCTCCTGTCACACAGCTGGGCCTCCGTGAGGGAAGAGTAAATCTCCAACCCGGGATGCGAAAGGGAATCTATGTGTATTACCGGCATAGTGCACTTTTGTGATGCGAATATAGCAAACAATAGTGACAGGTGTGGAAAAAATGATAACTTTGTACCTTGTACAAATAACAAAACGTCGCTATGTTTGCCAAGAAAGCGCTTCTTGCCACAGTCATCGGATTGACTGTCATCGCATGCCCCATCCTTTATTTCCTTGTAGGCCAGGCCCTTTCCGAATCCCAATTGCAGGTATTGCGCACGCTTGCCCTGATTGCAGGCTGCAGCGGACTGTATTGTTTCATCGCCGGTGAACTTACACACAACAACAGCCAGATGGACAAACTCTGGAGCATTCTGCCTCCAGTTTATACCTGGGTGATTGCGGTTAATGGAGGAATGTCCGCAAGACTCACGGTGATGGCGGTGCTGGCAACGCTCTGGGGTGCGCGTCTTACCTTTAATTTCGCCCGCAAAGGGGCATACAGCATCAAGTTCTGGTCCGGCAAGGAAGATTACAGATGGATATTGTTGAGAGAGAAGAAAGAATTCAAGCCGCGATGGAAATGGACGGTATTCAATTTCTTCTTCATATCGATATATCAGAATGTACTTGTGTTGATGACCACATTCCCCGCCCTTGTGTCAATGGATTCGCCCCGTCCGTTCGGTCCCGTGGATTGGATTGCCGGCATCCTGATGCTCGGTGCCATCGTATATGAAGCCGTTGCAGATGAGCAGCAGTGGAGATTCCAGACGCAGAAATACAAACTTCTTGAAGAAGGCGGGGCTCTGGAGTCGCTTCCCGAGCCATACAACAAAGGCTTCAATACCACAGGGCTGTGGGGTGTGAGCCGTCATCCCAATTATCTTGCGGAACAGGGGGTATGGCTGTTTTTCTATGTCTTCAGCATAGGGGCCGGCATAGGATTCTTCAATTGGAGCATAATAGGAGCAATGCTGTTGATAGTTCTCTTTATGGGCAGTTCGGCCATGTCGGAGGAAATCAGCTCTTCCAAGTATCCGGAATATCCGGCGTATTGCAGGAGCGTGAACAAATTCTTCCCGGGCAGGAGATATCGGACGTCATAGGTTTCAGTTGTTTCTGTCCGATACGGGAACTGTTTCTACCAGAAAAGCGGGTAGCCAAAGGCTGGTTCCCGTCAAAATCCCAGGAAAAAGGATTCAGGATACGAAAAGAAGGCCGAAGCATTTGCTTCGGCCTTCTTGCTCCCCTAATGTTCGAAATATTGAACCTCTGGGAAGGGTTCCGCAAGGTTGT
>JAKSKI010000050.1 GCA_024401865.1 Bacteroidales bacterium
AGACATATGGTGTCATTCCACCCGCTGTATTCACATTTCGGCGACAAACTTCCCAGGGAGGAAGCCGAAGACGTGCTCGGGCTGCGCCACGGATACAGGAACATCCTGTTCTTCGGGCTCATAAGGGAATACAAGGGGCTGGACATCCTGATAAAGGCATTTGACAAACTTGGGGACGGATACCAGCTGATCATAGCCGGAGAACCTTACGGCTCGTTCGGGCCCTATGCCGAACTGATCGACAGGAGCCCGGGCAAGGACAGGATACACGTCTTCCCCGAATATGTCAGGGACTCCGAGGTCAAAAAATATTTCTCGGCGAGTGACGTGACCGTGCTTCCATACAGAAGCGCCACCCAGAGCGGGGTAAGCTCGGTTTCATATCATTTCGAGGTCCCGATGATAGTGACTGATACCGGAGGTTTGAAGGAAACCATCGGAGACAGGGGTACCGGACTCGTTGCCGGAGCCGCTGATCCCGACAGCATTGCCGAAGAAATCGAAAGGTTCTTCGGAGACAAAGGATTGAAGCAGTCCTGCATCGACAATATCAGGAAGGAGCGTGAGCGTCTCTCCTGGTCCGAATTCTGCAGGGAACTGGTTGATTTCGCCCAAACTCTATGACATCATGCGTTTTATTCTCCTGATAATAGCACAAGTGGTTCCCTGGTACCTGTTCCCCGGAGCAGCGCCCAAAGACACGTCCAAGGTACCTGTACCCGCGGCTGTCGAAGAAACAGTTCCGGCTCTGACCATCCCCCAGGACCCCGCACCCGAAACGGCAATTCCCGATACGACAGCCTATGTGTTGGATATTCCCGATGTCATCAACATCACCCTGGCCCTTCCCTTCGGGGCGGGAGACAACGGCAGTGTCGATTTCTACTGCGGAGCGCTGATGGCGGCAAGAGATTTGGGAGACTCGGGCGTAAAGCTCAACCTCAATGTCCTGAACACTGTTTCCAACCAGATAGGCGTAGGCACATTCTACACTTCGGACGTAATTATCGGGCCCATATCCAGTTCGGATCTGCAAAAGGCTCTGGTGTTTTGTCCGGAAGGCAAATCCGTAATATCTCCTCTTGACCACAAGGCGGACAGCCTGGTGACATTCAGCCACCTTGTCCAGACCCCCACGAGTGCAGACGAGCAACTCAGGGACCTTGCCGCCTGGGCGGCCGAAGGGCTCGCCTTCAATGAGAGCATAGTAGTGGTGGCCGAGAACGGGGAGGACCGGTCTTCTGACATCATTACAAGCGAATTGGACAGGCTCAGGGTCCCTTACAGCAAGGTTTACGGATACCAGGCGCTCGACGCCTGCGTAAGGCAGGGGATGCACACGAAGTTCATCACAGGCTCCGACAAGGATATTTTTGAGGCGGGACTGGTTCGCAGCGTCTCCGTATTGTCCCTTCAGAAACAAAGCGTATCGCTCTATTGCCCGTCCAAGGTCAAGTCGGTCGAGAACCTCAACGTCGAATTGATTCACAACGCCGACACACATTTCTGTACCGCATACCATATCGACTATGGCAGCAGGGAGGTTAAGGATTTCGTGCTGGCATACAGAGCTCTCTTCAAGACTGAGCCCAATTCATATTCATTCCACGGATACGACACTTTCAGATACTTTGCCGGCATTTGCGCAAAATACGGAAGAGACTGGTTCAAGAAACTGGAAGAATACCGGGAGGAGGGACTTCAGACAAGTTTCGACTTCGTGTTTGAGGGTTGCGGGGCTGTCAACCTGGCCTCCCGCAGGATAGTCTACTCTCCCGACTACTCAATCAACCAACAGTAGGGCCTCGGCATTGGCCACTGCCTGAGGGGTTATGGTGGCACCGCTGAGCAGGCGAGCTATCTCCATCGTACGGTCCTGTCCGCGCACTTCCCTGACCGTAGATACGGCCGTGCCGTCAGAACCGATATCCTTTCGCACCACAAAATGAGCATCGCCCTTGGCGGCAACCTGGGGAAGGTGCGTGATTGCTATTACCTGCATCGATCTTCCCATATCACATATCATCGCGCCCATACTGTCCGCAACACTTCCTGACACGCCCGTGTCGATTTCGTCGAACACAAGAGTCGGCACGGCTTCGAATCCTGCCATCATCGATTTGAGGCAGAGCATAATCCTGGATATTTCTCCTCCCGACGCACACTTTGCCACATCCACGGGATTGGTCCCCGTGGAAGAGAAGCGGAACGATACGGAGTCCGTCCCGGACGGACCGGGGGCTGCAGGTATCACTTCCACCACAAAAACAGAACGTTCAAGTTCGAGCCTCGCAAGAGCGGAGGTGACTTCTGATGCGAACCGGACGGCTGCGGCTTCCCTGCCGGCATGAAGCGCCGAAGCGGACTCATTCCAGACGCTGCGGGCCGATGCGACCTCGTTTTCCAAATCGATGATATCATCCGCCGCCGTAGATGACTGTCCGACAAGAGCCTCAAGCCTGTCCCGGACCGATATGAGTTCTTCCACGGTACTGCAACCGTGTTTCTTGAGAAGTGAGTAGATCAGCGAGAGCCTCTGGTCGACCTGTTCCATACGCTCCTCGGATACGTCCACGCCTTCCTGCAAGTGTTCCAATTCATCGAAGATATCCGCAAGTTCGATTCGTGCCGACTCGAGTCTTTCGGCGAGAGGATTGACAGAAGGCATATACCCGGCAAGCCTGGACAAACTGCGTCCGGATTCCTTAAGGGATGCATCCGGCCTCAATTCGGAAGCCTTCAGCAGACACGACTTGATTTCTTCGGCATTGGACAGGATTTTCTGTTCCTCTTCCAGCTCCTCCAGTTCCCCGGGATTCAGTCTGGCGGCAACGAGAGAGGCAAGAAGCGAAGCATTGTAGTCGTAATCCGAAGACATTCTCTCGACCTTCGATCTGAGTTCTTCCAAAGCTTTCTCCTTGTGTTGGAGTTCAAGCCACAACTGTCGGCACCTGTCTGCTTCCGCCCCCAGGGATGCATACCGGTCAAGTATCGAAAGCTGATACCTGCTGTCAGTCAGGAGCAGACTCTGATGCTGCGAATGTATATCCACGAGATGTCCTGCAAGACCTGTAACGAATGACGCCTGCACGGGAGAGTCGTTGATGAAGGATCGTGTCCTTCCGCTTCGGCTGAGCACACGCCTCAGTATAACGTGGCCGTTGTCCCATTCAATGTCCCCGGCTTCCAGCAGCGACTTCACCTCCAGATTGCCGTCTATGTCAAATTCGGCTTCCACGACGCAGGACTCCGCCCCGTCCGAGATGTGGGATACATCAGTCCTGGCGCCCAGAAGCAGGGACAGCGCGCCCAGAAGTATGGACTTGCCGGCACCGGTCTGACCGGTAATAATGATGAGACCCTCCGGGAAACTGATGTCCAGAGAGTCTATCAATACATAATTTTCTATATGAAGGGAGCGTATCACCGCAGGCTACTACTGAGCGTCGTCAGTCTTGGCCTTCCTGTAGGTCAGCTCTCCGTTCTCGAATTCCGAGATGGCCACGAGATCGGGCTTGGGCTGACGCTCGTAATACTTCGATATGTCAATCTGCTCCTTGTTCTCGAAGACCTCATCCATAGTGTCACGCTCGTTCTTGAAGTCCTCGAGTTTCTTGGTGAGTTCTTTCTTCTCTGCCATTGCAATCTGATTGGCTCTCTTGTAAAGTACTACGACTGACTCGTATATGTTGCCCGTGGGGGCCGCCAGATTCTTGATATCCCTGGTGATTGTGTTTTGGGGTACTGCTTTCTTTTCCATTGTTGATAAGTCTTTACTTATTTAGATACGGGAGCATCCGTATGATAAGTTTCAATATTATTTATCCTTGACTTTACGGTACAGGGCATCCAGTTCAGTCCGATAGTGGGATTCCGGATATTCACCCACAAAATTGAGATAATCATCCACGAACTGCAGGAAGCGTTCCTTCTTCTTCTGCTGTACGCTCATATCTGCGTATTTGTACGATGACATTGCAATATGATACAGTATATCCTCACGGTAGATATTCTCAGCATCATCCTTGAGGACATTGTTGAGCGCGACCCTGGCGGCCTTGTAATCCTCCATCTTGTAGTACAGACGGGCGTTTTCGTATTCCTTGCGGTCCAGACGGGCCCCAAGGTCTTCAAGCATCTTCAGGCAAACCTCGATCTTGTCGGACTTGGGATAATCACCCATAAAAGTGGAGATCTGAGCCATTGCCTTGTACGTGGGGGTCTGGTCAAGTTCATACCTCAGTGTCGAGCGGAACATACAGTCTATACGCAGGAAATTGGCATCTTCGGCGAAGGGGCTTCTGGGGTAATTGGTCACAAAACGTTCCAGATTGCTCTCCGCTGTCACGTAATCCTTGAACCTATAATTGCTCAACCCCCAATAATACTGCACAGTATCATCGATGGACATTCCGGAAGTGATATATGCCAGAGACTCGAACATGGCTGCGGCTTTCTGATATTTGCCGTTGTTGAAATAATCGAATGCGGCCGCATACTTCGCGTCCACATCGTGGCCCTCGAGCAGCAGGTCGTACTGCGACTTGCAGGATATCAATGAGGCCAGCGCGAGAGTCAGCGCAAGAGTCAGTCTGAATGCTTTCATCTGTCAAGAAAATTTTTGGCGTCGAGGGCGGCCCTGCAGCCGGAAGCGGCAGCGGTTATTGCCTGACGATAGTGCGGGTCCTGAACGTCTCCGGCAGCGAAAACGCCTTCGACAGAGGTCTTCTGCCCGTCGTGCGTGATGATATATCCGTTGGAGTCAGTCTCCAGCCATGATGCGAAGATGTCGGAATTGGGGTGATGGCCTATCGCAAGGAAGAATCCGTCCACGTCGATGTCGAACACCTCGCCGTCCTTGCGCTCGAGGCGGGCTCCCGTCACTCCGGCTTCGTCACCGAGCACCTCACGGGTGTTGCAGTTGAAGAGAATCTCGATATTGTCTGTCGAACGGACCTTCTCCTGCATTGCTTCGGAAGCCCTGAGCACATCCCTGCGCACTATCATATAGACCTTGCGGCAAAGCCCGGCCAGATACGTCGCCTCCTCGCAGGCTGTGTCCCCTCCACCGACCACGGCCACCACCTTCCGGCGGTAGAAGAAACCGTCGCAAGTAGCGCAGGCAGATACACCGAAGCCTTTGAACCTCTCTTCCGAAGGCAGACCCAGATACTTGGCAACGGCACCTGTGGCAACGATTACCGCCTCGGCTTCCAACTCATCCTTCCCATCCACCTTGAGCAGGAAAGGGCGTGAAGAGAAATCCACCTCAGTGATGCTTCCGCTCCTGATTTCCGCTCCGAGCCTCACGGCCTGGGAGCGCATATCGTTCATAAGCACGTTGGCATCGACGCCGTTTGTGAAACCGGGAAAATTCTCCACCACTGTGGTGGTGGTCAACTGACCTCCCGGAGCCATCCCCTCATATATTATGGGAGACAATCCAGCACGAGAAGCATATATGCCGGCAGTATATCCCGCAGGACCTCCACCGATAATGAGACACTTTATCCTTTCCATATTCTGCAAATATAAGGAATTATCAAAAATTAATCCTAAATTTGGATTGTGAAAGCGAATTTTCCAACAGGGCAGTTCATCAGCCGTCTCAAAGCCAAAGGGCTGAAGGCGACCCCCCAGAGGCTTTCGGTTCACCAGGCGATGACAGAGTTGGGACACGCCAGCGCAGATATGGTTTGCGAGTGGATAAGTTCCCACTCCGACACCAGGGTGACTGTCGCTTCGATATACAATATACTTTCGCAGTTGACCGCACTGGGATTCTACAGGCACAGACTGAGCGCCAACAACAAGATGTTCTTTGACGTCTCGACCGGGCCGCATATGCACCTGTATGACATAGCCGACAACGAATACAGGGACATAGTGGATGACGAGCTGGCGGAACTTGTCGAATCACACCTCAAGCGCAAGAGATTCAGAGGATACAAGGTGGAATACATAGACATCCAGATTGTATGTCATCCCACCAGGAAACACAAGAAACAACAGGACAAACAATAAAATCACTATATATGGAAGTTATCAATCTGGGAGCCGGCAACTCCATTCTCAACGCATACATCGCCCAGATGCGTGACAAGACGATTCAAAAGAACAGGATGCTTTTCCGCACCAATCTCAAGAAGGTCGGTGCCATTTTCGGCTATGAAATCAGCAAGCGCTTGTCCTACAGCGTAAAGCAGGTGGAAACCCCTCTCGGCATCGCCGAGGTCGGCACTCCCGATGACAAGATAGTACTCGGGACCATCTTCCGCGCAGGACTTCCCCTGTATGAAGGACTTATGGAAGTGTTCACTGAGGCCGACAGCGCATATCTGGCCGCTTTCAGGGAGTATGACACCTCGGGCACGAAACTGCACATCAATGCCGGCTACTGCGCGACACCCCCTCTGGACGGGAAGGTCCTCATCTTCGCCGACACAATGCTTGCCACAGGTTCATCACTGATGGTCGGAGTCAATGCAGTCATAGAAAAGGCCGGCAGACCCAAGCATATCAATCTGGTATGTCCCATTGCCAGCGCCAGGGCCGTCGAGAATCTTCAAGGCAAGTTGGGTGACGACTTCACCCTGTGGGTGGCCACAATCGATCCCATCCTCAACGACAACCTTTACATCGTGCCGGGCCTCGGAGATGCCGGAGACCTCGCTTTCGGGCCCAAGCTCTAGAGTTCCTTCCTCCAACGGGCGAGAGGTATTCCGAGTTGACCGCGATATTTGGCTATCGTCCTTCTGGCCACCTTGTATCCCCGCCTGGTCATTTCTTCTACAAGCTGCTCATCCGTGAGCGGCTTTTTCTTGTCCTCTGCATCCACGCAGGCCTGGAGGGCATTCTTGAGTTCCCTTGTGGACACCTCCTCTCCTTCCTGGTTCTCCATTCCCTCGGAGAAGAAATATTTGAGAGGGAATATACCGAAATGAGTCTCGATATACTTGCTGTTGACCACCCTTGAAATGGTGGAGATATCAAATCCTGTCTTCTCGGCAATATCCTTAAGCACCATAGGCTTGAGTTTGGACTCATCGCCGTCCAGAAAATATTCGTACTGATAATCCAGAATGGCCTGCATTGTCTTCTGAAGGGTGTTCTGCCTCTGTTTCAGGGCTTCAATGAACCACTTGGCCGAATCAAGTTTCTGCTTGACAAATGCCACCGCCTCCTTCTGGGCCCTTTCGGACGAGCCCTTGGACTGTTCGAGCATTTCGGCATACCTTCTGTTGATTCTGAGTTCGGGGATAGAACACCGGGGCATCGTGAAGACGAGCTTGCCGTCCTCCTGGTCAAGGACGAAATCCGGTACTATCTGTTGGGTTTCACTTTCATACGAGTCATCGACCTGACCTCCGGGAGACGGATTGAGCCTCACTATCCTGTCCATCGCCGACTTCAGCTGTTCCTCGCTGAGTCCCAGCCTCGACATTATCTTCTGGAAATGCCTGTTTGAGAATTCGGCGAATTCCTCTTCAAGGATGCGTTCCGCATTGACGACATCCGTGGTCTGGTCCATCGCATCCAACTGGAGAAGCAGGCACTCCCGCAAATCCCTGGCGCCCACTCCGGTCGGCTCGAACTCCTGTATGACCGCAAGCATCTCAAGAACCTCTTCCGGACCGGCCTCGATGCCGGCGCGGAATGCCAGATCATCCACGAGAGAATCGATATCCCTGCGCAGATAGCCTTTGTCATCCAGGCTGCCAATTATGAAACTGCCTATTTCGCGCTGTCTCTGGGTCAGATTGCGATATCCCAGCTGTCTCTCGAGACTCTGGGTGAAACTGTCCTTGACAGAAAACGTATTGTATTCCGGACGCGCGTCATTGCCCCAGTTCCTTACCTTGAGCCTGTATGAGGGGATATAATCATCCTCTTTCAATTCATCCAGGGAAACATCCTTGGGGCTGTCATCATCTCCCGAGCCGGAAGGCGTGTCATCCAGAACAGGATTCTCCTCAAGCACAGAACGGACCCTCTGCTCCAATTCCTGAATCGGCAATTCAATAAGCTTTATTGTCTGAATCTGGATGGGAGAGAGCTTCTGCGTCTGCTTGAGTTCGAGTCCCTGTTTCAACATACGATTACAATTTTCGCATCACCCTCAGGGTATCCACTCGGAAATCCTGTTCGCCCTCAAGCGCCGGGTATTTGAATTTTTCCCTCACGATGAAGGCTGACCTGAAATCCGCCTGAATGCGCTTCAGAGCCGAAAGAGCCTCCGAACGGGTGCGGAAATCCCCCACCGTCACCTTGAAATTGGGGCTGTCGAATGTCCTGTAGGCTGACATTTCGGGAAATTTCAACTTGAACCGGTACATTACCGAAGAGGATTCTTCCCTGGCATGCTGGCTGTTGTCGAAATATATCCTTATCCTGTATCCGTTGAAGTTGGAGATGTCATTCTCCCCTATTCTCCTGTAGACCGATTCGCGCACCTCATCGGACTGGAATACCGTCACACCAGCAGGCATAATGGCAAAAATGCTTCTTCCCACAAGAGTGGTGTCGACCATGGATGTCCTGGTGAACACAAGGGAGTCCACCACACCGTATCCTTCCGGCACCTGAGCAAACAGGCCCGGCACAAAGGCGGCAAGAACCGCCATAACTGCAACAAACTTCTTCATCAGTGCCTCAGGAGTTTATCTAACGGCATATCGTTGATTACAATATCCTTGCCAATGCCGGAGCGGAGTGACACCTTTGCACTCACGTCCACCGTAAACCTGCTGAAATCCTTGTCCTTGAGCAGTGACAGCAGCTGCCAGGGATTGAACGTCTCATCGAAACGGCCCTTGACCGGCAGCACGTAGACCTTGTCCTTATTGCCGTCCACAAGAAGCTGGTCCGCACTCAACACTATGCAGGGCTGCCCTTCCATCTTGATGACTCCGCGGGCATCCTCAAGAGTGAATGCGACCATAGGATTGTGTATGCCCAGCTCCACCATCGCATAGAGTTCATTCAATCCGCGCGGCGTCACTGAAATGATGTCGAACGATGTCAGTCTGATGTCTTTGACGCCTCCGCTGCAGGATGACAGCAGGGCTGTGCAAACGCACAATATTGTTAAAAGCTTCTTCATAACAGATTCACAAAGATAAGAAAAATCTCTATCTTTGCGCGACAATGAAAAAGGTTTACATCGAGACATACGGCTGTCAGATGAATGTCAATGACACCGAAGTAGTCTTTGCCATTCTGGCAGAGGCCGGATACGTCAGGACTGACAGAATGGATGACGCCGACATCATAATGGCCAACACCTGTTCGGTCAGGGACAATGCCGAGCAGCGCATTTGGGGACGGTTGGAGCAGTTCAATCTCCAGAAGCGCAGGCGCAAGGTCATCATCGGAATACTGGGATGCATGGCGGAGCGGCTCAAGAACGCGCTGACCGATTCGGGCAAGGTGGACGTTGTTGCCGGACCGGATTCGTACCGCAAACTCCCCGAGTTGCTGAAGGGGGCGGAAGAAGGTATTCCGGGAATTGCCGTCAGCCTTTCGAGAGATGAGACCTATGCCGACATAATTCCCGTCAGGACTGACAGCAACGGAGTCTCGGCGTTCATTTCTATAATGCGGGGCTGCAACAATGTCTGCTCATACTGTGTGGTCCCTTTCACCCGCGGCGCCGAGAGAAGCCGTGACTTCCGTTCCATAGTGCGCGAAGCCTGCGACTGCCACGAACGCGGATACCGGGAAGTGACCCTTCTGGGGCAGAACGTCGATTCATACAATTTCGAAGGCACCACATTCGCCCAGCTGCTGGCAATGGTGGCTGAGGTCAGCCCCGGACTGAGGGTTAGATTCTCCACGTCGAATCCTCAGGACATCTCGGATGAGGTGATATATACGATGGCTGCCTATCCCAACATCTGCCACCACATCCATCTTCCCGTCCAGTCCGGTTCAAACAGGATACTCGAGAAGATGAGACGCCGCTACACCCGCGAATGGTATCTTGACCGTGTCTCGAAAATACGTTCCGTAATGCCCGACTGCGCCATCACCACCGACGTCATAGCCGGATTCTGCTCCGAGACCGGGGAAGACCACGAAGACACGCTGAATCTGTTCAGAAAAGTGAAATTCGACGCAGCTTATATGTTCTACTATTCCGAGAGGCCCGGCACGCTGGCTGCCAGGAAATATCCCGATGATGTCGACCTTCAGACAAAGACCAGGCGTCTGGAGGAGATAATAGCCCTGCAGAACAGCCTGAGTCTGGACAGCAACCGCCGTGACGTGGGCAAGACATTCGAGGTGCTTGTGGAGGGGCCGTCCAAGAAGGGCAATGACCAGCTCTGCGGGCGTACGGGCACGAACAAGATGTGCGTATGGAATGACCGCTCCCACAAAGCGGGAGACCTCGTCAAGGTCAAAGTGACCGACTGCACTCAGGCGACGCTGATCTGCGAACCGGCATAGCGTGGTTTTTCGGTTTCTAAAGCTTTTTTACGTTTAATGGCCTTATCTTCGGCAGGTCCCGTCTTGTCGGGGCAGGTCGGATCATGAAGATGTTGGAAATGGGAGCCGCGGAGCGTCCCCGGGAGAAGATGATGCATATTGGGCCGGATGCCCTCAGCGACGGCGAACTTCTGGCCGTCATCCTGCGCAGCGGCAGTGCCGGAGAAAATGCCCTGGACCTGTCCCGGAGACTGTTGTCCGAAGCCGGCGGCAACCTGACCGGGCTTTTCTCGATGAGCGTGGACAGGATGATGGCGATGAAGGGTCTGGGACCGCTCAAGGCCCTTTCCGTCAAGGCGGCCCTCGAACTCGGGAGACGGTTTGCCTCCGAGGGGTCCGGCCTGCGGCACAAACCTGTCACATCCCCGGACATCGCCTATGACCTGCTGCGACCATCCTTCAAAGGTCTCAGGCACGAGGAGTGCTGGGTCATATATCTCAACAATGCCCACTATGT
>JAKSKI010000051.1 GCA_024401865.1 Bacteroidales bacterium
GTCTGTATCTGGAGAGGAGAGAGTTTCTGAGTCTGCTTGAGTTCAAGTCCCTGCTTCAACATATCGTCAGAATCTGCGTAAAACCTTCAATGTATCCACCCTGTACTCATCAGCCGAGAACGGCAGTTCGGGATATTTGAACTTCTCCCTGATTATGAAAGCGGAAGGGTATTCCGCCTGAATGTCCTTCAATGCGGCCAAAGCCTCCGACCTGGTCCTGAAATCCCCCACCGTCACCTTGAAATTCGGGCTGTCGAACGTCCTGTACGCAGGAATGTCGGGGTGAGACGCCTTGAAGCGGTTCAGTACAGCAGAGGATGCCGACCTGGCATTCTGGTTGTTGTCGAAATATATCCTGATGCGGTAGCCGTTGAAATTGGCCCCCTCATTGGCGGCGATTCTTGTTGAAACGGCGTTCCTAACGGCATCAGACTGATAGACGGTCACGTTGTCGGGCATAATCGAGAATATGCTCCGGCCCACCAGCGTGGTGTCAAGCACGGGCATCCTGGTAAACACGAGCGAGTCGACTATCGTATAACCGGCGGGAGTCTGGGCTCCGGCCGCAAAGGCAAGAGCAAACAGACTGAGGGTCAGGCTGCAGATTTTCCTTATCATTCCTTTTTCAACAATTTATCGAGAGGCATATCCTTGACAACAATATTCTTGCCAATCCCGGAGCGCAGCGCAACTTTCGCGGTCGCGTCAACCGTGAGCTTGCTGAAGTCCTTTTCATTCAGGAGGTCGAGCAGCTGCCAGGGGTTGAAATCATTTGAGAGACGGCCCTTGACCGGAACAAGATATGCTTTTTCGGTATTGCCGTCAACCAGCAGCTGGTCCGAGGTCAGCACTATGCAGGGATTGCCGTCAATCTTGATGGTACCCTCCACATTCTGAACCGTGAATGCCATTATGGGATTCTTTATGCCCAGCTCGATGGTTGCATAAAGCTCATTGATACCTCTCGGAGTGGCGGATATGATATTGAAGGAAGTGACCTCAATATCCTTCACGGACCCGGAGCACGCGCTGAAAATGAGCGCGCACAGTCCGAACAATGCTATTAGTTTCTTTGTTTTCACTCTACAAATATACGAAAATTATATTTCTTTTTTTATTTAGTAAATACTTATACTATATTTGCACTTACTATTTAGTAAATGCAAATACTATGTGTGCTTATACCATATCTTCCATCCAGCAGGTCGGAGTCGGAACGAGCAATTTCAGGCAATCCTGGGAATGGTACATCAGGATGTTCGGATTTGATGTCAAAATCCTTGAAGATGATACAGTTGCGGAGAGAATGCTCCCCTACACCGGCGGCAAGGCCCAGAAACGCCATGCCTGCATAGCGGTCAACCTTCAAGGTGGCGGAGGACTGGAAATCTGGCAGTATTCGGAAAGGACACCCGTTCCATACGGCTCTGCCATTGCAGTCGGGGACACGGGAATCTTCGCTGCAAAGGTCAAATGCCGCGATGTCGCGGGCTTTCATCGGGAACTCTCCTCAAAATATGACAGATGCTCCCCCGTCTCTCAGGACCCTGCCGGGACTCCGTGTTTCTATGTAACGGACCCTTTCGGCAACACTTTCCAGATAATTGAGAGGAAAGACATTTTCATCGAAGACCACAAACTCTGCGGAGGCATAGCTGGCGCCCTTGTCGGTGTAAGGGATATGGAGCGTTCGGTAACGTTCTACCGGGAGATTATGGGCTACGACAAGATAATCTATGACGATACCGGCACATTCGGCGACTGGTCGGTGATGCCCGCCTCGGGCGAAAGATACCGCCGTGTGCTTCTTGGGAAAAGCGGGATGCCGGACGGCGCTTTCTCCGGTCTTCTCGGCACAAACGTCATAGAACTGGTCCAGCCCCTGGAGCGCACTCCGGCGAAAATCTACGAAGGCCGCTTCTGGGGAGATCCAGGCTTCATCCAGATATGCTATGACGTCACGGGAATGGATGAGCTGAAGGCCTTCTGCACATCGAAAGGCCACCCGTTCACGGTTGACAGCTGCCCTGACGGAGAACGGTTCGATATGGGGGAAGCATCAGGGCGTTTCACCTACATAGAGGACCCTGACGGCACTCTTATCGAATTCGTCGAGACGCAGAAAGTACCGGTCATCGGCAAGCTCGGCCTCTACATAGATATGAACAGACGCGACAGACACAGACAACTTCCCAAATTCCTTTTCAGAATGATGGGGCTGGTTTCCAGACAAAAATAATACTGCAATGCAAAAAGACATTTTTCAGAAAATCCGTGAATCATCCGGAGGGCCGATAGGCCAGTACAGAGAAAAGGCGGACGGTTATTTCGCTTTCCCGAAACTCGAAGGAGAGCTGGGTCCATATATGAAGTTCAACGGGCAGGACGTTCTCTGCTGGAGTCTGAACAATTATCTGGGACTGGCCAATCACCCCGAAATAAGGAAGGCAGATGCCGAGGCCGCGGCCAAATGGGGTATGGCCTACCCTATGGGAAGCCGTATGATGACCGGCCAGACTGCGCTTCACGAGAAACTCGAGCGCCGGCTCGCTGAATTCGAAAAGAAAGAAGCGGCATTTCTCTTCAACTTCGGTTACCAGGGCATCCTCTCCACCATAGACTCCCTCGTAAGCCGTCACGACGTCATCGTCTATGATGCGGAATGCCACGCGTGCCTGTTGGACGGAATCCGCCTGCACATTGGAGAGAAATACAAATTCCGCCACAACAACATCGAAGACTGCGACCGGGTGCTGGCCAAGGCCACAGAGGTGGCAAACCAGAGCGGAGGAGGGATTCTCGTGATTACCGAAGGCGTTTTCGGAATGACGGGCGCTCTGGGCATCCTGGATCAGATTGTAGCACTCAAGAAGAAATACAACTTCCGCTTTATGATCGACGACGCTCACGGTTTCGGAGTGATGGGGCCGCACGGAAGAGGCACTTCGGAGCACTTCGGAGTAATGGACGGGGTGGACCTTTATATCGGAGCATACGCCAAGTCAATGGCGACAATCGGCGGTTTCGTGGCATCGGAGAAAGACATAATCACATATTTACGCTACAATATGCGATCACAGATGTACGCCAAGGCTCTTCCCATGCCCATAGTCGAGGGATGCCTGAAGCGTCTTGAAATAATCGACAGTCCCGAGGGAGACCGGCGCAGGGCGCATCTCTGGGAAGTGACCCGCAGGCTCCAGAACGGATTCCGCGAACTCGGATACGAGATAGGCCCCGCAGAAGCCTGCGTAACCCCCGTCCATCTCAAATGCGGCGTGGACCAGGCGACGAACATAGCCGTTGACCTCCGGGAGAACTATCACATATTCTGCTCAATCGTCACATATCCAGTCATACCTCCGGGAATGCTCATTTTCCGCATTATCCCGACAGCCGCCCACAGCGTAGAAGACGTGGACAGAACGCTGGCCGCATTCAAGGACATCAAGGTCCGGCTTGAGAAGGGAGAATATGACACGGGATTCGCAGACAAAGCACTTATCAGATAATATGCGGACCGTCTGGATAACAGGAGCCTCTTCAGGCATCGGTGAAGCCTGCGCGTACAGATATGCCGCACAGGGATGCAAACTTGTCCTTACTTCCTCATCCAGAGAGAAGCTGGAAGCCGTCGCAGACCGCTGTCGCAGGGAAGGAGCCTCGGGAGTAAGAGTCCTGCCGTACGATCTGAGCGAACCGGCCGGGATAAAACTTCTTTCCCGTGAAGCCTGGGACACATTCGGCGGGATTGACATCCTTTTCTGCAATGCCGGAATCAGCCAGAGGACAAGAGTCGAGGACACTCCCCTTCCAATGGTAAGGAAAATCATGGAGGTGAATTTCTTCGCCCCAGTAGCGCTGGCCGAGGCGATTCTTCCTCTGATGACAGACAACGGTGGAGGCCGGATTGCCGTCACGACATCCATAGCAGGCCGTTTCGGCTTTCCCCTCAGGTGTGCCTACAGTGCTTCCAAACACGCACTCTATGGCTTTTTCGAAACGCTTCGCGCTGAGAATCACGACAAAGGCATATCTGTCACTTTCGTATGTCCCGGAAGAGTCAGGACTGACATTTCCATCAACGCCCTTGACAAGGGAGGAGTCAGACACGGGAAGATGGATCCCGGGCAGGACAAGGGTCTCTCGCCCGAGAAAGCCGCAAGGATCATTGTCCCCGCCATTGAGAAGCGGAAGAACGAAGTGCTGGTCGGAAGCTCGGAATTGATGATGGTCTATGTGAAACGTTTCTTCCCAGACATCTGCGCAAGGCTCGTGAAGAAAATCAAAGCTGTGTGATGAAGAATCTGTTTGAAGAATTGAGCAAGGATTACAGGTTCAGGGAAGGCTTTCACAACTGCATCAACTGCGGAACCTGCACAGCCATCTGTCCGGCCGCCGAGTTTTACAGATATGACCCGAGGAGGATTGTGGACACCGTCCAGTCCCGCGACGACGGGCAGATAGAAGCGCTCCTGAAATCCGACACCATCTGGTATTGCGGAGAGTGTATGAGTTGCGTGACAAGGTGTCCGCGCAAGAACGGACCGGGCCTGGTGGTGATGGCCCTGCGTGACCTCAGCATACGGCTCGGTTATTTCACCGAATCAGAAAAAGGCCGCCAGATGCTTCCTCTCACTCACATTATGACGGGGAACATCCTAAAATACGGATACTGCATCCATCCGGAAAGTTTCAAATGGGAAGACCACAAAGAATCCGGCCCGGTGTGGAAATGGCATACGGAGCATCTTGAGAAAAGTCTCGCGAGGCAAGGGGCCAACTATATGGGAGAAGGTCCCGGCATCCTCAGAAAAATCCCTCAGGAATCGCTTGATGAACTGAAGGCGATTTTCGACGTGAGCGGCGGAACCGAAAGGATTCGCATCGTGGAAGAGCATTCCCGGAAAAAGGCCGCCGAGATGGGGATGGACATCCGGGACTATGAAAAGACGGCATTCGAGTATTGCAGCGACAAACATTTCAACGGATGATATACGAAGGCAAGCAGAGGATATGGAGTGAATATCAGAAAGATATTCCGGATGACAGCTGGTATTATGTACGCAGCTGCATACGCCAGAATTTCTTCCCCGCAAGTGAGAGGATGTTCACCGAAATCACAAGGAACGTTCTCGGAAAGGACATATACGAGACCCCGCATCACACCACCTGCGGAGGCATCGCCTATCACTGCGACACCATTCCACAGGAGACCGCAATGACCATCGTCGCCCGCCAGTTCGCCCTGATGACAGAAGCCGGTTACGAGAATTACTGCCCGAGCTGCATCACGTCCTTCGGCAACTACGCCGAAATCCTCGAAACCTGGAGAGAATTCCCGGAACTCGAAGCGAAGATTCGGGACAATCTGTGGAAAGCCTGCCGCAGGGAATTTGAAAAGCCCAGATACCTGGCCCACTCCAGCGACCTTATCTATCACTGGCGCAACGAGATAGCAGCCAAAGCCATTTACAAACTGGTGAATGCCGCAACAGGAGAGCCGCTGAGAATCGTCGAGCACATCGGCTGCCACTACGCGAAGATGTTCCCGTCAAAAGCTGTGGGAGGGGCTGAATACCCTTATGTTCTGGCAGGAATGATCGAAAGTTGGGGCGGTCAGGTCGTGGATTACCCCGAAAGACGCCATTGCTGCGGTTACGGGTTCCGCCAATATCACGTCAAGGCTAACCGCAGCTACAGTTTGTCAAACACCCATAAGAAGTTCGAGTCCATGGAACCGTTCCACCCGGACGCCATCATAACGAATTGCCCAGGATGTCCGTATTTTCTGGACAGATGGCAATATGTGATTGCGGAACAGACCGGGAAAACCTACGGAGAGAACGGTTTCGGCATCCCGGTGCTCACTTACGAGGAGCTCGCAGGCCTGGTCCTCGGTTATGACCCCTGGGACCTCGGGCTCCAGCTTCACCAGGTTGCCGTTGAGCCGCTGCTCGACAAGATGGGAGTGGAATACGACCCGGCGGCGAAGTATCTGGGACTGAACCGCGAAGACATTCTGCGTCCGGAACTTCCGAGTTCCTTAAAATGCTTTTGATATGAACGGAAACATAGTGATAATCGGAGGCGGCATAGCCGGAATGGAAGCGGCGAAGGCTCTCCTCGCCCTGGGCCACACACCCATACTCGTAGAGGCTTCAAGAACGCTGGGAGGTCACGTCGCATCCTGGCACAAGCTGTTCCCCGACATGTCATCGGCGAAGAACCTGACGGCCAGGCTCCAATCCGAAATCAGCGGAGCTAACATCTTCACTGATACAAGGGTGATATCGCTGAACCGTCTCGTGGACGGCTACAGCCTGAAGTTGAGCAACGGTATCGTCATCAATGCCTCTGCGCTGCTCTTCGCCACAGGATTCAATCTGTTCGATGCCGCAAAGAAAGAAGAATACGGCTATGGAGTGTATGACCGCGTCATCACCAATTCAGACCTGGAAGCCTGGTTCTCGGGCAAGGAAGACCGGAGAGTGCCGAAAGTACCGGAAAGCATAGGATTCGTACATTGTGTAGGTTCAAGAGACCTGAAAGCCTGCAACGGACAGTGTTCGAAAGTCTGCTGCGCAACCGCTATCAAGCAGGCGATAGAAATGAAGGAGCGCTTCCCCTACGCCAAGGTCTATTGCTTCTATATGGACCTGAGGCTTTTCGGCAAGAAATACGAAGACTTCTACGTCAATGCCCAGAGGGATTACGGCATCCAATTCATACGAGGACGGGTGTCCGAGGTCGGAGAGACCTTTGACGGCAGACTCCAGCTGAAAGCGGAGGACACCCTTTCGGGAAAGCCTCTCAAGGTCTGTCTGGACCTGCTGGTCCTGATGTCCGGGATTGTCCGCAACCGGAGTATAGAGGAGCTCTCGGACATGGCCGGCCTTGAGACCGACAGCGACGGATTCCTGCGCAGCGCAGACAACGAGTATGCCGTAATAGAATCCAACCGCCCGGGAATCTATTATGCCGGTGCCTGCACAGGGCCGAAAACCGTTCCAGAAACCGTGGCGGAAGCCAGAAGCGCCGCCCTTGCCATCCACTCATATCTTGAAAGCCTATGACGGATTTCGGTTTCACACTAAGCAGGAGTTCCACCCTGGACCTTCAAAAGGTCGACGAAGGACGTTTCGAACAGCTGTGCAGGCTCGAAAAGGGAGCGGCCGTCTGCATAGGCTGCGGTTCCTGCAGCGCCACCTGTCCGGCAGGTTCTCTCTCAGGGATGAGCGTCAGAAAGATTCTCCTTGCCGTACGGAGGGGACAGGATATCCACCGCATGCTCCAGTGCTGCATGCTCTGCGGGAAATGCACTATGGTATGTCCTCGAGGCATCAATACCAGGCACCTGATATTGTCAATCTGCAGCATTTATGACTGAGAGGTTCACCACAGGTTTCCATCCTTTCGTAATACCTTTCCTTGCAGGAATGGTGTTCGTGCTCGGCGTTTGCCTCATCAAGGCCGTGATAGCGGTCCGGGAACTCGACGGAACGGACAGAAAGAAATGGTTTCTCTCCCTGCTGCATCCGAATCTCATTGTCAAGAACACCATTGACATAATTCTGGACTGCCTCATCCACGTCAGGCTTTGGAAACGGAACAGACTTCTTGGGTTCATGCATTCCAGCATAGCCTTCGGGTGGTTCATGATCATACTCCTGGGGCATCTGCAAGTGCTGATGTTCTTCCCGGAGAGGCTCGGCACCTTCTATTATCCCATATTCTTCGACTATTTCATCGAAGGCGGCCAGCACACCTGGATATCCCGGATTATGGACGGCTTCCTGATTCTTGTCCTTGCCGGAATTTCGCTTGCCATCATCAAACGGTTCTGGTCTCGCATCTTCGGAATGAGAAGAACCACCCGCCCGACCTTATACAACCTGATCGGTCTGTATTCGCTGTGGGCGATATTCCCTCTCAGGTTTCTCGCCGAACAATGCGCGAGAGCCGGAGACCTCTCCGTCTCCCTCTGGTGGGCATATTCGATTGCGCTCTGCATCTTTATGGTGGTGCTGCCTTTCGGGCGATATCTGCACATCCCGGCAGAGATGCTGCTGATAACTTTCAGGAATGCGGGAGTGGGCATCACCAGGCCTCACAAAGGAATGGCCCGTGTGCAGGCGGACAGTTGTCCCAACTGCGGGGTCTGCATCGATGCGTGCCCGATGAATGCAGACCCGGCTAATCTTAAGGACAGCACTGTTTATCTGACAAGGCAGTTCCGCCGCGGCAACCGGGAAAGGGTCAGGGAAATCAGCGACAAATGTCTGCTCTGCGGGAAATGCACCTCGGTCTGCCAGGTGGGAGTTGACGGCCCAAGGCTCAGGATACTTGCCAGAGCGGCACGGAAGTACAATATCGCCCCGGACTTCTCCGATGCCGGAACCGCCACCGTTGTCCGGGCAGAGAACAAAGTGCTTTATTTCTCCGGTTGTATGACAGCTCTCACGCCCAAGACAGGCCGGAGCGTGGAATCCATCCTGAAAAAGGCAGGCATTGATTACGAATGGATGGACCGGGATGGTGGTTTGTGCTGCGGAAGGCCGCTTCATACAGCAGGACGGCTGAAGGAAGCGTCCCAACTGGTCAGAAGGAACGAGGAACTGATCATCGGGAGCGGCGCAGCTGTCCTTCTGGTAAGCTGCCCCATATGCTACCGCGAATTCAAGGAAAACTACAGGCTTCCGGGAATACGGGTAGTCCATTATGCGGATTATTTCTGCGAGCTGATGGATAAGGGACTTCTGTGTTTCGAGAAGAGCGATGCTTGTTATGTATTCCACGATCCTTGCGAACTGGGACGGGGATGCGGAATCTATGAGACTCCCCGCAAATTGATATCAAAAGCCGCAGGTATTGCCGAAGCGCCGAAGAACCGCGAGGAGAGCATCTGCTGCGGGGGGTCGCTCGGCTCCCTGTCCCTGGACTTTTCAAGGAGGGAGAAAATCACCCGCGCCTCACTGGAAAACCTTTATGGAAGCAAGGCTGACGCCATTGCGACGGCCTGTCCTCTATGCCTTGCCACTTTCTCCAGATACTCTGACCGTCCGGTCAAGGATCTGGCACAGATAATCGACGAACAAACGGAAAAGATATGAGATTCAAAAAAACAAATTACAAGTTGCTCAACCTGAGTAACGGTCACGAATTTGAGGACAAAGGATGGACTTTGACAGATCCGGAGGGCAAGACCCCCTCCCTGATACGTGCTGTTTATCAGAATAAGACTTTTTCACCGCGGCCCGGATTGGACGGCATATACAGATATGCGGACTGGATGCCGGTCAAAAGAACCCTGAAGAATTCCTGCGCACCTGTAACGTACAAATCGGAAGGACTCGGAAAGCATCTCGGTCTGGACAATCTGTACATTACATTCTCCGGATGGAATCCCAAGATAGGGGCTCGGTTCAGGACCTGCTCCTTCAAGGAAACGGAAGCCTTTTCCGTTCTGGCCAGGCTTGAGGCCGACGAAAAGAGAATTCTTGTCGTACAGTCTGCCGGCAATACTGCAAGGGCGTTCGCACAAGTCTGCTCCGACAACAGGATTCCGGTCGTGATTTGCGTCCCTGCTGACAACCTCCACGACCTGTGGTTTTCAAAGAAACTCCACAAATGCGTAAAACTCGTAACCGTGCCGCACGGATGCGACTATTACGATGCCATCAGCATAGGCGAGAAACTGGCTGAGGACCCGGGCTTCATTCTTGAAGGAGGCGCGAAAAACATCGCCAGACGTGACGGAATGGGTACTACCCTGCTGAGCTTTGCCGAAGTGACAGGGAGGATTCCCGATGCATATTTCCAGGCCGTAGGCTCCGGCACCGGAGCTATCGCCGCCTGGGAGAATGCCTGCAGGTTGGCAGATGACGGCAGATTCGGAGCGAACAATATGAGAGTCTTCGTAGGGCAGAACGCCCCTTTCTCCCTGATTTATGATTCCTGGAAAGCCGGTTCAAAAGGCCTGCTTCCTCTTGACCCGGATGCGGGACGCCGTCAGGCTGAAATCATCCTCGCAAAAGTTCTGTCAAACAGAAAACCGCCGTACAGCATTGAGGGAGGATTGTTTGACGTTCTGAAAGCCAGCAATGGAGACGTGTTCCTCGCGGATAACAATGACATAATGTACTGGATGATGCAGTATCGCAATCTTGAGGGCTATGAACTGTTGCCGGCCGCCTGTGTGGCTGTCGCCTCTCTCGCGAAAGCGGTCGGAGAAGGGATAGTTGCAAAGGAGGATTACGTTATGCTCAACTGCACGGGAGGAGGCACGCTCGCCGCTATGAGCAACGGATTTGTTTTCAAGAAAAGTGACCTGGAAATCGAACCGGAAACGCCTTCCTCAGAGGTAATTGCACGCGTAAAGGCGCTTTTCGGCTGATCAGTCGGCCTGTTTCATCGCCTCCGTTATCTTTTTGAGGGTTGCAAGGAAACTTCGCAACTCTTTTTCATCTATGCCTTCCAGCATTTCATCCAGCATCGAGACACCGAACTGCTTGGTCTCATCTTTGATTTTTTCCGCCTTTTCAGTCAGGACGACCGTGTTTGAGCGGCGGTCATTCTTGTCCCGTTTACGGCAGACAAAGCCCTTGCCCTCCAAGGCATCCACAAGCTGGGTGATGGAATTCTTGTCCTTCTGCATCTGCTCTGCCAGGGAAGTCTGTGACATCGCCCCCTGATTCCACAGGATATCTATCGTCAGAAACTGCTCTGGAGTAAGGTTGATATTGTTTTTCTTCAATATATTGGACGTGTACTGCTTGACCCGACAGCCTGCAAGATTCAAATAGACTACTATTTCCTTTGAGAGCAACATAGCAAAATGTAAATAAGCTTTACAGTCACAAATATATACTATTTTGA
>JAKSKI010000052.1 GCA_024401865.1 Bacteroidales bacterium
GGGTCTTGCCGTTGTATTCGCGTATGCCTGTGACGAAATTGTATTCGGGCACCTGCACTTCCTCTCCGTCCAGCAGTCTGAGGACGTCTTTCTGGAGAGCCTCGTGGTCGACCGTATCGAAATTGTCGAAATCGTAGTTGCCGTCAGGCAGCAGGGGAGTTTCGACCCTGTTGACGAAATAATCGTCCGTGGAGAATGAAATCGGCCGCAGACCGCAGGCCTTCAGCTGTATGCTGAGACGTTTGCAGACCGTTGTCTTGCCGGAACTGGAAGGTCCGGTGATAAGCACCACACGGGTCTTTTCCGGCCCGTAGTAACGGCGTTCGATCTCTTCTGCAATCTGTACGATTTTCCTCTCCTGGAGAGCTTCTGACACCTGGATCAGTTCAGTCGCGCGCCCGTTCCTGCAAGCTATGTTCACATCGCCGACATTCTTGAGGCCCATTATCCGGTTCCATTTGAGGCTTTCCTTCAGAACCTCGAAAGTCTTTGGCTCCTGTCTCTGAGGCGCGAGCTGGCAGGGATTGTGCCTGTCCGGCACTTTCAGGAGCATACCTCCGTTGAAAGGGATTACGTCCCAGACATTAAGGTATGAAGTGGACGGCAGGAGGGGATTGTAGTACATATCCGCATATCCCAGCAGCGTGTAGTATTTGGTATAAACCGTCCCCGAGGTCGAAAGCAGGCTGACCTTGTCGTCGAAGCCGAGTTTGCGGAAGATTCCGACGGCTTCTTCGGTCCTGACTTCGTGTCTGTGGAAAGGCGCGTCTTCCGCTACGATTTCCTTCATCCTGCAGCGTATGGCCTCTATTTCTTCTACTGTGACGGCGCTTCCGTCAGGCTTTTCCAGCTCACAGAAGTATCCCTTGGAGATGGGGCGGCGCATCGTTATGCGGCTGCCAGGACAGACGTCATCCGAGGCTTTGGCAAGGAGGAAACACAGCGAGCGGCAATATATGCTCCTCCCGGCATAGGAGCCGTAGTCAAGGAATTCGACATCCTTGTTGTTGTAGAGTCTGTATTTGAGCCCTTCTACGACATAGTTGACCTTGGCGCCGAGGATGGGATATGGCTGTTCCAGTCCGAAGGCTTCTATAGTTTCAAGAAGGGAGACGCCTTCCTGGAACTCCTTCGAAGTGCCTGTGTTGCTGCAGAATACGCGTATCATTCCCTAGTAGTCCGAATGCTTGAAGTCGCGTGACGAGACCTTGTTCATATTGTCCAGGAGGTCTGAATTGGTCTTGAATTCATCCATAAGCGAGAGCATGAAATTCATCGCTTCGCTGGGATTCATCTCGGCAAGAAGTTTACGGAGTATCCATATCCTGGAAGCCGCAGCCTTGTTGAGCAGCAGGTCGTCGCGTCTCGTGCCGGACAGAAGTATGTTGACGGCGGGGAATATACGGCGGTTGGCGAGGTTGCGGTCAAGTTGGATCTCGGAGTTGCCGGTGCCTTTGAATTCCTCGTAGACGATATCGTCCTGTTTGCTTCCTGTCTCAGTGAGGGCTGTTGCGAGAATGGTGAGCGAACCGCCACCCTCGATATTGCGTGCGGCACCGAAGAAACGCTTGGGTTTCTGGAGCGCGTTGGCGTCGATACCTCCGGTGAGCACCTTGCCTGATGCAGGCTGAACGGTATTGTAGGCACGTCCCAGACGTGTTATGGAGTCCAGCATAATCACTACGTCGTGTCCGCATTCCACGAGCCTGCGCGCCTTTTCTATGACCATATTGGCAACCTTTACGTGATGCTCTGCCGGCTCGTCGAATGTGGATGCAACCACCTCAGCCTTGACGCTGCGCTGCATGTCCGTCACCTCCTCCGGCCGCTCGTCGATGAGAAGCACAATCATATAGACTTCGGGGTGATTGTCAGCGATGGCGTTGGCCAGAGACTTGAGGAGCATGGTCTTGCCGGTCTTGGGCTGCGCTACAATGAGCATACGCTGGCCCTTGCCAATAGGGGCGAACATATCCACGATACGGCAGGATACGTCCTTGTCGTGACCGTTGCCCAGAAGATTGAACTTCTCGTCGGGGAAGAGAGGTGTCAGGAAATCGAACGGCACCCTGTCGCGGATGAATTCCGGGGTGCGTCCGTTGATGTACTTTATCTTTACGAGAGGGAAGTACTTGTCGCCTTCCTTCGGTGGACGTATTTCGCCTGTTACAGTATCGCCGCTCTTGAGCGCATTGGCTTTGATCTGCTGTTGCGACACATAGATGTCATCGGGCGAATTGAGATAATTGTAATCCGAAGAACGCAGGAATCCGTAACCGTCCGGCATTATCTCAAGCACACCGGTAGACTCCACTGTGCCTTCGAATTCGGGCATTTTGGGTTTGGGAGGATTTTGAGGCTGTGCCTGAGGCTGAACCTGTGGAGCCTGTTCAGGCTTTGCCTCGGCTTTGGGCTGGCGTCCCGGCTTTTTCCTCTCCTTGCGTTGGGGATTTGCGGACTTTGACGCATCCGTCCCGGTTACGCTCTCAACGGGAGCCGCAGGCTCTGTAGCCGCCGCTTCCGCGGTCACTTCCTTAAGCTCCGGTGCGGGTGCGGGGGTGTCCTTGACTTTGGGAGGTCTGCCGCGACGTCCCTTGGGTTTGGTGGGTTCAACGGGCTTTACTGACACTTCCTTTGCTTCCACGTCGAGGATTGCATAGGCAAGGTTATCATTGTCGATTTTTTTGCTGACCTTGATATTGTGAGCCTCAGCAATTGTCTCGAGCTGCTCTCTACTCATCTTTGTGAGCTCGTCTAATTTGTGAATCATGATATTTAATTGATATAGTTTGCTATTTGTCCCAGAATGATGTACTCTTCTTGTATTTCAGCAGATCCGCCAGTGCGGCAGCATTGGCGCAAATCTGGAAACTGTATGATTTCCAGGTACCTGTAGGCACCCAGGATACAGATATGTGGAAACAGTGCAGGTCATACGTCGCGCTGATTTGAGTCGTGGTTATACGCATGGCCTTGAGGTCTACGCCCGTGTTCATATTAATGGACATCCTCGGGGTGAGCTTGATGTTTCCGGACAGACTCAGGGTCTGCATTATGTTGTCGAAAGAATTCTTGCTGTATGATTTGGTATAATTGAGCGAATAGCTCAGATTAAGCGTCCAGGGGGCGTTGGGATTGTTGTAGTAGACCCATCCTCCCGGTATGTATTCGCCCGTCACGGGATGGTAATAAACTCTCTGGTAATAGTCCGCCGCTCCCTTTACGGCGCCGCCGCCTTCGACGTCCCTCTTGCCGTCATTGCCGTTGATGGCACCCTTGCCGGACAGGGAATATGCCAGTGAGGCGCTTGCATTGGTAAGCCTGAGCAATCCCTGGCCGTTGTTGATGGCAAAATCATTGTATTTACGGCCTTGCTCGTCACAGGCATAGGGATCGAATGCGGCGCTGGCGCTGATGTTGAGCTTGCCGAACAGGGAAGTGGTCATTGTCAGCGAGACAGGATTCATTCTCAAGGAGTCCCTGAGGAAATTGTAACCGGTGTTGATGTTGAACTGGTCTATGAGCTTGACCTTCTTGAACCCTTTACCCGTGGTGTCTGCGTAGTCTCGTACCTTCGCCTCGAGATTGTTGCCTATGTTGATGGAGGCGGTGGCAGATTTGCCCGAAGCAGGAGCGGAATATATCTGGCCGCTGTATATGTTGTACTGATATTCCTTCTCCAGTCCCTCCCGGTCCGTATATTTGAGGGTGCGGTAACCGTTGGCATAAGTGCCCAGCTCCGGACTGAGATTTATGCTCACTGAAGGTGAGATGACGTGCCGTATGGCCTGGATGTGGCTGTAATTGCCGAACTGGTACATACCGTACAGGCGAGTGCTGGCCGATATCGAACCTGAGTAGTTCTGCGTTATGCCGAAATGGTTGAAGGCCTTGCCCTGCACCATCTCAACCCTGTCGGTCTCCGGATTGTACACAGCCTCCGAAGCGCGGAAGAACCAGTTCATGCCATAATTGAAAGCAGGATTGACCGTTATGTACTTGAAGAGCTGGAAGGTGGGCAGACCAAGATTGAAGTTGTGCGTCATTCCGCTCTGCATCCTGTCCGCAATGTCCATATTGCCGAATTCGGATGCCTTGAAGTTGACCTTGTTCTGGAGCGAGGTGTTGTAACCTATGGAAATCTTCTCGTATATTTTCTCCTTGCCGACTCTCACCTTGCGTTTGAACGGGTATATGGTGCTCATCGAGAAGGTGATGTTGGGAAGGGTGAACACGTACGAACTGTCCCTTGAATTCTGGCTGTGGAGGCCGTTGATGCTGAGGTTGAACTTGCCGTTCCAGTTTTTGGAATAGGAGATTGACGATGAAGCCTGGTTCTGCAGTGCCTCGGTCACAGAGTGGGAGTTGAACCTGTTGTTGGAAGGGCTGGAGAAATTGACCGATGCCGAAAACGACGTGCCGGGATGAGCCTTCGGATCCTGGGAGTGGGTCCATTTGAATGCGAAGTTGGTACTCTGGAAATAGTCCGCGCTGCCCTTTTCGCCCGTACGGTCATCGGAATAGGTAAGTGAGATGTCTCCGTTGGCCTTGTATTTGATCTTGTACCTTGAATTGAGGTCGACGGCCCACGAACCGAGCGTATAATACGAGCCTGTGAGCGAGAGGTCCATGAAATCACCGAAAACGAAGTACATACCGAGGTCCCTCATATAGAAGCCTCGGGCCTCTTCCTCGCCGATGGTCGGCATCAGCAGACCGGTTGCGCGTTCGGGCCTTTTGGGAACGAATCCGTAGGGGAGTCCGATGGGCAGGACCACGTCCTCCACGACAAGGTAGGCAGGTCCGAATATGATCTTGCGGGACGGCTCGGTCATCACCTTGGCGACAGTCAGTCCAAGGTAATAATGCGGGTTCTCGGCATCGCAGACTGTGTATTTGCCGTCAGAGACATTGATGGACCTGTCCTCCATCATCTTGACCGTCTTGCCGTGCAGGATGCCGTCTTCCTCCGTGGTGACGATATTGGTGAGATAGGCCTGACGCGTGTTGAAATTGTACCGGGCTTCCTGTATGTCGAACCTCTGGCCGGCCTGAGTCATCACGGGACGACCTGTCCATTCGCCCTTGAGCGAGTCGTATACACCGTGCGCATACACCGAACCGGTTGACATATTATAGTCCATACGTTCAGCTTTGAGCTCCACGTCATCATATTTGACGCTCACGTCTCCATAGTAATAGATCATCCTCTGCCCGTTGGTGAAGACTTCGACGATTGAATCCCTGGCTGATGAGAATGCCGGTTTGGCGAGAGAACTCTTGCTCTGAAGAGCAGCGGAATCCGCTTTGAAGAGGGAGTCGGCGCGATGTACGGAGTCCCGTCGGGCCAGTTCGAGAGAATCCGGCTCGACAATCTTCTTTACAAAAACGTTGGAAGAGAAGGGGCTTGTGGCAGCAGCTGGGGTTTTGCGTCGTCCTGTATGTTGGGCTGATGCGTCGAATCCTATGACTGCAAGCGCGACCAGGCACACAAGTATTAACTTATTATTCTTCAAATGCAGATTTATTGTTAAATTTGCAGTCAACAAATATAGTCAAATATTCTGAAAAGAGCAATTGGAATAATCGCGGGTTTATCACTTTGCATAAACCTTGCCGGTGCGGACCACATCGGGTTGAAGACCGTTGTGCTGGATGCCGGTCACGGAGGCACAGATCCCGGTGCCGTAAGTCCCGACAAGAGGACATACGAGAAGACACTGACACTGGATATTACAGGCAGGCTTGCCAGGAAGATAAGCGAGGCATATCCCGACGTCCAGGTTATCCAGTCACGTCCGGCGGACAAGTTCGTGGCGCTTGCCGACAGGGCACAATGCGCCAACAAGGCCGGTGCGGACCTTTTCATATCGATTCATATCAATTCCTCCAAGAGCCAGTCCCCGCACGGCTATTCGGTACACGTGCTGGGACAGTCCTCCAACAAGGACAGGGATCTGTTCGCGTACAATATGGATGTCTGCCGTCAGGAGAACTCCGTGATTATGCTGGAGAATGACTACAACACCACCTACCAGGGGTTCGACCCGGCGGATCCGGAGTCATTCATCTTTATGCAGCTTATGCAGAACTCGCATCTCGAACAGAGCCTCGAGCTTGCCCAGATAATTTCGGAGCAGCTCAATACCGGCCCCATCAAATCCAACAAAGGCATATGGCAGAATCCTTTCCTTGTACTGTGGAAGACCGCAATGCCTTCAGTGCTGGTCGAAATCGGCTTCCTGTCCAATCCTTCCGATATCGAAGTGCTCAGGCAGGAGTCCAACCGCGACCTCATCGCCGACAGACTTTTCGATGCGTTCAGCATATACAAGGGCCGTTATGATGCCAGTGTCAATATCGAGAGGGAAGAGCAGCCCCATACTGCCACACCTGCTCAGACACAGGCTCCGGCTCCTGCCCCCTCACCAGCCCCTGCGACAGTCCCCGCTGCCAAAGTCTTATATGGCACTCAGATAATGGCCGTCAAGAAACTGCTTAGCCCAAGCGACAAGTCTTTCCTGGGCTTCGCACCCCGTATTGTGGAAGTGAACGGACTCTATAAATATATCATCGGTTGTTCGGCATCGGAGTCTGAAGCCAGACAAAATTTCAAATCCATCAGGTCAAAATATCCCGATGCTTTTATGGTTGTTGTATCGGAAGCTGATTCGTCCGTTCTACAACCCGCTGCAACGAAGAATTAGCCGCATTTTGATAATTTATAATTATTATAAATTGACAAATGCATCACAGTGCGTTGTGCGTAGTTTTGATGATATTTATACTATTGTAAATCAGCTGATTGATAACTGACGCTAAATGAGTTGAGTTTATTTGATTTAGGACAAAAAAACTATATTTACAATAGCAAAATTATTTTTTTTGTAACATTTTTTCCTCCATTTTTGCACCACTTTATTTCCGTACAAATAAATGCAAATTGAAGGAAGACATATAGCTGCCTGGGAGGAGTGTCTGCGCATAATTTCGCAGAACATCGAACCTCAGCAGTTTGCGACCTGGTTCAAACCGATCAGGCCAGTCTCTCTTGAGAATTCCGAACTGATGCTTGAAGTTCCGAGTCATTGGTTCATCGAATATCTCGAGTCTTCCTTCATAGATATAATGCGCAAGACACTGAGGAGGGTTCTGGGCCCTGACGTCAAGTTGAGGTATGTCATCAGACCGGTATCCGGCCAGCCGGAGATGAAGGTCAATGCCCTGCATGGTCCCGTTCCAGAGAACAACGAGGTCGCCGTCAACTGCCAGCCTTCATCCAACCCCGGTCCTTTCGTATATCCCGGCATCCACAAAGTCAAGATCAATCCGAGACTCAATCCTGAGTATTGTTTCGAGAACCTTGTGGAAGGCGAGTGCAACAAAATGGCATACACCGCCGGCGTAAACATATCCAACGCACCGGGCAAGACACCTTTCAACCCTCTTTTCATATTCGGCGGACCCGGACTCGGCAAGACTCATATCGCCCAGGCTATCGGCATTGCCATCAAGGACAAGTATCCCGATCTTGTGGTGCTCTATGTCACAGGCAACGAGTTCAAGACGCAATATATGGATGCGGTCACCGTCCGCAACAAGCTCACCGATTTTCTGGCCTATTATATGAAGATCGACGTTCTTATTGTGGACGATATCCAGGACCTTGCCGGCAAGAGCAGCCAGAATGCGTTCTTCAACATATTCAACTACCTGCACCAGAACGGCAAGCAGCTCATCCTGACATCCGACAGGGCTCCCGCCGACCTCCAGAATTTCGAAGAAAGGCTGCTGTCCCGGTTCAAATGGGGACTTGCGGTGGAGCTCTCCCATCCGGATTACAATACCAGGCTCTCCATGCTTCGCTCGCGTTGTGACCGTGAAGGCATCATTGCCGATGATGAACTGCTCGAATATCTTGCAACCAATATCAGAACCAATTTCAGGGAACTCGAAGGCGTCCTGATGTCTGTCATCGCCCACAGCGCAGTGTACAGGAACGTCAGCCAGATTTCGCTCGCCGAGAAACTTGTCGGCAATATAGTCGGAGAACAGTCGAATGACATTTCCATAGAGAAGATCAAGCAGACCGTATGCGAGTATTTCAATATCTCCGACGAGGCGATCATTTCCAATACACGCAAGCGCCAGATTGTCCAGGCCCGTCAGATTGCGATGTACATCTGCCGCAATCTGATCTACAACTGCTCCCTTTCGACCATTGGAGCCGAGCTGGGCGGCAAGGACCACGCCACGGTGATGCACGCCTGCACGACAGTGGGGGACCTTATGGTCATTGACCGTACATTCAAGAAATATGTTACCGACATTGAGCAGATGCTCTCTTCCCGGGAACGCTAAACCATCTATATCTGACTTATGGATACACAGAGAGTTCTTGATATATTCAAGGAAATAACAACCGTCCCCCGTGGATCGGGCGATGAGACCCGTATTACAGAATGGCTCACGAAATGGGGTAAAAGCCGTTCTCTCGACGTCAAAGTCGACGGGATCGGCAATGTGTGCATCACAAGGGAAGCTGCCAAAGGCAAGGAGAACGTTCCGACCGTAGTGCTCCAGGCACATCAGGATATGGTCTGTGAGAAGAATGAAGGCGTGGCCCACGATTTCCTGAAGGATTCCATCAAATACGTCGAAGAGGACGGATGGCTGATTGCCAAGGATACGACTCTTGGAGCTGATGACGGTATCGGCATTGCCGCCGCCCTTGCACTCCTGGAGAGCGACGAACCCACAGGGAAGATAGAAGCCGTATTTACCATATCTGAAGAGACGGGCATGGACGGGGCTGAATATATGAAGGACGGTTTCTTCACCGGACGCATCCTCATCAATCTGGATTCGGAAGACGAGGGTCAGCTGTTCATCGGCTGTGCGGGCGGCGTAAATACCGAAGTCCGGATCGGATTTGTTCCCGAGCCTGTCTGTTCGGATCTCGTACCTGTGACCGTTACCGTCGGCGGAGGACTCGGGGGGCATAGCGGAGACGATATCAACAAGGAAAGGATGAATGCTGTCCAGCAGATGGCAAGGTTCCTGTATGCCGAGTTCGACCGGGGATTCCAACTGATTGACATCGACGGCGGAGGCAAGCATAATGCAATTGCACGCGAATGCAAGGCGGTCATAGCCGTTCCTTCGCCCGCATCCCTCAAACGCCGTGCCGCGAAGTTCTCAGCAGAACTGAGGGAAGAATTCCACAACAGCGACCCCGGTGTGTTCTGTACCTGTTCGGCGGCTGCCGTAAGGAAGCGCGCGGCGGATTATGTAAATACCCTCGGTCTCCTTACTTCACTTTATACCTGTCCTCACGGAGTACAGGCTATGAGCCAGGACATTCCGGGTCTGGTGCAGACATCCACCAACCTTGCATCTGTCCATCGCAACGGGAACCGTTTCGAAATCGTGACAAGCCAGAGGAGTTCGTCCGTGGCCGAATGCCGCAACATAGCCTCAAGGGTCAGAGCAAATTTCGAGGCTGTAGGAGCGAGTGTGCGGCACGTGAACGAATATCCCGGATGGAACCCCAATCCCGATTCCCCCATTCTGGCGAGATGCGTCGAGAGTTACCGCAGACTTTTCAACCGGGAACCGGAGGTCAAGGCTATTCACGCTGGTCTCGAATGCGGCCTGTTCCTCAAGAAATTCCCCGGACTGGATATGATTTCCTTCGGACCGACACTGCGCTGCGTCCACGCTCCCGGTGAGAAACTCGAGCTGGCTTCACTTCCCAAGTTTGTCGATTTATTGAATGACGTTGTATGCAACTTAAAGTAGCTCCCTCCGTGCTGAGCGCGGATTTCCTGCATCTTGAGAAAGACATAATGATGTTGAATTCCTGTGCCGACTGGATTCACCTGGATGTGATGGACGGCACTTTCGTGCCCAACATATCGTTTGGGTTCTCGGTGATAGATGCCGTTGCGCCTATCGCCAAAATCCCCACTGACGTGCACCTGATGGTGGTGCATCCCGAACGGTGGTTCGAAAGGCTTGCCCAAACCGGCGTCAAGTACGTGTCCTTCCACCTTGAGGCCGCAGGACGCAAGACCGCCGAATTCATTGACAGGATACATTCTCTCGGGATGAAGGCGGGTGTCGCCATCGATCCTGACGTTCCCGTCAGGAAATTGTTCAAATACATAGGCAAGGCGGATTTCTTCCTCGTAATGTCCGTATTTGCCGGTTTTGGCGGACAGAAGTTCATATACGAAAGTATCGATCGCGTTATGGAACTCAAAGCTGAAATCACCCGCAGGGGAGCGCAAGCCCTCATCGAAGTTGACGGCGGTGTAGGAGAATCCAATGCCGGAGCCCTCAGGGAAGCCGGCGTGGACGTTGTCGTGGCCGGAAGTTCGGTCTTCAAGGCGGAGTCCCCTGAAAGTGTTATCAGAGTTCTTCAGAACGTCTGAAACAATATACTCCAATTCTTCTTGCAAAAAACATCCGCCCGGTTTCTGCCGGGCGGATGTTTTGCTTCTGGACGGGCGTTCGGCCTACCAGTCAAGGTCTTTTTCCAAATCCAAAGTATAGATTGTGGTCATATCATCACGCATATTGAAGAGAATTGTGCGCTCGGCAGGATTGAACACCATTGACCAGTCGGTGACCCCGCCAAGTTCCTCAATTCCGAAATGACCTTCCTGCAGGCATTCCAGAGCCTCCATTTCGGTCATAATGGGATGATAGAAGT
>JAKSKI010000053.1 GCA_024401865.1 Bacteroidales bacterium
ATGGAGAAGGCCCGCAAGTACAATATGGCGGTACTCGTAAAGCACAATATGGAAGACGGATTCAAAGGAGGCATTCAGATTCCCGAGTCCATCGAGATAGCCAAAGAGATAGAGCGCCACGGCGTAGACGGCATTGTCCTGACGTCCGGATTCGTATCCAAGGCGCCTATGGCAGTTATGCGCGGCAAGATTCCGACCAAATGCATGGCCTACTACATGCCTCCCGCAGACCTGCCCCAGAAGATTGTCATTTCGCTCTTCGGCGACAGGATGATAAAACAGTACGAATTCGAGGAATGCTTCTTCCTGGAGAAGGCAAAGCTGTTCCGCAAGGCTCTTGCAGGACCTCTGGTATATGTGGGCGGCCTGGTCTCCAGGGAAGGCATAGAAAGGGTCCTTGACGAGGGATTCGAGTGTGTCCAGATGGCCAGGGCGCTGGTGAATGACCCTGATTTCGTCAACAAGCTCAGGCGTGGCGATATGTCCACTCGAAGCGGCTGTGACCACAGGGACTACTGTATGGCAAGAATGTATTCCGACAGGATGATATGCTGTCACAATTGCAATGACATCCCTCAGAAATTATGGAACGAGATAGACAAAATCAAATGACGGCACTTGTCACGGGAGCCGCGAGAGGGATAGGACGGGAATATGCACTTCAACTTGCCTCCAAAGGTTACGGACTTGTATTGGTTGACAAGAATCCCGATGTGCTTGATTTGGCAGGTGAAGTGGCCGCTTCCGGGGTATCTGCAAGGGCTATTGTGTCCGACCTGGCAAGAGAGAGCGCTGCCTTTGAGATTTATGACGATGTCATTTCACACGGTGACAGGATCGACGTCCTGGTCAACAACGCCGGGGAGTTCTCGTTCTGCGACATAACTGAAGTCGGGGTGGAGACGATACGGCGCATTATCACCCTGCACAATCTGACTCTGACCCTTATGAACAGGCTTTTTGCCGAAGCCATGGTGTCCGGAGGAGGAGGTCATATCCTCAATATGTCTTCCTATTCAATCTGGATGCCCCTGCCGGGACTAGCTCTCTACAGTGCCAGCAAGGCGTACGTAAAGTCTTTTTCGGTGGCGTTCTCAAAGGAAGTCCGGCGCAGAGGCGTATTCGTGACGGCCGTCTGTCCTGCCGGAGTGGCCACTGACCTGTATGGACTGAGCCCGCGTTTCCAGTCGCTGGGCCTGAAGGCCGGAGCTCTCATTACGCCAGCGTCCTGTGCGAGACGTGCGCTTCGAGCTCTGTTCCGCCATCGTCGCTGCATAGTGCCGGACTGGTGGAACCGTCTGTGGATACCCGTCCTCACTCACCTTCCCGACTGGCTTGAAGACCTCATTCACCGCAAGACTTTGAAATATCAGAAGTAGCGGTAAGGCTCAGGGGGGGGGAGATTGACGGATATTTACTATATTTGCGCCCGCAAATGAAATCGCGACGGTTCAGATATATACTCCTTGCCGTAATGACGGTCCTCGTGGGCTGCTGTGTGGCGTTGCTCCCAAGAATCAATATCAACGGGGACATGACCCGTTATCTGCCCGATGATTCCCGCATGAAGCAGGGGGTGGACACTCTCAAGGCATATTTCCCCGAAATAGATATGAACGCCTTGTATGTGAAGGCGATGTTCCCGGAGGTCGATGACAGCGATTCGCTCTCGAATGAACTCGCGGCCAGGGACGGGGTGTCTGGAATTGTGTCCGTCAAGGAGAAGGACGGACATACGCTGTATCAGCTTTCTGTCGAGAAGGGGGCGGATGCCGGGGAGATAGCGTCGCGGATTGTTTCCGAGTATGGGGATTCCGTCATCGTGGAGCATAATGCCAACAGCATTATGCCTGATAATATGGTGCTGATACTGATTGTCGGAGTGGCAATAGTATTCGGCATTCTGTTCCTTATGTGTTCGTCGCTGGTTGAGGCTCTGCTGTTCATTGTCACCATCGGTATGGCCGTCCTGCTCAATATGGGCACGAACGCTCTGCTTCCCAGTGTCTCGATGATGACCAACACCATCGTGGCGGTCCTCCAGCTTGTATTGTCGATGGACTATTCCATCATCCTTATGAACCGCTTCCGCCAGGTACTGCGCGACGAACCGGATATCGACAAAGCGATGACCCGGTCCATCAGAGAGGCGTCACCTTCGATTCTGAGCAGCGGATTGACGACAATAGTGGGCTTGCTGGCACTTCTGTTTATGAAATTCAAGATTGGAATGGACCTGGGTATCGTCCTTGCCAAAGGCGTGTTCTTCAGTCTGCTCTCAATCTATACCATCCTTCCCGCTCTTATACTGATCTGCTTCAAGGGCATCAGACGTACAGAGAAGAAGGTGTTCCTCCTGCCTACGGACCGGCTCGCAAATTTCGAACTCAGATTCAGAACTCCGCTTGCCGTCATTTTTGTGCTGACATTCGGAATGTCGTGGTATCTCGCCGGCAGGACTGAATTGTCCTACGCCAGTATCTGGGAATCCCGCATCAACGAAACTTTCCCTCCCGAAAACGCGTTCTCGCTATTGTACCGGACTTCTTCCGAAGACAGGATACCCGACTTGATAGACTCTCTGTCCTTCGATCCGGAGGTGATTATGGCGCTCAGTTATCCGACTCTCTTCGACAAGGAGATGACAGCCTCCCGGATGTACAGCCATATCAGCTCTCTGGCGTCACTGATGCCCGCTTTGGGTGGTGGTACCGACATCACTGTCCCGGACATCGACCCCCGGCTTCTGACAGAGGACAATATCAGGTTTATATATTATGCCGCCACACATCCTCTCCGGGATGAAAGAATGAGCTTTGAAGATATGATCGCCCTTGCCGATGATGCCTCCGGATCGGGTCTGCTTCCCGAGGGATTGGATGTCGGCGTTCTGGCCGCACAATTCTTGACTCCCGAATCGGGGGTTGAGACGGATGTTCCGGAACCGGAAGTCCCCGAACTCGAAGTCAAGGCCGGTGACCCGACCCCGGGCATACGGGATGACGCCGAAGTACAGACAGAGGAGCCCGTGAATGGGGATATCGGGCCTGTCCCGGGAGAGCCCCGCACAAGCCTGGCCGAAATAGCGAAGCCCGACAAGGACGAAAGCGGTGACGACCCTTACGGGCTCAGGGGTAAATACAATTTCACCAGAGAGGGGCTGAACACCCCGATGACCTCCACAGGCATCGCCGAATATCTCGGATTCAGCCGTTCCCAGGCATCGGCCGCCTTTGCAATGGCAAAGAAGAGGAACGGCAAGATGACTCCGGATGAGTTCATCGACTATATGATAGGGAATGTCCTGGGCAATAAGATGCTCCGCAGGCTGATAAGTGACAAGCAGGCTGAAGGCCTGCATTATATCAGGCAGGAGATGGATGCGGTATTGTCCTCACCCGATGCCGGCTTGACGGCCACTGCCATGATGCCGGATACGGCGGTTTACAGGGTGGCACGGGTGGAGGAGATACCCGCAGTGAAGGAGGACTCGCTGGGAACCGTACTGCCGTTGGGAACGACGGAGATGGAGCCGAATCCGGTCCTGATGCCCGAAATGACCCCTATGGAACGGCTTGCCGAAATGTATGCTTCAGGCAGGAAGTATTCCTCGGTACAGATATACCGGGCGTTGCACCGTGCCGGCATTGACGTGGCGGATCAGGGAATGGTCAACCTGATGTTTGCATATTACGGCAGCAAATACAATTTCGATCCGGATACAAGGATGTCACTGAACGGCATTGTCGATTATCTGTCTGAAGTGATGGCGGTCAGTGATGACTACGCCTCCATTCTCGACGATGATACGCGCGCCCTGCTCATAGGGTTGCGTCCTATGGTAGATGATGGGATGGGGATGCTCCGCAAGGACGGATGGTCAATGGCGGCCATTGTCACGACATATCCCCTGGAATCAGCCCGGACATTTGAGTTTGTGGACAAAACCGTTTCACTCTGCGATGCCCGTCTGGGCAGGGCAGACAACTGTCTTATTGGAGAGTCCGTGATGTACAAGGAGATGAAAGACGGTTTCAGACGCGAACTTCTGCTCCTGACCCTCCTGACCATATTCTCGATTTTCCTGATAGTGGCTCTGACTTTCAAGTCTGCCCTCATACCAACCATTCTGGTTATGACGGTTATGACGGGAGTCAATGTCAACGTGTTCTTCAGCGGGGTGGGAGGGCACACGATGCTATATCTTGCCTATCTGATAGTTCAGAGCATACTGATGGGTGCCACAATTGATTACGGCATTCTGTACACCAATTATTATCTGGGATACCGCAGGGACGGTCAGCCAAGGGCGGATGCCCTGAAGAACGCATACAGGGGCTCGATCCATACGATAATGACCTCGGGTCTGATTATTATTCTGGCCCCGTTCATAATGGCGGAACTGCTGACGGATCCCACCATCTGCTCGATCTTGTCGAGTCTGACATTCGGGGCTCTGTCTGCCATAATGCTCATTATCCTGGTTCTCCCGGCAATGCTGGCCGCTTTGGACAGATTTATCGTACGGAAACACTGAAGTATAGAATCGAAATTCACGGCTCATTGTTGGGGATAGGGGAATCCCAGCAATGGCAGAAGCTGTAAGGTTTTCTACTGCGTTTTGCCGAAGACGGCCGCAATGACGCGGTCGGCGGCCTCGGATGCGGAGCCGGTGTCGTTGTCGACTGTATGCTTGGCGAGGGCGTAGACGCTCTCGCGGGCTTCGAACAATCCGTTGATATCCTCTTCGGCCTTCACGGCTTCGAGAAGTGGACGGGATGAAGTGCAGTCCCCGATACGGGAGAGACAAGTTGAGAGCGACGCCTTGAGACGGACGCTCTCGGTCTGACCGAGAACAAGCCATCTGACGGCCCTGTATGTCAGGGTGCCGCCTCCCAGGGCGAGGACGGTATCTTCTCCCGTAATCCGGCTCATCACCACCACGTCTCTTACGCACTCGGCTTCCAGCGCCCTGAAATATTCCTCCCCTTCGGTGGCAAAGATGTCCGTGATGCTCATCCCCTTCTTGTGCACGATATATTCGTCAAGGTCCGTGAACTTCCACCCGAGACGTTCGGCCAGGATGCGCCCCACGCTGCTTTTACCGCAGCCCATGAATCCTGTGAGCGTGATGACCATCAGAACAGAGTGGGTTCTTCGACCGTTTCTCTGTAGACGGGCTGTTCCTCGGGGACTTCTTCAACAACTTCGGCTTCTGCCTCGCCCTCGGCCACAGGTACCAGTTCCAGTACGTCGTCTTCGGGCTTGTGCAGGGGCTCGATGAAGAGAACCTCTCTGACCTCGCCGCGCTCGACGCATTTCTTGCCCTTTGCGGCTATGCCCTTCTTGCCTATCCATTCCTCCGCATCATAATTCTCGGGCTCCTTGTCCTCAAGTTTCCAGATGACGCGGTATTGGGGATGTCTGTCCCCGCTGAGACCCACAAGGTATGATTTGGCACCGTCGGAGATGAACGATACAGGATTGTTGTCACTCACGACGAATGAGAATCTCTTGACATAATACGACTTGGCTTCCCCGTCATAGTAGAGGGCCGTGAAAGTCTTGTCCGGGTCGAACTTCTCTATGAGCAGCAGGTCTCCCTGATACTTGTTGACAAGTTCGAAGGTGGTGGTGTAGAAAGTTCCGTTCCTGAACACTGCCAGCACCTTGTCCCCGTCACTGAACTGGCCGAGGTACAGACCTCTGCCGTCTTCGTTGAGTTTCTGGATGTCGGCATCAAACCATATGTCCTTGCCGGAAATGGTGCTGACGCCTTTGCTCTTGAGACTTATCCTCTGGATGGCGAATTTGGTGACCAGGTTGCCTCTGGAACCTTTGCCCTTGATGCCCAATGTGGAGAAATCGTACTCCAGAGAGGTCTTCTTGAGTTTGGGACGGGGGCGGAGGTTGATCTTAACCGTTTCGGCCTCTCCGTTGTGGTTGGCTGAGAACCACTCGATACGTGAACCTTCTGCACCGGTGGTGATGTCGTATTCCTTGTCTCTTGTGACCGACGTCACGTTGAAACGTTTGGCGTAGTATGTGGAACTCTTGCCTTCGCGATATATTACATTGTATATGGTGCGGCTGTCGCCTCTGTTGAAGATTCCGGCGTAGAGAAGGTCCTTCCAGAAGAAAGATTTCTCCTCCACCTTGGCAATCTTGTATTTGCCTTCCTTGGAAATGACAATGACTTCCGACATATCCGAGCAGTCGCACAGGTATTCCACACCATCCTCCTTCTTGAGATTTATGCCCACAAAGCCTTCGGCCCTGTTGATATAAAGCTTGGCGTTGTTGTTGACAACCCTTGTGGCGGCGATTGCTTCGAATCCGGTCAGTTTGGTGCGTCTGGGGTAGTCCTTGCCGTATTTCTTCTTCAGACTCCTGAACCAGTCGACGGTATAGCGGTCAATGTTCTCTATGTCGGACAGCACCTTCTTCATCTCGGCCTCAATGGAGGCGATCTTCTCGTCAGCTGCCTTTATGTCAAATTTGGAAATCTTGCGTACGGGCTTCTCCACGAGCTTGAGGATGTCATCCATCGTGATTTCGTGACGGAAGAGCTCCTGGTAGGATTTCATCTTGTCGAACACGTCGGCTATCTGTTTGTCCCAACTGACCTGGTCCTGTTCGAGAATCTTGTAGATGCGGTTCTCGAAGAATATGCGCTCGAGCGATATATAGTGCCAGGATTGTTCCAGCTCGTCCATCCTGACCTGCAACTGCTGTCTGAGCAGGTCCCTGGTATGGAAGGCGCTGTATTCGAGAATGTCATTGACGGAGAGGAACTGCGGCTTGTCATCCACGATGACGCAGGCATTGGGGGCGATGTTGCACTCGCAGTCCGTAAACGCATAGAGTGCGTCTATGGTCTTGTCGGGGGATACGTCGTTGGGAAGGTGGATCAGAATCTCCACCTTGTCGGTGGTCATATCCTCAATCTTCTTGATCTTGATCTTGCCCTTGTCCTTGGCCTTGATGATGGAATCGATCAGGTCCTTGGTGTATTTGCCGTACGGAATCTCCGTGATGGCGATGGTGTTCTTGTCTATCTTCTCGATATTGGCGCGCACCTTGACGGAACCTCCGCGTTTGCCCTGCATATACTTGGAGCAGTCGGCGTAGCCCCCGGTGGGGAAGTCGGGGAAGATCTCGTAGGGCTTGCCCTCGATGACGGCAATCGATGCGTCCAGGAGTTCGTTGAAGTTGTGGGGAAGAATCTTGGAACTCATACCCACGCCGATGCCGTCAGCTCCCTGGGCAAGCAGGAGGGGGAACCGTACGGGCAGTTCGGTCGGCTCCTGATTGCGGCCGTCATAACTGCTCATCGTGTTGGTGATCTTGTAGTCGAACAGGACCTCCTTGGCGAATTTGCTGAGCCTGGCCTCGATGTATCGCGGCGCGGCGTTGGCGTCACCTGTCAGGATGTTGCCCCAGTTGCCCTGGCAGTCAATGACGAATCCCTTCTGGCCCAGGTTGACCAGAGCGCCCAGAATGGACTGGTCTCCGTGGGGATGGTACTGCATCGCCTGACCCACGATGTTGGCCACCTTGGTCAGCGAACCGTTGTCCATCTTGAACATTGCGTGAAGAACCCTGCGCTGCACAGGCTTGAGACCGTCGGCTATATGGGGGACGGCACGGTGGAGGATAACGTATGAAGCGTAATCCAGATACCAGTCCCTGAACATCCCCGAAAGCTTGAACTTGCCTGAGCCTCCTTCGAGCAATTTGTCGTATTTCCCGGAGTTCTCGCCCTCTCCTACAGGGATATCCTCCTCAACCTCAATGATGTCGTCCAATTCTTCACTCATATCTATTCTTCTATTCTTCGTATCCGAACTTTCTCAATTCCTTGCGGCTTTCCCTCCAGTCGGGGTCGACCTTGACAAAAAGCTGCAGGAACACTTTTTTCTGGAAGAAGTCTTCCATTTCCACACGGGAAGCTGTCCCCGTCTTCTTGAGGGCGGAGCCTCCCTTGCCGATTATTATGCCCTTCTGCGACTCGCGCATCACGTATATTACCGCGCTGATATCATAGCGCTCCTTGCCTTCCTTGAAGGACTCGACCTCCACCTGGCAGCAGTAGGGAATCTCCTCCTTGTAGTTGAGAAGTATCTGCTCCCTGATGATTTCGGAGGCGAAGAACCTCAGGTTCTTGTCTGTGAAAGTATCTTCGTCGAACCAGGAAGGGCTCTCGGGAAGTTTCTCGATGACGGTCTCCAGGATTGTATCCAGGTTGAATTTCTCACGGGCGCTGGCCGGAATTATTGTCGCTTTGGGGAGCTGCTCCTTCCAGTACCGGAGCATTCCGACCACCTCGTCCTGACCGCTGATGTCTATCTTGTTGACAACCACTATCACGGGGCAGTCCAGCCTGCTCAGTTTGAGAATGTATTCCTGATTCTTGTCGGGCTTTTCGATAGTGTCGGTGACATACAGTATGATGTCGGCATCCCCTATGGCCGTATCCACGAAGTCCATCATATTCTGCTGGAGACGGTAATTGGGCTTGAGGATGCCTGGCGTGTCGGAATAGACTATCTGGTAGTCCTCCCCGTTCACTATGCCCATAATCCTGTGGCGGGTTGTCTGGGCCTTGGCGGTGACGATGCTCAGTTTCTCGCCCACCATTGCGTTCATAAGGGTGGACTTGCCGACATTGGGATTGCCGATGATATTTACAAAGCCTGATTTGTGTGCCATCTAAATATATGCGCCCATTTTGAGAATATTGACTTCCCCTTCAGTGAGGAATCTCCATTCGCCTTTCTTGAGGCCCTTTTTGGTAAGGCCCGCAAAATAAACCCTGTCAAGGGCGCGTACGTCATAACCGAGACTCTCGAATATGCGGCGGACTATTCTGTTCTTGCCTGAATGGATCTCGATGCCCAGTTTGCGGTGGTCGCCTTCGTCAATGTATTCGAGTTCGTCGGCGGCGACGTCTCCGTCATTGAGAGTTATGCCCGCGAGTATCTTGTCGTAATCCTCCTTGTCGAGGCTTCTGTCCAGAATGACCTGGTAGATCTTCTTCTTGTCATAGGAAGGATGGGTCAGACGCTCCGCGATCTCGCCGTCGTTGGTGAACATCAGGACACCGGTGGTGTTCTTGTCAAGACGCCCTACGGGGAATACCCTGGCCTCACAACCTTTGAGAAGCTCCATTACAGTCTTGTCTGCGTGAGGGTCGCTCGCCGTAGTGACATAGCCCTTGGGCTTGTTCATCACAAGGTAGACCTTCTCCTCTCCCTTGAGTTTCTCCCCATTGAAACGGATGTCATCGGTATAAATGTTGACCTTGGTGCCGAGTTCGGTCACGACCTCGCCGTTTACAGTGACTACGCCGGCCTGGATCAGGGTGTCGGCTTCGCGACGTGAGCACACTCCCGAATTGGCTATGAATTTGTTGAGGCGGACCTCATCCTTGATTGCTGTAGGGGCGGAGTCGAAGTCGGACATTGCCCGGTTGTCATCGAGAACGGGCCTGCGGCTGATCATACGGTTGATGCCCTCATCGGATTCCCGGCTGAATTCGGCGTTGCGCCTGCCATAGGGCTTGCGGCCGTACGACGGCTTTGCTCCGAAGCTGCGGTGGGGTCTGTCGGAGCCGAATGCAGGTTTGTCACCGAAGCTGCGGCGGGGCCTGTCGGAGCCGAATGCGGGTTTGTCGCCGAAATTGCGGCGGGGCCTGTCGGAGCCGAATGCGGGTTTGTCACCAAAACTGCGGCGGGGTCTGTCGGAGCCGAATGCGGGTTTGTCACCAAAACTGCGGCGGGGTCTGTCCGATTTGAATGCCGGCTTGTCGCCGAAGCTGCGGCGGGGTCTGTCCGTTCTGTTGGAAGTGGGCGCGCTGTCAGCGGTGCCTTTTCTGGGCCTGAGCTTGCGGCCCTCTTTTGAGAATTGTTCCATTGTCTTGTGCGGTAGCGC
>JAKSKI010000054.1 GCA_024401865.1 Bacteroidales bacterium
CTTGGATTACTTCAAGATCAAATATTGATTATTCCGAGTTGCTGACAAACCACCACAGACAACTCCTGTCAGGCTGTAGTGTAATTGTCGAAATAGCCCTGGATAAGCACAACGGGCGTGCCCTTGTCACCTGAACCCGAAGTAAGGTCGCAGAGCGAACCGATAAGGTCGGTGAGCTGGCGGGGTGTGGTGCCCTCCGAAGCCATCTGGCCCTTGAGGTTGGCATCCTTTGCCTTGATACTCTCGGAGATGGCGGCCCTGAGGGCTTCTCCGCTTAGATTGGCAAAGTCGTTGTCAGCAAGATACTTGAGTTTCAGTTCATTAGGAGTACCCCGAAGCCCGTCGGTAAACGCAGGCGACACTACAGGGTCGGCGAGCTCCCATATTTTGCCCTGGGGGTCCTTGAACGCACCGTCTCCATAGACCATCACCTCGACGCATTTGCCTGTGGCATCGAGCAATCTTTTCTGAATGTCAAGCACCAGTGGTTGGCAGCCCTGAGGGAAGAGTTTGACAGTCTCCTCAGTAGCCTTGTTTGAGCCGAGCAGACCGTATGACGAATTGAAGCCGCATCCGTTGATGGACTCGGTGAGAATGTCGTCCAGACCGAGCACCACCCTGGCTCCGGCATCACGCAGAATGCGCTTGGTGCGCTTGCGGGTATGAATATCGCAGGTGATGACGGTATCGGTATAATTGAGTATTGTCTTGGGACGGTTGGCAAAGATTATCTCGACCTCCGCTCCGCATTCACGGATGAGATCCCCATAGTACTGCACGTAATCGACACCTGTGAATTCGTGGGGGTTCGCTCCGAACAGTTCACGGTAGCGCTCGAGAGTAAGCACGTCGGAGTAGGGATTCACCCCGGCCTCGTCCAGCCTGTCGAGTGACACCAGGCTGTTGCCCACTTCATCCGAAGGATAGCTGAGCATAAGCACTATCTTGCGGCAGGCGCTGGCAATGCCTCTGAGACATATTGCGAAACGGTTGCGCGACAGTATGGGGAACATCACGCCCACGCAGTCACCACCTGTCTTTGCCTTGACGTCCGCGGCTATCGCCGAAACTGGGGCGTAATTGCCCTGGGCACGTGCCACAACAGACTCGGTAATGGCGACTACATCCCTGTCGCGAAGGCTGAATCCTTCATCCTCGGCAGCCTCCAAAACACTATTGACCACTATTTCTGCAAGATTGTCGCCCTCCCTGATTATCGGGCAACGGATACCGCGGGACACTGTCCCGACCTTTCTTTCGTGATTTTTCATCGATACGGGTTCTTATCATGCAAACTTACATATTTTTCCGCATATTCTTGATGCTTTTTTTCTATTTTTGCAACAGGACAAGTAGCGAGACGCACTATGAAATTCCAGCTGGAATCCCCCTACAGCCCGAGCGGCGATCAGCCCGAAGCCATAAGGCAGCTCACTGAAGCTCTGGAAGAGGGCGTCGGGGACGTCACTCTGCTCGGCGTCACAGGCTCAGGCAAGACTTTCACGATGGCCAACGTCATTGCAAATCTCCAGAGACCGGCTCTCGTGCTCAGCCACAACAAGACCCTGGCAGCCCAATTGTATGGAGAATTCAAATCATTCTTCCCCCACAATGCCGTCGAATATTTCGTCTCATATTACGATTACTATCAGCCCGAGGCATATATTCCCACTACCGACACCTACATCGAGAAGGATCTCAGCATCAACGATCAGATTGAGAAACTCCGTCTGAGCGCGGCCAGCGCCCTTATGAGCGGCCGCAGGGACGTCATAGTAGTATCTTCCGTCAGCTGCCTGTACGGTATAGGCAACCCCGATGACTTCCACGAGCAGACCATAATGGTGCGCAAGGGCGAGGTCCGCAGCCTTACGGGACTCCTGTATAAACTTGTAGATGCGCTCTACAGCCGCACTGAAGTCGATTTCAAAAGAGGGACATTCCGCGTACACGGAGATACTGTAGATGTATTCCTGGGAGGAGCGGACGAAGCCGTGCGTATAGAATTCTTCGGAGACGAGGTGGACGCGCTGAGTCTCATCGACCCTCTCACCGGAGCACGGCTCGAAGACCTTGACGAGGTCAGTATATGTCCTGCCAACAATTTCGTCACGACAAGGGAACGGACCATTGCCGCAGTCAGCCACATTCAGGATGACCTGGTCAGACAGATGGAATACTTCGAGAGCATAGGCAAGGGTCTGGAGGCCAAACGGCTCAAGCAGCGTGTGGAATATGACCTCGAGATGATCAAGGAAATGGGCTACTGCCCGGGCATAGAGAACTATTCCAGATATTTCGACGGGCGGAAGGAAGGCCAGAGGCCGTTCTGCCTTCTGGATTACTTCCCCAAGGATTTCATTACCTTCATTGACGAGAGCCACGTCACTCTTCCTCAGGTACACGCAATGTACGGCGGGGACCATAGCCGCAAGTCGGTGCTTGTAGAGTATGGATTCCGTCTGCCGGCAGCAGCGGACAACAGACCCCTCAAATTCGATGAATTCGAGGCACTGACCGGACAGAAGGTCTATGTCAGCGCCACCCCTGCCGATTACGAACTGCAGAAATCCTGCGGACTCATCGTCGAGCAGGTCGTCAGGCCCACAGGTCTGCTCGACCCGCCGATTGAAGTCAGACCGACCAAGAATCAGGTGGATGACCTGGTGGAAGAAATCAGGCGCAGAAGCGAAGCCGACGAGAGGGTTCTAGTCACCACCCTCACAAAACGCATGGCTGAGGAACTCGACACCTACCTTGACCGGATTGGCGTGAGAGTCAGATACATACATTCCGACGTGGACACCACAGAGAGAGTGGAGATAATAGAGGATTTCAAGCAGGGACTGTTTGACGTACTGGTAGGAGTCAACCTGCTCCGCGAGGGACTGGACATCCCGTCAGTATCGCTCGTGGCCATTCTCGATGCAGACAAAGAAGGCTTCCTCCGTACCGGCAAGGCGCTGACCCAAACAGCCGGGCGTGCCGCCCGCAATGTCAACGGACTTGTCATAATGTATGCCGACAGCATAAGCAAGGCTATGGACGAGACCATACGCGAGACCGACAGACGCCGCAAGAAGCAGATAGAATACAACAAACTGCACCATATCACACCCAAGCAGGTGGAGACCAAGACCAACACCCTGGCCACGGAACTGAACCCGCGTCTGGCGAACGGCACGACCGGTCGTGTCAGCGCCGCCAATTCGTATGACAACCCTGTCTATATCCCCAATCCCTCCGAACTCGGCAAGGGCAGCGTAAGCGTGGGATTCGGGCACGATTCTCGCAGGGAGGAAGGGGCTGCATTCAATAACGGATTCGTGACAGCAGACCTTGCGGCCGTACTGCAGGACCCCGTGATAAGAGCCATGGACCGCAGTCAAATCGAGAAAATGATAGAAGAGGACAAGTCCAGGATGAAAAAGGCCGCGTCCGAACTTGACTTCAATGCAGCAGCGCATTACCGCGACGAAATGTGGGCGCTGCAGGAATATCTTAAGGTATGGAAGAGCAAATGACAAACCGTGCGCGCTCATTGGCGCTGGAAGTACTCAAGGATGAGACAAGAGGCAACGGAACCCCTTTCATCGGACATCCCGATGCCGTGGCGGATATCGTCAGGAACGAGATAGGTCTGGGGGAAGACTGCGTGGCTGCCGTCTACCTGCACGAAGCATCGAGAGCCCACAAGGACATCTCCCTTGACGGTTTCCCCGCCACGGTGCTCAACATCGTGGACGGTCTCAACCACATTTCCACCATCAAACCTAAGGATACCCGGTTGGAGGCGGACAGATACAAGAAACTCATAGTCAGCTACTCGACAGACCCAAGGGTCACCATCATCAAAATAGCGGACCGGTTGGAGATAATGAGGAACCTCAACCTCTTTTCCAAGACATCAAGGGACCAGAAACTTCTTGAGACCCTTATGCTGTATATCCCCCTGGCGCATCAGCTCGGACTTTACAACATCAAGAGCGAACTTGAGAACATTTATTTCAAATATGCCGAGCCGGAGCAGTACAGAGCCATCAGCAACAAACTCACCGCTACCGAAAAGGACCGTGTCAAGCTGACCGAGAAGTTCATAGAGCCCTTGAAGAAAAGGCTCACCGACGAAGGCATTTCATACAAGCTCAAGGTCAGGACAAAGACTGCATATTCCATCTATCACAAGATGCAGGTTCAGAAGGTCCCTTTCGAGGGCGTCTACGACGTATTCGCCATAAGGTTCATCATCGAGGGAGCTACCACTCACGAAGAAGAGCTTGACCTGTGCTGGAAGGTGTTCGGATTTGTGACCGAGAAATACGAATCCGATACCAGGAGACTGCGCGACTGGCTCACCAACCCCAAGCCCAACGGCTACGAATCTCTCCACATCACCGTCAAGAATGAGGACGGCAATTACCTGGAAGTCCAGATACGCACGAAGCGTATGGATGACCTGGCAGAGAGCGGGATGGCATCCCACTGGTCCTACAAGGGCATCAAGAGCGAGAAATCCCTGGACACCTGGCTTACATCGGTGCGGAACACTCTCGAGCACGGGGGCTCATCTTCAGCCGATGAACTTCCCGCGCCCCCCAAGGACGAAATATTTGTTTTCACCCCCACCGGCGAGCTCCGCATACTCAGAGCCGGCGCATCAGTGCTTGACTTCGCATTCAGCATTCACAGCGGCCTGGGCTGCAAATGTACGGGAGGCCGCGTGAACGGCAAGGCCGTCCCCATCAAGGAGAAACTCCAGACCGGAGATGTGGTAGAAATCTTCACCTCCAGGAACCAGCATCCCGGGAAGGACTGGCTCGGATGGGTTGTCACTTCCAAGGCCCGCAACAAAATCAAGCAGGAACTTGATGCCGCCGAGCGCAAAAAGGCAGCCGAAGGCCGCGAACTGCTTGAAAGAAGGCTCAAGAACTGGAAACTCGAGTTCCCTGATGATATGCTCGCCGAGATGATCAAAACCCTGAAAGCCGGGACTATCATCAATTTCTACGCCGCCATAGCAGACGAAACCATTGACGTAAATGACGTCAAGGCATTCATTCTGAAACATACGGAGAAAGCCGAAAAGACTTCGGTGGCCGATGAAGAGACAGGAGTCCGCAAAACTGAATTCACATCAGGCAGCGGGGACGACATCCTTGTCATCAATGCAAAAAATGTCAAGGGCCTGGACTACAAAATGTCAAAATGCTGCAACCCCGTATTCGGCGATGACGTATTCGGATTTGTCACAAGGACTGACGGCATCAAGATACACCGCATCTCCTGCCCCAATGCCGCCAGATTGCTTGAAAGGTACCCGTACCGTATACAAAAGGTAGTGTGGCAGAAAAATGCCGAGACCAGCAACTTCCAGTGCACGCTCAACATCACTGCAGAGCTGGATCACGCGATATTGGGTTCCATAATGGACATAATAGGACAGTTCAAGGCATCCATCCGCGCTTTCAACGTCAACGAAAACGACCGCCTGGGCACATACGAAATCTCAATAAGATTGCTTGTCCCCTCCAATACCGAACTGGACAAAATCATATCACAGGTCGGCAACCTCCGTCAGGTCGTCAGGATAAAGCGCACCTGACATCAGACTCTCAACAGATACCGTTATTTTAAAGCCGCCTTGTCAAGCGCCCGCTGGAATGCGCGTGCATTCCGGAGATGCTCCGAATAAGTACGGGCAAAACGATGAGAACCGTTGAATGAAGGATCGGCGCAGAAATACAGATTCCCTCCACCGTAATCCGGATTCAACACGGCATTGAGAGTATTCCTCGTAGGCACATAAATGGGAGCCGGAGGCAGACCGGCATATTTGTAAGTATTGTACGGCGAATCAACCGCCAGCATACGTTTGAGGATTCTGTTATACTTGTACCCGAAACAGAACGCCACTGTCGGATCCGCCTGCAACTTCATTCCTTTATGCAGTCTGTTGAGATATACGCCCGCAATCTTCGGCATCTCGGGCACATAATTGGTCTCCCCGCTCACAATGGATGCCAGTATTGAGACTTCCATCTGCGACAATCCCAACTTACGGGCCTTTGCCAGATTGTCAGACGTCCAGAAAGCCTCATACGCCTCATACTGCTTCTCGAAGATATCCTTCACCGACGCCGTCCAATACATCTCATAAGTATCGGGGACAAACAGCGCAAACACGGTCTCGGGAGTAAATCCGAACTCCAGGAGCAGTTCTTCATCTTCGAATGCATTCCTCACCGTGGCCGAATCCACCATCATCTGATTGGCAATCTTCCTGGCTATCCGGCCCCTGTCCCGCAACGTACCCGAAATTACCATCCTGACCGGAGTCTGCCACCCATTATTGAGCATTCTGGCAACATACACGGCGGTAAATCCGGGTTTTATGACATAATGACCCGGCTTGCAATATACAGGCACTTCGTGCTTTTCGAAGACCTTGTGCAAACGCCCCGGCCAACGGACACCCGCATTGGCAATCAAAGTGTCGGCAATGGCACTGACAGGCATTTCGGGATACACATACAAATCCGTCTCCTCCGAAAAGTCGGGCAGTTTGTTGTCTCTCAACCAATTGAATGCAACCAAGGCACCCAGAACCGCTGCAATGGCAGCAATTGTTACCGCAACCTTCTTCATAGCAACACTATAGAATCGCCTTCCTGAAGCACTGCATCTTCCCTGAGGGAATTCATCTTGCAAAGGGATGACAGCCTTATGGCAAAGCGCTGCGCAATATCCCGGAGCTGCTCTCCGTCGTGGTCGGCGATATATTTGTCAAGCCCTTTCTCCCCTTTCCTCTTCTTCATCTGAAGGTACACGACTGTACCTTCCTCGAGGCCGGTATCTGACTTGAGGTCATTATACAGAAGAATCTCCCGTACGAAGAGGCCGCATTCGTTCGCCAGCGAAGCATACGTATCACCCTTGAGAGATACAACGAAAGGGACCCCATTCCTGGCCATTACAGCTCTCGAAGTGGCAAAATGAAGTTCCTCCCGATAGGCCGTGCGTTCCCTGCCATCCTTTGACGACTGCGCCTCATACTTCCTGGGAGCCTCTATCTCGAGAGGAGCTTCCGGCACAGACTCAGCCTTCGTATCGAAACGGTAAAGCCGATAATCCTCAATCACCTTTATCAACTTCTCGGCATAAGCCGGATCCGTTGCGTATCCCGCTTTTTTGAGACCCCTGGCCCATCCTTTGTAGTCGGTCCGTTTCAATTCGAACAGCCCCTTGTACCTGTCACGGTATCTCAGGAAATCCGAATGGTCTTCGAAGGACCTTTCGGGAGCGGGATACACCCTGAAACATTCCCCACGCGCATCATCATCCTGATACATCTTCCGGCCTGTCCAGTCATTGTGGCACTTGATCCCGAAATGGTTGTTGCCTTCCTTTGCCAGAGGAGACTGCCCGGCCCTTGACTCCAGCAACCCCTGGGCCAATGTGATGGATGCAGGCACGCCCGAACGCTCCATTTCGCGTACGGCGACTGCTGCATATTGCTCGATATACTTCTCTTGAGGGCTCTGAACCGAGGAGACAAACGCGAAGCACAGAATTATGGGCAGAAGATGTTTCATCGCCGCAAGATACTAAAAATCGAAGACATCTCCGTCGCTCAGAGCAAAGGTCTCGGGGAAAACCTCGCGGCACTCGGCAAGATATCCTTCAAAATCACTGATGCGCGAAGAATAATGCCCCACCAGCAGCTTGCCGGCGCCTGCGGCGAGAGCGCAGGCTGCAGCGTCGGTGGTAGTGGAGTGGAAACGGCTGACGGCCTTGTCGGACATAGACTTCACATATGTGGCTTCGTGGTACAATATATCCACTCCCCTGACCCAGGAAGAGAGCTCAGGGAACGGCATTGTGTCAGAGCAATAGGCATAGGACACGGCAGGAGCCTTTTCCAACTGACGTGCGGTCCTTATCTCGTCGAAACGGAATCCATAACAGTCGATCTTATGCCTGAGAGGGAACGCGGAGACCTGTACGCACCTTGAAACGTGCACCACCTCCGGTTCCTTCATATTGAGTGTGTGGTGAACTATCCCGAAATTGATGCCGTCACCGAAATATGCAAGGAAAAACTTGAGAATGCCGGCGAAGGACTGAGGAGCATAGATATGAAGTTCCTGGGTTCTACCGTACATCCCCATAGTGGAGAGAAGTCCAAAAATACCGAAAACGTGATCCCCGTGTATGTGAGTAAGGAATATGGCCTCCACTTTCAGGAAAGAGAGGTGCATCCTGCGGAACTGCTGCTGAGTTCCCTCGCCGCAGTCTATCAAGAACAAGCGCCCATGCACGGAAAGGGCCTGAGCGCTTGGATTTCTATCAGAAAAGGGCATGGCCGAAGCCGTGCCCAATATCTTAAGAGAGAAGTTCATCCGGATTACTCGCCTTTCTCAAGTTTCTCCTTGAGAGCTGCAAGAGCGTCGATGTCACCGAGAGTGGTCTTCTCCACTGTGGTGTTGACCTTCTTGATAGCCTTCTTGGTATTTTCAACCTCGGCTGCTGCCGCCTTCTCCTTGACCTCTGCATAAGTACGGAGGTGGCTTACGAGGATGCGGCGGGTACTGCGGCGGAGTTCGACGACACGGAACTGGAGAGTCTCACCGGCAACTGCCTGCTTGCCGTCTTCCTTGACGAGCTCACGGGTGAAAGCGAATCCTTCAGCGTCTCCCTCGAGGGTGATGTTTGCACCCTTGTCGGTAAGAGAAGCGACTGTGCCCTCAACTGTTACACCTACAGGGAACTTGGCCTCGATCTCATCCCAAGGGTTGGGAGTGAGCTGCTTGTGGCCAAGGCTGAGCTTATGGTTGGTCTCGTCGAAATCAAGAATCTGGACATCGAGGACATCACCGGGAGCGACAACCTCTGAAGGATGCTTGATCTTGTTCCAGGAAAGGTCGGAGATATGGACAAGTCCCTCTACGCCGTCCTCAAGCTCGGCGAATACACCGAAGTTGGTGATGTTGCGTACAGTAGCCTTGTGCTCGCTTCCGACGGGATATTTGGCGCGGATGTTCTCCCAGGGATTCTCGGTGAGCTGCTTGAGTCCGAGGGACATCTTGCGGGCCTCACGGTCGATGGAGAGAATCTGGGTCTCGACTTCGTCACCGACTTTGAGGAACTCCTGAGCGCTGTGGAGACGGGGGCTCCAGGACATCTCGGACACGTGAACGAGTCCTTCGACACCGGGTTCGATCTCGATGAATGCACCGTAGTCAGCGATGAGGATAACCTTGCCCTTGACCTTGTCACCGACTTTGAGATTCTCGTCGAGAGCATCCCAAGGATGAGCGGTGAGCTGCTTGAGTCCGAGTGCAATCCTCTTCTGCTGCTCGTTGAAGTCAAGCACGACGACCTTGATCTTCTGGTCGAGTGCGACAACCTCCTCGGGGTGGTTGATACGTCCCCAGGAAAGGTCTGTGATATGGATGAGACCGTCCACACCGCCGAGGTCGACGAACACACCGTAGTTGGTGATGTTCTTGACGACACCTTCGAGGATCTGTCCCTTCTCGAGCTTGCCGATGAGTTCGGCGCGCATCTTCTCCTGCTCGGCCTCAAGAAGAGCCTTGTGTGAAACGACCACGTTGCGGAACTCCTGATTGATCTTGACAATCTTGAAATCTATGGTCTGGTTAACGTAGACATCGTAGTCGCGGATGGGCTTGATGTCGATCTGTGAGCCGGGAAGGAATGCCTCGATACCGAACACGTCCACAATCATACCGCCCTTGGTGCGGGTCTTGACGAATCCCTTGACGATTTCATCATTCTCGAATGCCTCGTTGACTCTATCCCAGGACTTGAGGGCGCGGGCCTTCTTGTGGCTGAGCACGAGCTGGCCTTTCTTGTCCTCTGC